>URGA01000006.1 GCA_900547275.1 uncultured Oscillospiraceae bacterium | reverse complement strand
TGGGACGGTCATTGTCAAAACCGCAGGAGCGGCAGACGCTGCCCGCCGTCAGCGGTTCAAAGCAGTTCATGCAGAGACTGTCAAAATTTTCCAAAAGAAAAATCACTCCATCCTTAAAAATCTGCGTACTTCTTCATTATTTATAATTAAAACTATAATATCAATATTAAATTCTTTTGTCAACAGCGCTTTCATTAACAAAAGATAAACTCCATGTTAACACAGGCATTGAATGTAGCAGAAAAGTGTTGTATAATAATTTCAAATCCAGGGAGGAAAAAAGCATGAATTTTAAACAACTGCCCAACGGAATGACAGAGGGCTTCGCGATTTTAAAAAAATGTGACGAAAAAACAGCAAAAAACGGTTCTCTTTATCTTGATCTTGTTTTAGCTGACAAGGATGACGAAATTCCGTCAAAACTGTGGGATTACAGCGGCGGCGGACTTTTTTCAGTAGACATGGTTGTCAAGGTAAGAGGTTCTGTTGAACAATACAACGGGCGCGACCAGTTCAGAATATCCCAAATCCGCCCAGCAGGAGCGTCAGACGATTACCGTTTGAGCGATCTTGTGCCAGCCAGCGAAGTGGGCGGAGAGCAGATATACGATATGCTTATGCGCCGTGTTCACGCTTTTAAAGACAAGGATCTTGAAGCAATCGTTTCCTCAATAATGGAGGAAAACAAAGAGAAACTCGTGCGCTATCCTGCCGCGCTTAGACTGCACCACGCCATTGTAGGAGGACTTATGCTCCACACAATGTCAATCGTTCGTCTCGCCGAAGAGGTTTGCCGCATCTACCCCCACGTTGACCGTGATCTCCTGCTTTCCGGCGCAATACTCCATGACGTTGCCAAAACCTGGGAACTGGAGGCAAACGATCTCGGCCTTGCAACAGGATATTCAGCAGAGGGCGAGCTTATCGGACATCTCGTTAAGGGTGCAATGTATGTTGAAAAAACGGCTCAGAAACTGGGCGTTACCGCTGAAAAAGCAACACTGCTTGAACACATGATATTATCTCACCACGGCGTTCCGGAATACGGTTCTCCCGTGCGCCCGATGTTCCTTGAAGCAGAACTGCTGTCCCAGCTTGACACCTTGGACGCAACTGTATTTGAGATATGCGCCGCCACTTCAAAGGTAGAACCCGGAAGTTTCACAGACCGTCAGTGGGCGCTAGACAACAGAAAGCTCTTTAACCACGGCAGAACAGACGCTACCCATAAAGTTGAACTTGGAGAATAAATATGGAAGAAGAAAAATGGACCGAAATCGCGATTACCGTCGCTACAAAAGATATTGACACCGCAGGCAATATTGCCAACATGGTGGTGCCTTACGGAATTTATATTGAGGATTATTCCGCTCTTGAAGAAGAGACTATGGAAATCGCCCACATTGACCTTATCGAAGAGTCTCTGCTCAAAAAGGACAGAACAAAAGGCATCGTTCACGTTTATATCAACCCTCACGAAAATCCCGCAGAGGCTGTATCTTTCATCGAAGAACGGCTCAAAAGCCAGGATATTGATTACTCAATAACGGTAGCAGGCTGTGAAATGAAAGACTGGGTTAACAACTGGAAGCAGTACTTCCACCCGATGCCCGTAGGAGAAAAGCTGCTTATCCGCCCGACATGGGAAGATGAATACGACGCAGGCAAGCGAAAAGTGCTCCATATTGAGCCGGGTCTGGCATTTGGAACAGGAAGTCACCCCACAACACGCCTTTGCCTTGAAACTCTTGAAAAATACGTTAAAACCGGCGACCTTGTACTGGATATCGGCTGCGGAAGCGGAATTCTTTCAATCGCTTCACTGCTTCTGGGCGCAGACAAAGCTTTCGGAGTAGATATAGACAAACTTGCCGTAAAAACAGCCAATGAAAACGCAAAGGAAAATGGATTTGACGAAAGTCGTTTTACAGCAGTTGAAGGCAACCTTACCGACAAGGTAACAGGTACTTACAATATTGTTGTTGCCAACATCGTTGCAGATATTATTATGCAGTTTAACCCCCAGGTGGGACGTTATCTCAAGCCTGACGGAATATATATCACCGGAGGCATTATTGACACCCGTGAAGACGAAGTACTCCAGTCATTTGAAGAAAACGGATTTGAGGTAAAACAGCGCTTTGAAGACAAGGGCTGGCTCGTCTTTGTTCTCACTTTGAAAAAATAAATTTTTTCAATATTGAAAAAAATAAGCGGAGGAAACATTTCGTTTCCTCCGCTTTCATTTTACTCAATTATTTTGCTTTTTCAGCAACTTCTTTCTGAATTCTTTCTATAAATTCATCTATTGTTGAAGCGCCCTCGTCGCCGTTCTTTCTTGAACGGACAGCAACTGTTCCTGCCTCAATATCCTTGTCGCCGACAACAAGCATATAAGGAATTTTTTCAAGCTGTGCAGAGCGGATCTTAAAGCCGATCTTTTCGCTTCTGTCATCAAGTTCACAGCGAATATCGGCTTTCTCCAGCTTCTCCTGAAGCTGACGGACATAGTCGATATGACGGTCTGCGATGGGAAGCAGTTTAACCTGAACGGGAGCAAGCCATGTGGGGAATGCGCCGGCGTAATGCTCGGTAAGAATTCCGATAAATCTTTCGATACTGCCGAATACTACGCGGTGAATCATTATCGGTCTGTGCTTTGCACCGTCAGCGCCTGTGTACTCAAGTTCAAAACGCTCAGGCAGCTGGAAGTCAAGCTGAATAGTTCCGCACTGCCATGTTCTGCCGATGCAGTCAGTAAGGTGGAAGTCAAGCTTAGGACCGTAGAAAGCGCCGTCGCCCTCGTTAATTTCAAAGTCGTAGCCGAGTTCGGTTATTGCTGCTTTAAGCGCATCAGTTGCAATATCCCAGTCCTCGTCAGAGCCCATTGAATTCTCAGGCTTTGTGGAAAGTTCAATGTGATATTTAAAGCCGAAAGTATTGTAAGCGTCGTCAATGAGACGAACAACGCCTTTGATTTCGTCTTTGATCTGCTCGCGTGTCATGAAGATATGGGCGTCGTCCTGGGTAAAGCAGCGAACGCGCATAAGTCCGTGAAGAGCGCCTGAAAGTTCATGGCGGTGAACAATACCAAGTTCGCCCATACGAAGCGGAAGGTCCTTATATGAACGCATTTTTGATTTGTAAACAAGAATACCGCCGGGGCAGTTCATCGGCTTAATGGCGAAATCTTCATCATCAATTACCGTTGTATACATGTTGTTTTTATAGTGATCCCAGTGACCGGATGTCTCCCATAGGTGTCTGCTTAAGATTACCGGCGTAGATACCTCTACATAACCTGCTTTTTTGTGAAGTTCTCTCCAATAATCAAGCAATGTATTCTTAAGCACCATTCCCTTTGGAAGGAAGAACGGGAAGCCGGGGCCTTCTTCCATAATTGTGAAGAGTTCGAGTTCCTTGCCCAGTTTGCGGTGGTCGCGCTTCTTCGCTTCTTCAAGCATTTTAAGATGCTCATCAAGCATTGAAGCCTTGGGAAAAGCAGTACCGTAAACGCGGCAGAGCATCTTGTTCTTGGCGTCTCCTCTCCAGTAAGCGCCTGTGCAGTTAGTAAGTTTGAAGGCCTTTACGGGAGAAACGCTCATAAGGTGAGGTCCTGCGCAGAGTTCGGTAAATTCGCCCTGCTTATAAAAACTGATTGCTTCGCCCTTTTCTGCGTGTTCTTCAATAAGTTCGATCTTATAAGGCTCGTTCTTTTCCTTCATCAGGCTGACAGCCTCGTCAACGGGCAGTTCAAATTTTTCGAGAACAAGACCTTCTTTAACGATCTTCTTCATCTCAGCCTCAATTGCCTGGAGATCTTCTGGACCGAAAGGAGTTTCGGTATCAAAGTCGTAGTAAAATCCGTCCTTGATTGCAGGACCGATAGTAAGTTTTACATCAGGATAAAGGCGCTTAACAGCCTGCGCCATAATATGAGAAGCGGTATGGTTAAATGCTTTCTTACCGTCTTCATCGTCAAATGTCAATATAGAAACAGTGCTGTCCTCAGTAACAGCAGTGCGCAGGTCGGCAACCTTGCCGTTGATTGTGCAGGCGCACGCGTTGCGGTAAAGACCCATTGAAATGTCTTTTGCAATATCAGCAACTGTTATACCGCTGTCGTATTCTTTAACGACGCCGTCTTTCAAAGTGATTTTCATATATATTACCTCCGTATTACATATTTCAATTTTCATTGCCAGTATGTTAAACCGACGCCGCGCTGAATAATCTCCGTAAAAACAAAAATCACCCTGTGATAACACAGGGTGAATAATCTTATCCACGGTTCCACCTGAATTCGCAAAAGCTTTAACCTTTGCGCCTCATGCCCCGTATAACGGCGGGTGCCGGCCGGTATTAGCGGCTCTCAGGGGTGGTAACTTACGGCAACCGCTGTGTTCTTTCACCTGCCGAACACTCTCTGAAAACGGCATCTCCGCTGTCATGTCCCCGTCGCTGATTTATATATTCAACTCGGTTTTAAGATATAATAGCACCTTTTTTTCCTCCTGTCAACCGAAATAAAACGCTCTTTTTATTGCCGCTTTATACCATGTCAAAATAAAAACAGACCGAAAACAAAAACTTTCTAAACAAAACGTATATTGGAACACACAAGCGGTAATTGAAACGGCATTAAAAACTTGACATATACCATATATAGGTGTATTATAATACAGAAGTTTTACACCTTGTTATGTAGACTTTTAACTGCAAAATACGTTGAAATTGCAATAAACTGTACCTTTTCTGATGGTATCTGATTAGAGATTTTTTAATCTCAAAACGAGAATTTATTACAGAAGGAGGTGCTGTTGATTTATGGGTAGCACGGTTTTGGCCGTAATTATTACCGGCGTTGTTTGCGCCGTGATTTTTGTTATAATCGGATTTGTTGCCGGCAGCGAATACCGCCGCCGCAGTTCTGAAAAAGAAATCGGCTCCGCAACTCAGGAAGCCACAAAAATCATTAATACTGCTCTCGCTGAGGCTGAATCTACTAAGAAAGAAAAGATTCTTGAAGCTAAGGACGAGATTCACAAACTGCGCTCCGACGCGGACAAAGAGATTCGCGAAAGACGAAGCGAAGTTCAAAAGCAGGAGAACCGCTTGAACCAGAGAGAAGAATATCTGGATAAAAAAGCAGATTCCCTTGAAGCAAAATCGGAAAAAATCAGTCAAAAGCAGAAACAGCTTGACGACAAATTACTCGAAATCGATGGCATCAAGAAAAGCCAGTTTGACATGCTGGAACGTATTTCAGGCCTGACACAGGAAGAAGCGAAAAATCAGCTTCTTGCCTCTCTTGAAGAAGAACTTGACACTGAAAAGAGCAAGAGGATTCTGGAATACGAGCAGATGGTGCGTGACCAGAGCGACGTTCTGGCAAGAGAAATCATCGGCACTGCAATCCAGCGTTGTGCAGCAGACCACACTGCTGAAACAACAGTATCCGTTGTGGCTCTGCCCAATGATGAAATGAAAGGCAGAATCATCGGACGCGAAGGACGCAACATCCGTTCTATCGAGTCCATCACCGGAGTTGAACTTATTATTGACGATACTCCGGAAGCAATCACAATCAGTTCATTTGACCCGGTACGTCGTGAAATTGCCCGTCTTACTCTTGAAAGACTTATTCAGGACGGCAGAATTCATCCCACCCGGATCGAAGAAATGTTTGAAAAATCCACAAAAGAAGTTAATGCAACAATCAAACAGGAGGGCGAAAAGGCTGTTCTTGCTGCTAACTGCGGCTCGATCCACCCCGAACTTGTCCGTCTTTTGGGCAAGCTTAAATACCGCACCTCCTACGGTCAGAGCGTTCTTAAGCACAGCCTCGAAGTAAGTTACATAGCCGGCCTTATGGCGGCTGAACTGGGAGCGGACGAAAGACTTGCCCGCCGCGCAGGACTGCTCCACGATATCGGAAAGGCGCTTGACCACGAAATGGAGGGCTCTCATATTGCCCTCGGCGTTGAATACGCAAGAAAATACAAGGAAAGCGAAGCTGTTATCCACGCAATTCAGGCGCACCACGGCGATGTTGAGTGTAAGACAGTTGTTGCCTGCCTTGTTCAGGCGGCTGACGCTGTTTCCGCCGCTCGCCCCGGAGCAAGACGCGAAAATGTCGAAAACTACATTAAGCGTCTTCAGCAGCTTGAGGAAATCTCCACAAGCTTTGACGGCGTAGAAAGAGCATATGCAATTCAGGCAGGACGCGAAGTGCGCGTTATGGTTAAGCCTGAAATTGTAAGCGATGAGAGAATGCCTTATGTAGCGCATGAAATTGCTAAAAAGATTGAATCCGAGATGGAATATCCGGGTCAGATCAAAGTCAATATCATTCGTGAATCAAGAGCGTCCGACGTTGCAAAATAAGTAAAATCAGGGAGGAGCTTTTGCTCCTCCTTTTTTTGGAGGAATAAAAAATGATTAAACACATTGTCTGCTTTAAGTTAAGAGATAACAAACCGGAAGAATGCGAAAAAGCCGCAAAAATTCTTCGCTCCATGGAAGGCAACGTTCCTCTCCTCAGAGGAATAGAGGTGGGCGTTGATTTTCTTCATTCCCAGCGTTCCTACGACATTATTCTCCAGGTATGGCTTGACAACGAAGAGGCGCTGGACGCTTATCAGAACGATCCGTACCACTGCACAGTTGTAAAATCTCATATGCACGCAGTGGCGGAAAGCAGTGTCGCAATAGACTACAACATCTAAATTAACACTGATAAAAACATTTCTTCAGCAAAGCATAACTGTAAGTGCGACAGTTTTTAATAGCATTTCTAAAATAGCCACTTTTATTGATTTTTGGCTATTAATTTTCATTTGTCGCATACAGTTCATATTCGCTTAAAACACAGTTATATTATTAAGAATTTAGTAAACATTTAATAAAGGCGCTTAAATAAGCGCCTTTTTATTATGCATTTTGCTATGTTTGATAATTTTTTATCAATATTCGTAGGATTTCTAAATTTTTTGATTGCTTTTCTAAAGTTTAATTATCAGGGTTGTGATATTTTAGTGTTATGAGAACCAGACGAGATTCGGACCGGGCTCATAAAACTATGTTTGTTTTCTTATTGTAATAAAATTTAACGAAAGGAGAAAACAGTATGAAAGCAAAGAAAAGAACAAGGCTTATCAGTCTTTTGCTTGCGCTTGTTATGGCGTTTTCTGCCGTAACCGCTACAATCACCGCGCAGGCGGCATATAAGCCGGTTTACACAGACAAAGTTACAGAGGAAGACGTAACTTTGATGATCAACGACATCAACACTATCCTGAAAGATAAGGCGTTTACAGGAAACACAATTCAGGATATCTACAAAAAACTTCCTGCCCTCAGCTCAATTGTTATGTTAACAGGAGGTTCTGACAGTTCACGCACTGCCAAGTTCTACAAAACGCTTGATCCTGAACGTTTTGCAGATCTTCCTGACGGCGAGATTGTAGACGACGTTGTTGACGAAAACGGCAACATCACAACTCCCGGTACATTCACAACATTCTTTGAAAGCCATCCCATCGTTTGCGAAACAGCTGCTGATTTCCAGAACGAACTCAACAAAATTGTTGAGATGGTTGTTTGCCCCAACGTTCTTTCAACAATAGTTTTCGCGTTCCTTATGAGCGGAAAGCCCGAAGATATTGAAAACGCAAAAGAGTTCGGCCAGGGACTTGACGAGATCTGCGAAGCAATCGGCGTTGAACAGCCCGTTCCTGCCAATACTGCTATTGGCTTTGAAACATTCCAGGGCGATGAAAAGGCAACCGAAACCTATATTAAGAACATTATTGCCGCAGTATTCCCTGATACAGCAAACGGCGCGCTTGACATTGTACGCGACATCCTGAAGGATGATAACGGCGCTAAGCTTTACAGCGGCGTTACAAAAGTTTTGACCAACCTTTCAAACGTTCTGACAACACTTTCCGGCACACTTGCAGGACTTGGTGTTGATCTCAGTGCTGTTACTGATACTATCAACGAAATCAAAACTACTTTTGAAGCTCTTCCGACACTCGGCGACGGAGACAGCAAGAGAATTGACCTTGAAGGCTCAATCGCTTACCTGCTCTCAGACCTGACAAGCGGTCTCGTTACAGTAAGCTTCAGTGACGACCCCTCAACAGGAAAAGCAATGCTCAACTTCAGAAGCATGAAGCTTGACAGAGTAACACAGTCAGAAACAAACGCTGATCTCGTAAAGATCGTTTACGACTATCTTTATGAAAACCTTATTGCCAACGAAAGCAACGCTAAGCTTCTCGACATGGCAATCAGCACAGGCTTGATCGAAAACGCGCTGGGCTTCACAATTCCTGAAGATACAAAAGCTACTATTCTTGCAGCTTTTGATATGAGCAATGAAGATCTTCTCAACGAAGCCGTTGTACTGGTTGCAGACGCAGCAGGCCGCGAAATTCCGGAAGAACCAACAACTGAACCCACAACAAAGCCCTCCACTGAACCGACAACTAAGCCCTCTAAGGAGCCTACCACAAACGGTAGCAAAGATCAGGGCACAGACGACAAGACAACCGTAAAGGCTGACAATGATAACGCAACAACCAAAAAGGCTGTTACTAACAATCCTAACATCCCGAACACCGGCTCTGTTGATTACTCAAACTACACAGCAATCTGTGCTCTTGTTTGCATCACAGCTGCAGTTGCCCTTGTAATGATCCTTGTAAGTGAAAAGAAGAAGGCTTCTCAGAACTAAATTTTAAAATCATTTCCCTTATTAATCCACCGCGGTGAACACTGCGGTGGATTGTTTTTTTATTTAGGCTGAATTTTTCGCCTAAAATGTAAAATCATAAAAATAAACTACCATTTGTTACAGGATTTGTCTATTTTATTGTTGAAATCAACAAAAAAAGGCTTTCAAATTTGCCGCTTTGTTCAAAAATTCTGCATTTAGAACACAGTTCATTGACACTGAACACCATAAATGGTAGAATAATAATACTATTTATATATTAAATTTATATATAGGCTTTTAAGGAGAACAAAGATGGAACAAACAAAAGAAATTGACATTGACCTTAAAAAGATATTTTTCATGTTGAGAAAAAAGGTCGTTTATATTATTCTGATAACTCTGTTGGGCGGCGTCCTTGCCGGTTGCTTTACAGAGTTTTTTATCGACCAGAAATATACCTCTTATATCAACCTCTATGTTTACAGTGACGCAGATCAGTTAAACACCCAGAGTTCTATGACTTACAACGACTACACTGTTTCAACAGCGCTTGTTAAAAGTTATCTGGTTATTCTGGAAAGCGATTCTGTTATGGAAAAAGTAGCCCAGAAAGTCGGACTTGAAAGTGCTGACGATGTAAGAAAATATATCAGCACCTCCCAGTACGAAGACACAGTAGTATTCCAAGTTTCGGTAACAACAACTGATCCGAAAACCAGCCAGACAATCGCAAACGCCGTTGCGGACGTTGCCCCTGAAGAAATTTCAAGGATAATCAAAGCCGGCGGCGCCAACGTTATCGACTACGCGAAAGAACCTACCTCTCCGTCTTCTCCAAATCTCAAGAAAAATATTCTTATCGGTCTCGGCGCAGGATTCATTTTGTCCTTCCTGTTCTTCTTTATCAAAGAAGCTCTCAACTCAACAATCACATCTGTTAAAGATATTGAAAGAGAATTTGATATTCCGATTCTCGGCACTGTTCCGAGGCTTTTGCCCACACACGAATTAAAGCAGAGCAGAAACGCTGCAAGAAATACGGATACATCTGCATCAGGCGGGAAAGGAGTTGAAAGTAAATGAGTATTTTCAAATCGAAAAAAAATGAAAACAACAACGGATTTAACCGAAACGACCCGAAGAAAATGCTGGGTCCTGAAACTCCTTTTGTAATCAAGGAATCATATAACACCATCAGAACCAACTTGATGTTTACCCAAAAAGGAGAAAAATGCCCTGTATTCGTTGTTACCAGTCCTGACGCTAACAACGGAAAAACCATAAACACTGTTAATCTGGCAATAAACTTTGCTCAGGTTGGAAAACGTACTCTTATCATCGACTCTGATATGAGAAACCCCACTATCCATCGTATGTTCTCAATCCCCGTTAAAAACGGCCTGTCAGAGATACTTGCAGGACTTACAGATAATATCACCGTATCAAAGACAGAAATCGAAAATCTCTCGGTACTTTCCTCAGGTAAAATTCCGCCCAACCCGGCAGAATTGCTTGCTTCGCCGAGAATGGACAAACTTTTGACATTTGTTAAAGGTCACTATGACTGCGTATTTATTGATACGCCCCCCATCAATCTTGTAACTGATGCAACCGCTTTCGCTCCCAAAGCAACCGGTTACGTTGTCATCGTCAAAGCAGGCAACACGGATGTACCCGAAGTGCGGGCGGCAGTTGACTCACTCAAAGGAATCGGTGCAAACATTGTAGGATTTATCCTCAACGACGCAATGCCGAGCCACAAAAAATATTCCTCTTACTATCGCAAATACGACAGAAAGTATAAATATGGCTATGACTACGGTTACAGCTATAACTACAAGTAATTTAAATTAGGTGAGTTGTTTTGAAAAAATGGCAAAAAGTTCAGCTGAGAAGTGAATATATCGCCGACGGAGTAAGCGCGGTCTTTGCTATCTTTTGCGCCTTTTTGATTTTTGGCGTAATAATGAACAAAGTTCTGCCGTACTCCGTCAACAACTGGGTTCAGTATTTTTTACTGATTATTGCGTCTCACTCAGTTGTTTATATAGGATTTGCGTCGCCGCTTAATCTCGAAAAGAGAAGCAGAAAGACTGAAGCGTTATCTGTACTTAGGAACACAACGCTTACATATATGCTGTTTGCGGTTTTACTTCTGCTGTTCAAAAACCCCATGATTGAGTCGCGTTATCTTTTTATCGGCTCTTACTTTATTTTTGTTTTCTTCTCAGGAATTTTCAGATACGTATTAAAAAGAATTCTCACAAATGATTTTTCTCACACCAAGCACGCGACAATGGTCGGCGTGCTTACAACGCATTCAAGGGCAGATGAATTTATCGAACGCCTTAAGACCGACTGGACAAAATCAATAAAAGGCGTTGCCATTATTGATAAAGAAGATGATTTGGATCCGGCAAATTACAATCGCTCACACGCCGAAGCATCCTCTGACATCTCAACTGCTTTAAAAGAAAGAACTAAATCAATAAAAGGATTTGAAGTAATTGAAAACATCCAGGAATTTTTAGGCTGGGTGCGCTTGTCTTCAATAGATGAAGTCTATATCAATCTGCCGATTTCAGGCAAAAAAATCGACGATTTGGTTGAAGAACTGGAAGATATGGGAATTACCGTTCATATTAACCTGCCTTCTCTTGAAAATTTTGCAAAAGAAAGCAAATTCGACAACGTACACTGCGAAATGGTAGCTGACTACCCGATGGTAAGCTTTGCCGCCGCTGTTCAGAACCCGCGCCAAATGACGGTAAAGCGAATAATAGACGTTATGGGTGCAATTGTAGGACTTGTTTTTTCAATTCCCGTTATTCTCATTACCGCAGTACCTCTGCTTATAGAGACGCCCGGTCCCCTGTTTTTCAAGCAGCAGCGCGTCGGCAGAAACGGCCGTGTGTTCAATATGTATAAACTTCGCTCAATGTATACTGACGCTGAAGAGCGAAAAAAAGAATTTGAAAAAAACAACACGATGAACGGCCTTATGTTCAAAATGGAAAATGATCCGAGAATAACAAAGGTAGGTAAATTCATCCGCAAATACAGCATTGACGAACTGCCCCAGTTTTTCAATGTGCTTAAAGGCGATATGAGCCTTGTAGGAACAAGGCCTCCGACGCTTGACGAATTTACTAAGTACAGCAGCCACCACAAGCGCCGCCTTTCAATGCGCCCCGGAATAACGGGAATGTGGCAGGTAAGCGGAAGATCCGATATTCACGACTTTGAGGAAGTTGTAAAACTTGACTGCGAATATATCGACAACTGGTCGATTCTTACAGACATAAAAATTCTTTTCAAAACTGTTTCAGTTGTTTTCACGGGAAAGGGAGCAAAATAGGAATTTGATATAAAAATTTTGGCGGGAGCAGAAAAATGAAAATTGCAATGATCGGTCACAAAAGAATACCGTCCAGGGAAGGCGGTATCGAAATAGTTGTGGAAGAATTGTCGCGCCGTCTTGCGGCAAAAGGGCATGACGTTACGGCTTACAACAGAAAAAGCCGCCACGTTGCAGGCCGCGAATTTGAAACCGGCGACCGAATCAGCAATTTAGACGGAGTAAAAATAAAATGGATACCCACTCCGAACAGCAGCAAACTGAACGCCATTGTTTATAGCTTCTTTGCAACTGTAAGCGCAATTTTCGGCAAATACGACATTATCCACTTCCACGCCGAAGGCCCCGCCGCTATGGTAAGACTTGCAAAACTCGCAGGCAAAACCTGCGTTGTTACAATTCACGGACTTGACTGGCAGAGAGCAAAATGGGGCGGATTTGCAACACGCTTCCTTAAATACGGAGAAAGCACAGCGGCAAAATATGCGGACGAAATCATCGTGCTTTCCCGTAATGTTCAGCAGTATTTCCGTGATACATATAACAGGGAAACGATTTTCATCCCCAACGGAATTTCTCGTCCCAGCAAAGCCGGAGACAGCGAGATAAATAAAATATTCGGCCTTGAAAAAGACGGCTATATACTCTATCTTGGGCGAATTGTTCCCGAAAAAGGAATTCACCGCCTTATTGACGCATTTAAAGAAATTAAAAGTGATAAGAAACTTGTAATTGCCGGCGGTTCCAGCCATACCCGGGAATATATGCAGAGCCTTCAAAAATCAGCCGAAAGCGATGCAAGAATTGTCTTCACCGGATTTGTACAGGGACAGATACTCGACTCGCTTTATTCAAACGCTTATATTTACTGTCTGCCTTCTGACCTTGAGGGAATGCCCATCAGCTTGCTTGAAGCAATGAGTTACGGCAACTGCTGCCTTACTTCAGACATTCCGGAATGCACTGAAGTGTGCTCAGACAAGGCGATATACTTTGAAAAAGGAAATACACAGTCTCTTAAAGAGAGATTGGAAGAATTACTAAGCAGTCCGGATACCGTTGAAAAATACCGCAAAGACAGCGCGCCCTATATTCTTTCCAGTTTCAACTGGGACGATGTTACGGAACAAACACTGCAAGTCTACAAGGATACGCTTTATGAATAAAACGAACAATCGAGTTCAATGGATTGACAACATAAAAATTTTCGGATGCGTGCTGGTGGTTCTCGGTCATTTCTGTCAGAGCATGATAAAAAGCGGTATTGTAGAAAACACCGCTTTTTCGACATGGTTTATAGACACGATTTATTTGTTCCATGTAAACCTGTTTTTCATTGCCAGCGGCTATCTTTACCAGAAGTTTTCAAAAGTTTACTCGCTTAAAAGTTACGGTAAGAACGTGCTAAAAAAATTCATAATTTTAGGCGTTCCTTACTTTGTGTTTACAACATGCACCGTTTTGATGAAGACGATTTTCTCAGACGATGTAAACACTCAAGCCGGCGGTCTGGCGGATGCTCTGTTCGTTTCACCTATTCCGCCCTACTGGTATCTGTTCACTTTGTTTTTCATGTTTGTGTTCATACCTGTATTTCAAAATAAAAAAATATTTGTTGGTGCTTTTGCGGCGGCAGTTATTCTGAAAATTTTCCTTCCACAAATATTGGAAATTTTCAGCGAAGCCGCAGGTTTTGAACTTCCCTATTTCATTACCTCAACAGTTCAAAACGCAGTATGGTTCCTTCTCGGAATGTCATTTTCCCTTTTCAAATTGGAAAAATATTTCAAAAACTGGGTTGCATGGCTTATGGTGGGAATATTTGTTGTTCTCTCTGTTTTCAGCCAGCACTGGCAGGAACTTTTAAACAACAGCATTTTTTCATTTGCCGCGTCAATACTTGCCTGTTTGGGCTTTTGCGGTATATTTTACGGTGCAAAAAACAGCAAAAAAGGCGCCGCCGCTTCTTATTTCTGTATCCAGTACACGTTGCCCGTTTATCTTATGCACACAATCTGCGCGTCTGCGGTGAGAATTTTGCTCATTAAAATCGGAATATTCTCACCGTTTATACATATTCCCCTTGGCATTGCGGCGTCATTTGCACTTCCTGCGCTTGCCGCTTTAATTATGCGAAAACTTCGCCCGCTTAATATTCTCTTTGAGCCGGGCAAATACCTTCCCAAGGAGCTGAAAAGATGAAAATACTCATGGTAAACAAATTCCTTTATCCCGCCGGCGGCAGCGAAACATATATGCTCCAACTGGGCAAGGAATTAACCCGCCTGGGTCATGAAGTTGAATATTTCGGCATGGAACACGAAGGCAACTGCGTGGGTAATAAAGAAAACGCATATACAAAGGACATGGACTTTCACACCTCCAACCCTTTGAAAAAGATAAATTATGCTTTCAGCACAATCTACTCTTCTGAGGCAAGGAAAAAAATCCGCAAAGTGCTGGACAGTTTCAAGCCAGAAGTCGTTCATCTCAACAACTTCAACTACCAGCTCACGCCGTCAATTTTGATGGAAATCAGAAAATACGACAGCGATAACGGCGTAAAAACAAAAATCGTTTATACAGCGCATGATTCACAGCTTTTGTGTCCCAATCATCTTATGATTATTCCGTCGACACTTGAGAATTGCGAGGCATGTCTAAGCGGTGATTACAAAAACTGTATAAAAAATGCGTGTATTCATAATTCTAAAGCAAAAAGTATAATGGGAGCCGCAGAAGCGTTTATTTACAGGAAACTCAAAACATATCGAACTATTGATAAAATAATATGCTGTTCTCATTTTCTCGAAAATAAAATGCGTCTTCACCCTGATCTTAAGGGAAAGACAATAACGCTTCACAACTTTTGCGAAACTACCCCTGCCGCGTTCAATCCAAATGGAAAATACGTTTTGTATTTCGGCAGATTTGCAAAAGAAAAAGGAATTATGACATTGATTGAAGCGGCCAAGTCTCTGGCCGAAATACCATTTGTCTTTGCAGGTTCAGGCGAACTTGGAAGTGAAATTAACAAAGTAAAAAACATTAAAAACGTAGGGTTTCAGCGCGGCAGCGCCCTTAACGCTTATATAGCGGACGCAGCTTTCAGCGTGTATCCCAGTATTTGTTACGAAAACTGCCCGTTTGCCGTAATGGAAAGCATTCTGCTGGGCACCCCGGTAATTGCTTCTGATATCGGAGGAATTCCGGAGCTTATCGATAACGAAAGCACGGGAATACTTACAGAACCGCATAATGCCGAAATGCTGGCAGACACGATTAAATCTACGTTTTATGATAAAAATAAAACTGCAAAAATGTCTGAAAACTGCCGCAGCGCTCATTTTGACACACTGCGCGAATACACAGACAAACTGATCAAGATTTACAACGAAATCTTATAGGGGAAGAATAAGAAAATGAAAAGAAGAACACTATACGGAACGGTAATTGTTACTTACAGATGCAATGCGCACTGCAATATGTGCGACTGTTTCAAAGACCCCACAAAACCGGAAGAAGAGATAACCCTTGATGATATCCGCCTTCTTCCTGAAATGGCGTTTACAAATATAACAGGCGGCGAACCGTTTATCCGCAAGGATCTGCCTGAAATCGTTGAGGAATTATATAAAAAAAGCAACCGCATCGTTATTTCAACAAACGGTTATTTCACAGACAGAATTATCGACCTCTGCAAGCGCTTTCCGAAAATAGGTATAAGAATTTCCATAGAGGGGCTTCAGGAAACGAACGATAAAATACGCGGTATTCCTGACGGATTTAACCGAGGCTATTCAACTCTGAAAAAACTTGTTGAAATGGGTCATCCGGACGTTGGCTTCGGAATGACTGTCCAGGACCTCAACTGCGAGGATCTTGTTCCCCTTTACAAGATTTCAGACGAGCTAAATATGGAGTTCGCAACGGCAACGCTTCACAATTCTTTTTATTTCAGAAAAACCGACAATAAGATTGATGACAAATATCATGTTGCCCAGAATTTTGAAAAGCTTATCAATGAACTTCTCCAGAGCAATCAGCCGAAAAAATGGTTTAGAGCATATTTTAACCACGGCTTAATCAATTATATCTACGGCAACAAACGCCTTCTGCCCTGCGACATGAGCAAAGACGCGTTTTTCATTGACCCGTTCTGCGACGTTATTCCCTGCAACGGAATGGCAAAAAAGGCTGTTATGGGCAATCTTCACGAAATCGGCGACTGGGACACTCTCTGGAACAGCGAACAGGCAATGAAGGTTCGCGCCGCAACAAAGCAGTGCGACCGCAACTGCTGGATGATAGGCTCAGTCTCCCCTGCAATGCACAAATATATTTGGGTTCCTGCATGGTGGGTAGTAAAGCATAAATTCTTAAAAGGCGGAAAATACAGTCTTTCAGAAAATCCTTTTATCCCTGAGGCAAATAAATAATAAATTTTTGGTGGGAATACATGAAAAAAATAGAGATAAGCGAAATTCAGCCTCTTGAGAAAGACATACTATTCCATCTGCTTGATTTTTTTGAGGAAAACAACATTAAGTTTTTCACCAGCGGCGGAACAACTCTCGGTTCTGTTCGCCACGGCGGTTTTATCCCCTGGGACGACGACATAGACCTTTTTCTGCCAAGGAAAGAATACGACCGTTTCCTTGAGCTTTCAAACGGAAAACTGCTGGGCGGCTACATTGAAATAAAAAAGCCGGGAGATAAAAACTACATTTATCCTTTTGCAAAAGCATGCAACAAAAACACGGTAGTATACGAGAAAAGCGTAACTGACCGCAAGTACGCAATAGGAATATTTGTAGATATTTTCCCTCTTGATACCTATTATGAAAACCCGATAAAGCGTTTTTTTCAACTCGCCTGGTCAGTAAACGTCAGGAGTATGCTGGAGGCGGCATCGTCGCAAATCAACTTAAGTAAAAAAGGCAGTGCAAAATGGATTGCAAAGCAGACTGCCCGCACTTTGCAGAAGCCTCTCGCTAAAGCTTTGGGAGTTGAAAAACTGGCTAAAGCAATCGACAACCATGGGCGCAAAACGCAAAACGACAAAGATAAACTTGTTGGAAATGTGGTTTGGTTTGCGAAATTCACTGATTTCTATCCAAGCAGATATTTCAGCGATTCATGCCCGGGAAAATTTGAGGGAAGATCTATCAAAAACCCTATATGTTACGATGAATACCTAACCCGTATGTACGGCGATTACATGAAACTTCCGCCTGAAGACCAGCGAGTAATGCACGGCTTTGAGGCTTATTATATAAATTGACGCTTTCACGTCTTTATTAAAAACACAAAAAGGTTATTATATATGAATATACTTCATCTTCTTATGAGTGGCAACATCGGCGGAATAGAAGTACTTTGCCGTGATATAAACAGAATTTCAAAACATAATAACTATTTTTATTTTATTTCTGAAGGCGGATGTATAGCCGATGACATAAAAAAAGACGGTTCTTCTATATATGTTGCGAAAAAATCACAAAAAAATAGGCTTTCGGGTGTATTTAATCTGATTAAATATTGTCAAAAGAATAATATCGACGTTGTAATCGACCACAACGGCTCTCCTTACACACGATTTTATCATGCTGTTGCGGCAACATTTTTGAAAAACACTAAATTCATTTTATATCTTCACTCAAATGCAGACAAAAAATACGGTGCATACAAACAAAAGCTCAAGCAAGCAGCATATGAAAAAATTTTGCGTTCTGCATACCGGAAAAGTGACGGAATAGTCGCAATTTCAAAAACTGTTAAAACCAGTTTTGTAAAAATTTTCGGCTTTGACGCAGAAAAAATTACCGTTATATATAATGGTATCAACGAAGAAAAATTTTATCACACAAAACATGATAATGAATTTCGCATCATATATGTCGGCAGGCTGATTGAAATAAAAGGAATTCATCTTCTTATTAAAGCGCTTGCTCTTTCCGAATATAAAGATAATATAAAACTTTATATCGTCGGCACAGGACCTGACGAATATATTGAAACATTAAATGAAACTGTTAACGAAAAAGAACTGAAAGACAACGTAATTTTCACAGGCGCACAAAACGACGTCACAGGCTATCTTGCCCAGGCTGATATTTTCGTTCACCCCGCAGTATGCGAAGAAGGTTTTGGAATTACAATGGTTGAGGCCATGGCTTCCTCCCTTCCATGTGTGGCTTTCAATAAAGGTGCCGTTCCCGAAATAATAAATTCCGGTGAAAACGGAATTATAGTTAATGAAGAGTCACCAGAAGCTCTTGCCTGCGCCATAGACGAACTCTATGGAATATGGAAAAACTGCAATTTAGAACCGATGCGCCAAAACGCCGTTCAGACAGCAAAAAAATTCACTATTGAAAATACGGTTAAAGCCCTTGAAGAACTCTATTAAAAGCAACCGTTACGGAAAATGATATGACAGGAATAATCATTCTAAATTACAAAAAATATGACGTTACGATAAACTGCGTTGAATCTGTACTGAAAACAGCAGGAAACCTCGACTACAAAATTTATCTTGTGGACAACGGTTCAGGCAACGAATCAGTTTCCGTTCTCAGCGATAAATACGGCGGCTTTAATCAAATTGAAATAATACCTCTGGAAGAAAACACAGGCTACGCCGCAGGAAACAATGAGGGATTAAAAAAAGCGGCAAAAGACGGTTGTTCAACGGCGATAATCGCAAACAGCGATATTGTTTTTTATGAAGATACAATCAAAATACTTGTGAATGATATAGAAAACGGGGCATTCATTGCCGCGCCGAAACTTGTTTTTCCAAACGGCAAAACTCAAAACAGTGTAAAACAAAGACCTTATAGCTTCTTAGAATATATTTTTTACGAAACATATTTAAGAAACTTTGCGCCAAAAAGCAAACTTCAAAAAGTACGTTTACTGCCTGATAAACCGTCATTGGTTTACTGGGTATCCGGCGCTGTTTTCGCGGTAAACGTTGCCGATTTTAAAAGAGAAGGCTTTTTTGATCCTTTCACGTTTCTATATTTTGAAGAGTACATCTTAGCGGAAAAAGCAAAAAAAAGCGGGTCAAAAATACTTTTTGACCCAACTGCCTGTGCAATACACTGCCACGGCGCTTCCTCAGGAGGCAATGCAAACCTTTTTACAAGAACAGAAAATCTCCGCTCAGAAATGTATTTCCTAAACCGTTACATGCACTGGAGCAAAATTAAAATCAAAGCTGTACGTTTTGTACGCTGTCTTGAAGTACTGTTTACTTTTTCAAAAGAAGGAAAGAAAAAGGAAGCAAAGCGCTTTATAAAACAAAGCAAAGACTTATTAAAAAAGGAATTATCACATGAAAATTAAGGTTTCCACAAGTCCATATATTTATTTGATAACTTTTTTGATAATGTTCGACGGTGAATTCTTTTCTATTTTACCGTTTTCTTTTATCAACCAGACTGCGTTTCAGACGGTAGTAATTCTGGGAATTTCACTGTTACTGCTTTTAAACACTTTTATAAATAAAAAAATCAGAGAAACAATAAAACCTTACAGCGGTTACGCGATACTTTTCATGGTTGTTCTCCTAATTGTTTTGATTTTACAGGGCTTTTACAGCTATTCCGCTTATTCACAGTCTATTCAAGATGTAATTTATGCCGCAAGTATCAGCTTTTGCCGTATTCTGCTGATATTTCCTATTATTTATTTGCTTTGCCGTCCCAACGGCTTTGCAAAACTTATGAACACAATAACCATCATAACCGTTATTGTTCTCCTAATAAGAACTTTCAGAGCAATCGTTTATAATACTTTTGGTTATGATATTTTATCTCATTTGGGAGTTTCCCTGCGATCCGACCGAATGCGCCTGGGCTTGATTTCCGTTGCCGGAATTGCTTTTATCTATATCTGCTACAGATTTTTAACATCCAAAAGAAACACCTATCAGCAATTACTGTATTTCGCTCTAATTCTGTTCTTTGCCTTTTACGAGTACTACACCAACATGACAAGAATGTATATTATAAGTTTTCTTGTAACATTTATTATGATGCTGGTAACCAAAAGAAGACCCGTCAACAAAGAAATTGTCTTGATTTCATGTCTGTTAATCATCTTTGTTGCGCTTTTAGCAAGCGGCGCTATAACTCAATTTATGAATACATTCTCGACTGAAGGAGACATCGGCGGATCAACTGTTTCAAGACAGAATACAATTAAATACTTTAATCAGGTTGTAAAAGAGCAGCCGTTTTTTGGCTTAGGTCTTCTTATTCCAAAAGGAACCAATTACTATATTTTCTTTGGCCCCAACGGCTCTGCCTATCTTGACGACGTGGGCATTATAAATATGTTTTATCATTACGGTATTCTCGGTTTAATACTTGTGGTAATGGTTTTCGGAAGAATGCTTTATGTTGCTGTTCGCCTGTTCTTCTGCCGCGAATATGAAAAGCGCATATTCCTTATCGGCGGACTGACTTATCTTGCTATAACTTCTATCTCGCTGAGCGCGTTTGACTCCCAGAGAATGCTAAGTCTCGTAATCCTGTGGGCAGTTTTTGAACACGACTATTACAGCTACTATCTAAACCCCAGAAAATATGCCAAAGCATCAATATTGCCGCATGAAACGGGAGAAGTATTAAGCAACAGCTGACAAACCACATTCATAAAAAACCAATGGATAAGCTATATGTAAGAAATAATTTGTCTTACATCATAAAACTAATGTCCGCGCTGTTATAAGATTACCGGACAAACACAACCCCTAAAGGGGCGCTGAAAAATTTGCTGACCGCATTATTCAGGCTGCCGCTTAAGGGGTTATTTTTATGTTCTCCTATTCACTGGCAAAAAATAAACAAGGCATAAAAAAGGCAACCGCACGAAAGCGGTTGCCCAAAATAGCAATGCAATATCAACCATAAGTGCCGACTATCAGTCAGCAAGACGGCAAGCAGCCATAATTTGACCTGCGCAAACCAACAACTGATTGGCTGATATGATTTATTTTTCTGATTTAATGTATTCGTCAATTGACTTTGCGGCAATTTTGCCTGCTCCCATTGCCTTGATTACCGTTGCGGCTCCTGTTACGGTGTCTCCGCCTGCGAAAACGCCCTTTCTTGATGTCTGGCCGTTTTCATCAGCGATAATTCCTCCTCTGCGGTTTACATCAAGCCCGGTGGTTGTTGATTTAATCAGCGGGTTCGGTGAAGTACCGATTGCCATGATCACGCAGTCAACGTCAATATCAAACTCTGAATTTTCAACGGGATGTGGTGAACGGCGGCCTGTTTCGTCCGGCTCGCCAAGTTCCATTTTAACACAGCGAATACCCTTAACATTTCCGTTTTCATCGCCCAATATCTCAGTGGGATTAGTAAGCGTTTTAAATTCGATTTGCTCTTCCTGAGCGTGAACTACTTCTTCCTTACGAGCCGGAATTTCCTCGAAGGAACGGCGGTAGATTACAAATACTTCATCTGCTCCCATTCTGATAGCAGAACGCGCGGCGTCCATGGCAACGTTTCCTCCGCCAACGACAGCAACTCGCTTGGCGTGATAAATCGGTGTTGCGCTCTCAGGAAGATACGCTTTCATAAGGTTAACTCTGGTCAGATATTCATTGGCAGAATAAACGCCCTTTAATTCTTCGCCGGGTATGCCCATAAAACGAGGCAGACCTGCTCCGGAACCGATATAAACGGCGTCATAGCCTTCTTCAAACAAATCGTCAATACTCATTGAGCGGCCGATAACAACGTTTGTCTGGATCTTAACACCCAGCGCTTTAAGGCCGTTTATCTCAAGTTCTACTATCTTTTTCGGCAAACGGAATTCTGGAATACCGTAAACCAGAACGCCGCCTGCAACATGAAGCGCTTCAAATACGGTTACGTCATAGCCCATTCTTGCCAGATCGCCGGCGCAGGTAAGTCCGCTGGGGCCGCTGCCTATAACGGCTACCTTATGACCGTTGCGCTCAGGTATTTCAGGCCAAACCTTGCAGTGGCTGTTGTGCCAGTCGGCAACAAAGCGCTCAAGTCTTCCGATGCTGACTGCATCTCCCTTAATACCTCTTACGCACTTGCTTTCGCACTGACGTTCCTGGGGGCACACTCTGCCGCATACGGCAGGAAGAGACGATGAACGGCTGATGATCTGATAAGCACTTTCAAAGTCACCCTCTGCAACCTTGGCTATAAACTCGGGAATATCAATTCTTACGGGACAGCCGGCAACGCAGGGTCTGTGCTTGCAATGGAGACAACGCTTTGCCTCGTCAATGGCTGTTTCGGCAGAATAACCTGTTGAAACTTCAAGGAAGTTCTTATTTCTCACCAACGGCGGCTGGTGGGGCATTTCATTAGCTTTCAAGGGATCCATCAGTCTTTCACCTCCGCATTCATAAGATTACAGCTTGCTTCGCGTTCAAATTCACGATACATTGCAGAACGCTCGATTGCAGCGTCAAAATCTACAAGATGACCGTCAAATTCGGGGCCGTCAACGCAGGCAAATTTTGTTTCTCCGCCTACGCGCAGTCTGCATCCGCCGCACATTCCTGTTCCGTCAATCATAATCGGGTTCATTGAAACGACGGTTTTTATATTATATTTCTCTGTGAGTTTGCACACAAATTTCATCATAACAAGCGGACCGATAGCCATTACAAGGTCGTAATCGTTGCCCTCGTTGATAAGATTTTCAAGAGCGTTTGTAACAAGGCCCTTTTCACCTGCCGTTCCGTCGTCAGTCATTAAAACATACTTATCGGAAACGTCTTTGAAATCATCTTCAAGGATAACAAGGTCTTTGTTTCTAAAGCCTACGATTGAATGAACCTCAGCGCCGTTTTCATGAAGTGCTTTTGCAACGGGATAAGCAATTGCGCAGCCCACGCCGCCGCCGATAACTGCAACTTTCTTATAGCCCTCGGTCTTGCTTGGGTTGCCCAGAGGACCAACGAAATCAGCAAGGCATTCTCCCTCTTCTTTTTTTGATAAAAGAGTGGTTGTGGCTCCGACTATCTGGAAAATAATGGTTATTGTTCCTGCTTCTCTGTCATAATCGGCGATGGTAAGCGGAATTCTTTCTCCGTTTTCATCAACTCTCAGAATTATAAACTGACCCGCAAGCGCCTTTTTAGCAACGAACGGTGCTTCTATAACCATGCGCATAACAGTTGGGTTAAGCGCTTCTTTTTTTAAAATTTTGTACATACTATCACTACCGTAAATAAAATTCGGAAATTCACTTTCCGTTATTTCAATATTTTAATTCTATAAATAAATTATAATTATAAGTCAAAGAATATCAAGATTATTGGGCGAATTTTAGAATTCTGAATAAATCCGAATTATTTTTCCGACGTTTTTCAGTAAATATGCCTGCAAAAAATAGTGTATTTTTCCACCAATTGTCCATTGGTTTATACTTTGTTTATTTTTGACAATCGTCTGTATTTTGCCAAGAAAGCGGCAAATTTTCTCTGCTTTGGTTTAATATAAATGCAATTCATTTACAACACGCGCTTAATATGATATAATTTCTGTCATAATTTAATAGATTATCTTATTAAAGGTGGATAAACGTGATAAGCAATAAAGGGTTATCAAAAACCGATTCGCAATGTCTCAAAGGCATAGCAATCATACTTCTGATTTATCATCATTGCTTTGCATCAGCAACTCGTTTTGAGGGATACGCTGTTGACTTTTTCCCTTTCACTCAAGAGGGAGTTATTGATTTCAGCTATTTCTGCAAAATATGTGTTTCAATTTTTGCTTTTATTTCAGGTTACGGTCTTTACTGCTCAGCATCCAAAAACAAACTCCAGCCGAAAAGCTGTGCCAAATGGACTGCTTCAAGACTTATAAAAACATTAAGCGGCTTCTGGGTTGTATATCTGCTGGTGCTTATTTTATCAGAAGTTTTTGCCGGTTTTGCAACAGAAAGATACTGCAAAAACGATATGATACAAGGCGCTGTTTACGGAATAATTGACTTTTTAGGTTTGGCAAATGCTTTTGGCACTCCGACACTATGCGCTACATGGTGGTATATGAGCGCGGCTATTTTCTTTATTGCCGTTATTCCTATTTTTGTAAAATATTCAGATGAATTCGGTTTCTTTTCACTGATTGCTCTGCTTGTTTTTATACCGAGAGTCTTACCTATCGGTTTTCCGGGAACTACCACAGCTTATTCCTTTGCTGTAATTCTGGCAATCGGTATGGCTTTTGCAAAATATAACATATTTGAGCGTTTATCAAAACTAAAATGGCTTAAAAATGAAAAAGCGGACAAAGCTTTAAAATTCTTACCGCTTTTGGCTCTCGTTGTTATCAGCGAAATTGTTTACAACCGAGTTGAAATTGAGGAATTTTGGGAGCTTCATTATGCTATTATTCCGATGATTTTCATCTATTTCTGCAAAGAATATATTGTAAGGATCCCCGTTGTTAAACAGGTTCTTGCTTTCTTTGGAAAGCACTCAATGAATATATTTTTAGTTCACACCTTTTTTCGATATACGTTTTTCATGGATTTCACCTATTCGTTTGAAAAATTCTGGCTTATAGCGCTGGTGCTTTTCGGGGTTTCTCTTGGGGTTTCAATAGTTATTGAAGCGCTGAAAAAGCTCATACGCTATGATAAATTTATCAAAGCGTTCTCAGATAAAGTATGCTTGTTGATTGATAAAATATAACAAATAATAAGGAATCGGAAGAATGAAAAACAATCTTAAAAAGAACTTCGGCGATGCACCTCAGCAAAGCACATCTGACCGCAGTCTGACGAAGACTGACGCTCTGTGTTTATCAGGGGTTGCAATAATAATGATGATATTTCATCATTGCTTCAGAACGCCTTCGCTTTTTGAAAACTACAACGTAAGTTTTGCGCCATTTTCTCAGGATTTTGCTGTTGAATTATCCAGTTACTTCAAAATATGCTTTTCGATCTTATCATTTTTGGCGGGATATTTTTTCTATATTTCCGCATCAAAAAGCAAAAGCAGTCTAAAATTAAGCGCAAAATGGACGTCTGATAAATTATTAAAATACATGAGCGGATTTTGGCTCGTTTATATTATTTCTTTCATTATAACTCAAATTTATGACGGCTACCCTGTTGATGTCTACTGTGATGACGGTATGATTAGAGGCGCCGTTTACGCAGTAATTGATTTTCTCGGGCTTGCCAATCTTTTTGGCACTCCGTCTATGAACACCACGTGGTGGTATATCGGAGCGTTAATATTTTTCATTTTAGTTGTACCGCTATTTATAAAAATAACGGACAAATGGGGCTATTTTATTCTTCTTATAATGCTTATAATGCTTCCGCGTGTTTTGCCAATAGGAGCTTCTGAAGGAGATAGTCCGTACTCGTTTGTTACCATTATGGTAATAGGTATGTTTTTTGCTAAATTCAATGCGTTTGAACGTCTTTCAAAATTAAAATGGTTGAAAAACGAAAAAGCAGATAAAGCAATTAAATTCATACCTATATTAGCTATTCTTGTTATAAGTTTTATACTGTTTGACCGTGTTTCAAAGAGCAAGTTGTGGGAACTTCACTACACAATTGTACCGTTAGTTTTCATTTATTTCTTTAAGGAATATATAATCAGGATTCCTATTGTAAAACAAATTCTCGCTTTTTTGGGAAAACACGCAATGAACATATTGTTAATTCATACTTTTTTCAGAAAAACGTTTTTTGCAGACTTTATTTATTCATTTAAAAGTTTCTGGATTATAGCGTTAGTTTTGTTTGCTATCTCACTGGCAATTTCAATAGTAATTGAATTATTGAAAAAACTTATTCGTTTTGATAAAATAATTAAAATGATTTCCGATAAGGTATGTCTTTTAATTGATAAAATATAAATTAGTAAAAGGAAAGAAAAATGGAAAAAGAACTTACTCCTTATATCACCGAGGCTCAGCGACTTTACAATTCAAGTAAAGCTTTTGCTACCCGCGCAGATTATTACAACGCCAGAAAAAACAACACTATAGACGACAAAATGATTCTTTACGAAGCATTTTACGGCAGGGGTATAACATGCAATCCCGGGGCGCTTTTCCGCTATCTTGTTAAAGACAGCAGGTTTTCGGATTTCACCCACGTTATTGTTCTTGAAGAAAGCGATTTAAGAGAAAAGATAATGGCTGAGTTTGAAGGAAACGACAAAGTAAAATTTGTTGTCCCCTTTACTCAGGAATATTTTGTCTATCTTTCAAAAGCAAAATATTTAATCAACAACAGCACATGGCAATATTATTTTGCAAAAAAGCCGGGACAGGTTATTGTCAACACATGGCACGGCATTCCGCTAAAAAATCTCGGTTACGACGTGCTTGACGGTAATATTCATGTTGCAAACGTTATCAGAAATATGCTCATGACTGATTATCTTATCAGTCCTGTTGAATTTACTACTGATAATTTTCGGCATGCATTTAAACTTGAAGGCATATTCCCGGGAAAAATAATTGAAACAGGATATCCGAGAATTGACAATACTTTGCACCCAGACCGTGACCTGATTGAAAGAGAACTCAAAGTCGCAGGCGTGAACTATGACAAGACAAAAAAATTGATCTTGTATGCTCCCACTTGGAGAGGAGTTAAGTTCAGCACCCCGGATGTTGAGATCGACAAATACAACAAGTTTATCGAAACAATATATAAACACGTTGACAAAAACGAATATCAGGTGCTTTTCAAGCCTCATCAGATTGTATATAAATCACTGGCTGAAAAAGGTTTGCTTCAGGACAACTATGTTCCTGCAACAGTAAACACAAACGCTCTTCTCGGCATCACAGACATCCTTATTTCAGACTATTCCAGCATATTCTTTGATTTTCTTGTTACCGACAAACCACTCATTTTCTATGTTCCGGATTTGGAGTTTTATGAAAAAGAAAGAGGTCTTTATTTCCCTGTTGAAAATTTGCCGGGACCTGTATCTGACGATCTTGAACAGATTGCCCGCTGGTGCGGAGATATTGAAAATTATTCAACATTTTTTGACTTCAGCAAATATGCGTACGTCAAAGAAAAATACACAAAAAATGACGACGGCAACGTTTGTGAAAGAGTTGTAAATGCGGTTTTCTTTGGAGATGAAAGCAATACAATCTCATTAAAAAATAATAAAATCAAAATTCTTTTCCATACTGACTGCATTAAAGTCAACGGTATTAGTTACTCTGTGCTTAATCTAATGAATCATTTAGATTATGATAAATACGACATCACATTTTTTGCAATAGGAGCAAACAATGCAAAAAATTATGTAAATGATATTAACCCAAATGTCAGGGTGCTCTGCCGTGTTTCGCCAAAAGTAGTGGATATTGAAGACGAAGCTAAAACAATGTATTGCATTGACAACGCTATAACGGAAGAAGAAAATCCGGAACTTTATCCATCTGATTTCTACAACTGCGAATTTAAGCGCTCATTCGGAGACGTTAAATTTGACTATTTAATCAATTTCAGCGGTTTTAACGCCTTTTGGACAAACATCTATCTTTCACAGAAAGACACCAAAAAAATTATTTGGATGCACAGCGTTATAATGAAAGAATATAATCGCTGCGTCAATGGAAAATACATTTTCAAACGTGAAATGGATAATATTTTTAAGGCATATAAGCATTATGACAAATATGTAAGCTGCTCATATACCACAATGCTTGAGAATAAAAAAGACTTATCCACACCTGAAAATGAAGATCGTTTTGCTTATGCAAATAACCTAATTAGCATCGAGCGCACAATACCGGGATGCATAAATATGGAGCCATGCACATTTGAAAATAAAAATGTACTGGCTTTCAGCACTTCGGTCGATTCTAACGAAATTTTCCTTGTACCAAAACCTGACAAAAACAACATCAATTTTGTAACAGTCGGAAGACTTTCTCCTGAAAAAAACCACGAAAATCTTATTAAAGGCTTTGCGCGCCTATACAAAGAGAATGAAAACGTCAGACTTTACATTATTGGTAACGGACCGCTTTGCAACGATACCAGAAATTTAATTAGGAAACTGGGTCTTACGGGTAAAGTAATATTGACCGGTAATTTAAATGACCCATTTACTTTTATGAGATACTGTGATTGCTTCATTCTTTCTTCTTTTTACGAGGGGCAATCAATGGTTTTGCAAGAAGCCAGAGCCGTAAACCTTGCAATTATTGCAACTAATTTCCCTGCTGTGAAAGACAGCATAAAACCTGACGGACAGTTAATAATCGAATTTGAAGAAGAAGATATGTATGAAGGTATGAAAGCATTTACAGAAGGCAAAGTACCAAATAAATTCAAATTTGATTTAGATGAATTTAACAAACAGGCCATTGATCAATTTGAAGCATGCTTGAATTAAGGAGGGTGAAAAAAATGAAAAAGAATTTAGTATCACCCCGCACCGAATATCTCTCATTTAAATATGAAGAAGCTTTTGAAGAAACGCCTTATTTTAAGGCAATGCAAAACAAAGTAAAGAAACGCACCGTTCTTATTCTCTCAAAATCAAGAGGCGCCAGCCTTAAAAGAGTTACCAAGATAGTAAACGCTCTTAAAGACAGCAAAATGACGGTCTACGTAAGAGAATATTTTAAGGACGATTTTAAAAACGTTTCTTATGTCAAAGCTGTAAAAAAAGATTCCACGGAATATTACAACGCTTTGGCAACAGCTCAGTATATTTATACTGATACATTTCTTTATGCTGATTTCATTAAGCGCCGCGGCCAGGTCGTTATCAACCACATAAATTCCGCCGCAACAGACGCCAGAAGCAGAATCAACATAACTTCCGCCGCAAACAAAACCGACTGGTTTATCGGCTCAGAAGGCGAAAATTCAATATCTTTTTCAGATTTTCTTAAGGCTCTTGCAAAACGCAGTCTTAAAAACTCTAAATTCAAGTCAGCCAAAACAAAACTTTTATTCGTTGTAAATATGGAGTATATAGACTCCCTTTATAACGCCTTTTCAAACTCTGTTCAATGGATGGATCTTGAGAAATACGATATAACTCTTCTTGTTGACTGGAAATATGTAGACGAATACAGCCACAAGTTTGAAAAACTTGATCCCAAAATTCATCTGCTTGCGAAAAAGGGAAAAATACTGACTGACTCCGAAACAAACAAACGCCTTGCATTTTTGAAAAATGAATACAACTTCATTACAAACCCGAAAAAAATTAACGCGTTTCTTCCGAAAGACGTTTTCAAAAACGAATGTCTGCGCGTTTTCGGCACAACAGATTACGACATAGTTTTCAATCTGAAATATGACGTTTTCTACTGGCGCTGGCTTATTGAAACGCTGGGCGGTAAAAAAATAACGGTGGATATGAACAATTATCAATCTACCGCCTCCAATTTAGGGGGGAAAGCTTTTTACGTAGGTCTTAACGACAGCATTCTTTTCCTAAACAAAGACAGCATGGACAAAGCGCTGAATTTTAACAAAAAGATTTTTGAAGGCAAATCAACGCTAATTGACTACGTTCCGTTTTGCCAAAACAACCCTGAAAAAGAACAGGAAACATTTGAAATTGATTCAAAGCGCTATTTCATAGTAAGCCAAAAGTCTATCAGAGGGCTTGACACAATAAGCATCACCGCTTTACCTGAAGTTGAGGAAGATATTCCTTATATCGTTCTTGACAACCATCTCTCAGCTGAGGAAGCACTGGATTATGTAAAAGCCCTTAGCGCCAAAGCCGGCGAACTGTTTGTCTTTGACTTTTTCGGCGTTTTCACAAATACCGAGCTTAACGCAATACGTAATGAAAAGAATATACATTATTTTTCATCTCCTGATATCTATTATCCCCTCTTGTACAAACTGGGAAGCTGCTTATGTATTAATGACGGAATGAGGGGAGTTATCCATGAAGCAGTTAAGATGAACAAAAAAGTTGTGTTCTTAGATAATGAGCTGAATGTAATAGAAAAAGAAGCAACACCGAACTACCACCTGCCGAAAAGCAAAATATAAAAGAAACCCTGTGAGTATTAAACTCACAGGGTTTTTGTTTTGTATCAGTGACCTTTTGATTTTAAGAACTCGTAAACGCGGCGGCTGTTTTTATCATCTCGGAATGTGAAATACTCTGCGGCGCGCTTTTTATATTCTTCTTTTTCTTCAAATCCGTTATTTATATAACCTTCAAGCTGTTTGAGCAGTTCCTCAGGCTCTGTTGAACGCTCGCCCATAAGGTCTGTCTCCATATTAATATATGAGCCGTGGGCAAGATCATATCGTTCATAGTCGAACTGATAAAACAGTACCGGCTTGTCCTGATAGAGCACATCCCAGCATACGCTTGAATAGTCGGTAATAAGCATTGAACAGCGCATAAGAAGATCATTTAGCGGGCGTTCGCCAAACGGAACGCAAACAACGTTACTGCTCATTTTATCTTTAAATTCGTCGATATAAGCGGCAAATTTAGGATGAAGATAGAAAACAAGCTTAACATTGTTTTTCTCCAGCATATCGGTCAGTTTGCGGCTTGTCAGCAGTTTTGAGTAATTCTCATAATAATCGCTTTCAATAAACGCCTGGCTGCTAACCTCCTCAAGCCACGAACGCCAAGTGGGCATAAGCAGAACAAAGCGGTCGCGGGGGTCTGACTTATCCTCAAGCACATCCCATCTGCAAAGGCCTGTGATCGGCACGTTCTGGGGCTTATAGCCGAAATCATTTACGATAATAGCGTTTTCCTCTTTTGAGGAAGTAACGAAATACGTCATAGGGCTGGCGCTCTTCTTGCCAAAGATATTATGAACCTGTTTAAGAGCGATAACTCCGTGCTGGAGGAACATCTCTTTTTTCTTCTTTATTGCTCTGCGTATTACGCTGGGCTTTGAACGCCACACATAAAGGTGAGATGTAGAATCGGAAGAAATACAGATATTCATAGCAAGGCAGTAAAGCATGTGCTTTATGCTCATAAACTGAATTACGTTTTTCTGGTATTTTTTGATATTCTCATAGTCGGGAGAACGCTTATCAATAACATAGAAAATACGCTTTTTCTCTTTTTCGGGCAGTTTTTCCATGCAGTATTTGAAAAAGTAATAGCTGTTGTCCTGGGCTGTCTTGCAGAATTTTTCAAACACAATCCATATCTTTTTTCTTCTCCAAAACGCACCGAAGAAACGATAAAGGAAATACGCTGTCATTTCCTTAAAACGTGTTTTCATGTTGTCATATTCTGTCTTTTCACGATAGCAGAAGCAAAGCACGCTCTTTTTACCGAAATACGGGAAGATGATATGCTCGTCGTCAACGCGGCATTCGCAGTTTGTGAAGAAGAACTTATACTTAAGCCTTCTGTGAAGGTAAACGACTTTCGAGCGGTGAGTATAGCCGTACTTTTCCACCAAAAGCCGCAGATCCCAGAACACTTCTTTAAGAGGCATTGAACTGTCAAACTCAACACTGAGATTAACAACAGCGCTGTCTCCGCGGTCTGTTACTTCAGTCTTTACAGGAATTTCTATATCCTCTGTTGCAGAACGATACTTAAGAACAGCGCCTGTTATGCGCGTATCTTTGCTTTTCTGAAGTTCAACTTTCATTTTACAGGTGTTGGCGCTAGTTTTTATGCTTCTGAGACGTGCGCCTGCGCACATTTCATCCATCATTGCCTCTGGCCGGCAGACGTACACTGTCATATAGCCAGTTTCAGCGTCAAAATACGGCAAAAGCGCTGTTTCGCATTCAACAGGCGTCAGGTCATACTGAGTAAGTCTGTTCTGAAGCGATTTGTTAACGCTTACCATAAGACGCTTAAGGTTAACACGGAAAAAGTCCTTAGCCACATTACATGTAATTATCTGGGGACGGCGGTAAAGAGCCGCCTTGCTATACTGAGTAACGTGCTTTTTGGCAACCGATATATCCTGGCTGTCGATAAAAGTCAAGATAGTTGTTTCTGAGTTTTCCTTATCTTTGCAAAGAACGCCGAAAACGCACCTTTCCTTGTTATAAAGAGTGTAATCCTCAATAAGGCTCTTAATATCGAATTCTACCCTGTGCTCCGCCTTTTCTTCATCCGTAAGCGGGCGTTTACTGAGTATTTCAAGGTCGTTTCGCATAATAACGGCTTCAAGAGGGGTCTTTCTTTCGGGCAGTGAATATTGAACCGCAAATCCCTTTGATGTTCCCGTATAATCGGAAAGTGTTACCTGTTCCAAAGCTTTTGACGGCGCCTTGCAGTTAAGGTCAAACCAGCCGTAATCTTTTATATAGTGAGGATCAATATTAAGATTAGGGAAACAGCGCTGAATATCTCTCTGATGGATTTTCATTTTAGCCTTACTGCTTCCTAAGTTTGCCATAAGGTCTTCAAAATATGTGCGTGGAGGCGTGTAAGTCGTAATAATATATCTAAACGAATCGTTAAACTCATCGTGGAGGATTGGGCTGACCTCTCCCTTGAACCACTTTTTGTAAAGCACTACCACCGTATTGTCATTGGCAACATGGGCAAGTGTATTAAAATCAGAACGTCCTTTAACTTGTTCCGGCTCAATTACCCTAAGCGGTCTTTTGCAGTTGTGGGAATAATCAATTATTTCAAGATCTCCCGGGTCGCCCTCCAACACAAGTTTAAGAAGTTTTTTGCTTATATCCGGGGAGTCATACTTAAAGAAAGTCTTGTAATATTCTGTATCTGTATAACTGTCGTTCAGGCAGGCGCCCTCCCGCAAACATTCGCCAAGTTCCTTAGCATCATAAATCTGGCGGAAAGGCAGAGTTTTAACATCCATTCGCATACCGCGGTCATGCATATACTCGTCATAATCGTACATAAACAGTACCACGGGCTTTTTAGTAAGAGAAAAGTCAAAAAATACGCTGGAATAATCAGTAACAAGAGCGTCTACGCAATTGATAAATTCGTAAGTATCTATATCCTGAGGGAAACGGCGAATATGCTTATACTTATCAACCGGGACCGCGTCTCGCAGGATAGGGTGAAATTTGACATAAAATATCTGGTCGTCTGTCAGTTCCCCGTCAATTATTTTAAGCATCTGCTTCGCTTTTGATTCGTATTCAATTACGTCAACCGTATGGTTGCTGGTACCGCGCCAAGTAGGCATATACGCGTAAATCTTCTTGTCTTCAAGGCCGAGCTTTTTGCGAAGTTCTTTTCCGGCTTCGGGATTCATGAATATCTCATTTCGCGGGTAACCTGCCATTACCACCTTGCCCGTATAAAGGTCTGTAAGGTTATAATCCTCCATTATTACGTCACGGGTAAACGCATTAGGCTCAGAAAGATAATCCGCCTGAAGGAAGCTGTGCTGGGCAATATAAAGAGACTCTATGCCCAGTCTCATTTTCTTGCCGAGAGTTTTAAGCGGCGTTCCGTGCCACATCTGAAGGTATATCTGCTCCTTGCGCTTTATAAAGTAAATCGGCAGTGAAGCATTTGTTAAAATATACTTTGCAGTTGCCAGTATTTTTGTGTAAGCAAAAGTATTTACGTCAATAAGTTCAACGTCAAGACCGATGGCGTCTACAAATTTCTGGTGCTCAGTTTTTGCTTCGGTGGCAAAATAAATTTTGTACTTACCCGGATATGAGCGCAAAATTTCTTTTGCCAAAATCAGGCCTGAATCGGAAATATTCTGTCCGTGAAAAGACTCAATCAAAATAACGTTATCGCGCACCGGGCATGTACTGCAATAATGCTGAAAAAAGAATTTTCTCTGGGGCATATGGCTGAACACGCGCTTGAGCCTCTTTTTAATAGCCTTGATTATTTTCCTGATTTTTCTTCGCATATTTTTAATATCCTCATATATACAGTAATATTTTTAATAATATTAACACAGATACCGTTTTATTGCAAACAGCACAAAAGCCCTGCCTTGCGGCAGGGCGATATTTAAGATCAGTCGTTGTCTGTCTGGTCGGGCTCATCGGGAAGCTGGTCAATACCGTTGACTGCCTCTTTAAGGCCGAGATCTTTTTTAATCATTGTGGTAGAAACACCGGGTGTACGGTCAAGGAAAACAAGTTCGCAGTAATCTTTAAGATAATCAAATTTATCGCTGCCTTTCCAGTCGCCGCCCATAACTACGGTATCAATATGGTATTCTTTAACGTCGTTGATCTTCTGCTCCCAGCTTGTCTCGGGAATTACAAGGTCAACATAGCGGATAGCCTCAAGCATTTTTTTGCGTGTTTCATATGTGTGGTACGCCTTTTTGCCTTTGCCGGCGTTAAACTCGTCTGTTGACAGAGCAACTACAAGATAATCGCCCAGAGCCTTTGCTCTCTGAAGCAAGCGAATATGGCCGTAATGAAGCAAATCAAATGTTCCGTAAGTCAAAATACGTTTCATAAATACTCCTCCGTTTGGTTAAAACAAAGTTTTCGTTTACAAAGTTTCCGTTTACATATTAAAACACACTTCGGCATAATAATCAAGTAAAACAGCTAAATCTCCTCGATTATGGCTTCTACAACTCTTTTCGACGCCTTGCCGTCGTCCAAATAATTGAACTTTGCATGGAAATCGCTGTACTTCTGCTCATATTTTTCTTTATCGCCTTCAGCGTTTTGTACAGCTTCAATGAGTTCCTCCTCAGTCTGAACTATGGGGCCGGGCAATTCCTCGGTGCTGATATAAAAGCCTCTTATTTCTCCTGCATAATTTGCCAAATCATACATATAAAAAATCATAGGACGTCTCAAATTAGCATAGTCAAAAAATACTGAGCTGTAGTCCGTAATAAGCAAATCGGAAATTACGTAAAGTTTATTTATATCGCTTACGCCGGAAACATCATAAACAAACCCGCTGTATTTTTCAAAATCAAAATGGTTTGCAACCAGGTAGTGAGCTCGGAAAAGGATAATATATTCATCCCCCAATTCCTCCCTCAGAAGGTCAAAATCAACGTGGGTGCTGTAAACATAACCGATTTTAGCGTCATGCTGATTGTCGCGCCAAGTCGGAGCGTAAAGAATTATCTTTTTCCCGTTGTTTTCTATTCCCAGTTCCTGTCTTATATGTTTTAAGTCGTCTTCGGTGTAATTTATAAGAAAGTCGTTTCTCGGGTAGCCCGCTTCAAGCACGGTATCTTCCTTGCCGGCTTCAACAAGGTTCCATGCCGACGTAAATTTTTCCGCCGCAAATGCAGAAGGAGCAAGAATATATTTAAATTTTTCTGCGTCTATCTTATATTTTTGCCTGATTTCATCTCTGGAATTCATCGCATTGTCAGAAATGGCAATATCATAACCCAGCCGTTTAAGGGGGGTTCCGTGCCAAAGCTGAACATACACCTGATCGTCCTTCGGATAGATATGGTCTGCTACTCTGTAGTTGAAAAACCAGTATTTTGCCTTGGCGCAGGTTTCCTCATAAGATGGAGTGTTGACTGTTACGATATATGTGTTGGGGTTGTCCAAAACGAATGTAAAATCTTTCGGCTTGCGAAACGCCCATACAAAAGTGTAATCCTCAAATCTGCTGTCGTTTAGCATATAATTGTAAATCGCCTTGGGGCTGTCGCTGTAATTTCTGCCGTCAAATGCAGAAAAAAGGATTACCTTTTCATCCGTTTTTATATTTTGAGTGCGCTTCTTAAAAGCAGCCATGCGTTCTTCCAAAAGCATTTTGCGGCTTGTAAGACGAAACAGAGTGTTTTTCTTGGCCACTTCAACAGCTACTTTTCTGAATTTCTTATATAAATCTTTTTTTACATCTCGGTGACGGGGAACATACAGAAGTTCCAGATTGTCCGAGTTATACCAGAGCATATACTTCCTCTTTTCGGATTGTTCTTATATATAATTATAAATAATAACGCTGTAAAGTCAATAAATCTTTAAAAATACAATTTAGCTTTATTTGTATATATAGACAAAATCGGATAATTATGGTACTATATCAAGAAGAAATGAAACGCCGGAGGGTGCAGAATTATTATGTCAGACTGCGTAATTAAAATTGAAAAAGCGCCGATTGAAAACGGCAAAGTCAATTTGCAGGTGAGCGCAGCTGTTTTGGGCTCTGCTCCTTATCCAAAGCTTTCCGCCGTGTTTTCATGCTCGGAAGAAAACCGCATAATTCCAATGGAAATAGTCGGCTTTAATGACGGTATCATTACCGCCAAAGCCACTATTGATCTGGCTTATGTTTTCTACAAACCCGTCGGCGATAAATCAATGGATGTAAAATTCCTTTTTTCAGACGGTGCAAACGGATACAAACTGATAGAACCTGCTGAGAAGCTTACGCTTCCCGTTGCTAAACGCAGAGCAATAAAGCACTTCTTTTCATGCTCGTCAAAAGAAAAGCTGAAAATAATAGCAGGAAAGTTCTTCTCTTTTCTTGCCCTGCCCTATCTCGGCCGCCCAGTTGACGAAAACCGAGTAACTTTTCTTTCAAACCGTTCAGACTATCTGACGGGAAACATCAAGTCAGTATTCCTTGAGATGACCAAGGTTCCGAATATTGAGATTTCCGTTCTTTGCTGCAAAGGCGGAATTAAGAGAAATTTAAAAATACTTTTCAAGTTTCTCAAACTTTACTCAACCTCAAAAATAGTTTTTGTTGATGACTACTACCATATGCTTTCATATGTAAAGAAAAAAGACGGAGTAAACATTATTCAGCTTTGGCACGCCTGCGGAGCGCTTAAAACGTTCGGATATTCCCGTCTCGGAAAAGACAGTTCGCTCAACCAGAGCTCGCCAAACCACAGGCAATACGACTACGCCGTTGTCAGTTCAAAGGACGTTGTCTACTCTTACGCCGAGGGCTTCGGAATATCTTCTGAAAAAATTCTTCCTCTGGGCAGTCCACGCTGCGACCGCTTTACGGATGAAGCATACAAAAAATATTTCTGCAAAAAATTCTACCGTGAAAATCCCGAAATTGCTGATAAAAAAGTTATTTTATTCGCCCCTACTTTCAGAGGCGGCGGACAGGGCAACTGTTACTACCCGATAGAAAAATTTGATGCAGACAGACTTTTAAGTTCCCTGCCTGAGGAATACGTTATCATCTGCAAAATGCATCCGTATCTTTCAGAGCGCCCTAAATGCTCCGAAAAATATAAAAATCGTCTTATCGATCTGTCCGACAAGTACGATATCAACGATATTCTGTTTGTAACGGACGTTCTTATAACCGACTATTCCAGCGTTATTTTTGAAGCTTCGCTTCTTAATATTCCAATGCTGTTTTTCGCATTTGACCTGGACGAATACTGCAAAAGCAGAGACTTTTACTGCGATTATAAATCGTTTGTCCCGGGTAAGATAGTAACAGATACAGACGAAATATCATCTTCTATTTTGGAAAACGATATGAAGCAAGAACTGGTTGAGCCGTTTTGCAAACGCAATTTTGACGAAACGGCGGGCAAAGCAACTCAAAACGTTGTTCGCTTTGCCTGCAGTCTGCTGCAAAGTGAAAATAAAAAATTTGGAGAATCACAGAATGTTTACCTGCAAAATGATCATCAACCGTCTGCATATTGAATCGAACCAGATGGAGATCGGCGTGGCGATAAGCTGTCCGTTTGACGTTGACGTTTCTTCGCCTAAAGCCAAAATTATTTTTGAATGTGACGGACACACCCGCCGCCTGCCGCTGCGGGTGGTCAATTATTTTCGACAGAAACAGGAGGAAAGCTGCATCGTTGTATGCAACTATACCTTCATGCTTGATTATATTTTTTACGAATATGAGCCAACGAGCCCGATAACTGTTACCATCGGCTTTGAATACGGCCAGCAAAGCGTTTCTGCCGTTCCCTTTCTCGTTTCGACAAACGTACTAAATGAAAACCCAGAAATCAACCTGGACGAAAACTACATAGAATATGAGTGTTTTGACGGAATAACCGTTTTTGACGCCCATGACAGCGATTATGTAGAGCCTGACGAAGTGGCGGACAAGTCATATTCATTTGATTTTGACTGTGAAAATAACGCTATTCTTATTTATCCAAACACAAATAGAGACGCCCGCCTTCCATTCACAAAAAGGAGCAAAATAATTGTTCCTCTTCTTCGCTTTATAGATTTTTGCCTTAGGGTAATTGCGGCGGCTTGTCTTCTTCCGCTTTTCCTGTTTGACGGCATACTTGCAGGGCTGAACATTGTGCCCAGAAGAAAGACGGCTCAGATAGACGGAAAACTGAAAAATATTTTTGTCCAGTTCAAGATAAATCTTTCATCTTTTCTCAAGACAAGCTTTAAGCGCAGCAATTTTGTAGAAAATATCCGTCGTCCGCTTTACTGGATAACAAACGTCTATTACAAATTCCTTTGCAGAAAAGACGTAGTTCCAAACCGTATTACTTTCATGTCAGGCAGACGAGACGAACTTGGCGGCAATCCTGAATTCGTTTACAATCTGATAAAAGACGATCCAAACATTGAATTTCGCTTTCTTCTTTTTTCAGACGCCAACGGCCACCACAAAATAAAGAATATTATAAAATTTGTAAAACTTTACTCGTCTTCCAGAGTTGTTATTGTTGACGATTACTTCAGACTGCTGAACATTGTAAAAAAGCGCAGCGATGTTAAACTCGTACAGCTTTGGCACGCCTGCGGCGCGTTTAAAACATTCGGCTTTACCCGCCTGGGCAAAGCAGGAGGCCCGAAGCAGGACGACCCCAACCACCGTATGTATGACGCGGCGATAGTCAGCTCAACGGAAATTGCCAAACATTACGCAGAAGGCTTCGGCCTTTCCGATGAAAAGGTCATCGCAACGGGTATCCCGAGAACCGATATTTTCATGGACAAAGACTATGGCGCCAAGGTTTCAAAAGAATTTTACGATAAGCATCCGTCAATGAAAGACAAAAAGATCATTCTTTTCGCCCCCACATTCAGAGGCAACGGTCAAATGACGGCATATTATCCGCCGGACGCATTTCACGTTGATGAATTTATGAAGGCAATACCGGATGATTATGCTCTGCTTATTAAATATCACCCGTTTTGCCCTGAACGTCCTGTTATTCCAGAAGAATACAAGGACAGAGTTCTCGATCTTTCAGACGAGGACGAGCTCAACGATTTGCTGTTCGTCACCGACCTGCTGATAACAGACTATTCCAGCGTAGTATTTGAAGCGTCGCTTCTTAACATTCCGATGCTGTTTTACGCCTATGATTTGTTTGACTACATTTCAAAGCGTGACTTTTATTACGATTTTGAATCCTTTGTTCCCGGCAAGATCGTGTTCTCCCAGCGTGAACTAACCCAGGCAATAAACGACGGAGATTACGACAGCGAAAAGATACCCGATTTCAAGACAAAATTCTTTGACCACCTGGACGGTCAGTCCAGCCGCCGCGTTGCGGATATGATTTTGTCTTATATAGAAAAGAAATAAAAAAGGAGCGCAGGAATTCCTGCGCTCTTATATTTTGAAGTTATTTTTCAATCTGTTCCCAGTCAAAATCAGTAAAATCAACCGGGGTAAGGTCTACCGATTCGTCAATATTATAAAATGCCTTGTAGCGGTCTTCCCACATTTTGTCGTTTTTAAAAGTGCCGCCCCAAACGTACTTATTGCTGGCGTAAGGATATTTCGGAACATCAATTTCCTTTTCGCCTTTTTCCACCTGAGTAAGCACATATTCAGTTCGGTTTACTTCTACATAATGGATAGACGAATAAAGCGTACCATAGTAGATAACGAGAGTAAAGCACGCTGCCAAAGCGCCTATTTTGATAAGGTCAAAACGGTGTTTTTCGCTTTTCTTAGATGCCATTACAAAGTTCAAAAGTTCAAGAGAATACACAATATACATTAGATACTGTGGGAAGAAACATCTTGCTGTCAGCGGAGTAACCACAAAGAGCGGAACCGTCAAAACAAACACAAACAGTATCGGAGAAACGATACGAAGCGCTTTGATAGTATCTTTAATACAAAGCAAAGGAATAACCGCAAGCGCCAATAAAAACAGCATTGCGAACAATCCTTTTATACCGTAAGAAAGATACTTGCTAAGTAATGACGGAAACGACCATCTCGGGTAAGCAGTAACGAGAATATCAAAGCAAACGTAAGCAATTAAAACAGCAAACGAAGCGAAGATAGCCGGCCTTTTTTTACGGTTTTCCTCAGTTTTCAGCGCTCTGGAAACAATTATAAGCGCCAGGGCGCACATGATAACATTTATAAATACATTATTCTCAACAAGGTTAGGATAAATTATCTTTGCGTTTGAAACAAGCGTTTCCAATATGCCTGTACCTGCTCCGGCAACACTTCTGTAATTTGTCTCGTCGTTTTGGCTGAGGATATTCAGGTAAGACGAGTTAGAAAACATTATTGCCGCGCCCACAACACTGCCGGCAAAGAAACCGATATGAGCGGCATATACTTTTTTAAACCGCAGATATACGAACAGAATAACTAAAACCGCGAGAGCCACGTTAAACAGCGTTATATGCTCCATGAAGAGTCCGCCGAAAACTCCCGTAAAAAATGTTATTGCTGTCAGATATTTTTTGTATTCCGGCTTACGCTCTCCCCAAATATTACCCACAAGCATCAAATAAAACAGCGACGCCGCAATTGGAGGAACATAATTTGAAAAGCCTGAAGCCCAGCCAAGGGTCTGGGCATATATTTTTGACGGAATAACAAAAAGCAAAACAAGCCCGACAACAAAATAAAGCGTTCTTTTTGAATTAACGTACTTGCTGATTATCAGCGGTATAGATACGGTAACGAGCGTCATTACTGCCACTCTCAGTATCTTTGAGCGAGACATTGCCAAAATTAGAAAATTGCCCAGGTATCTTCCGTTATACCCTTTAAACATGGTTTCAAACCGTTCAATTCCGATCTTGCCGCCCCACGCCCAGTCGTCCAGCGACAGCGGCACGCAGTACATCAATACCCCTACGCAGATAAGCGCAGCAGCGATAGTCAGAACGCGGCGCCGGTTTACTTTAATTGCGTTCATTATTAAATTCCTTTCTTTTTTCGCATTATGCGTTTCATTTCTTTTTCATTTGCTTATTGTCGACTTGTGTCGAACACCAGCTGTCATATTATATCGTTAAACCTTCACCACGTCAACAATACAACTAATAATTTATACATTGTAATCATTTTGATACACAACTTATAATTCTATATTTTTACTCACATTTATTTAAGATAACAACAGAGAAACGCGCTGAAAAATCAGCGCGTTTCTTGCTCTCTTTATTTATTCTGTTTTGCTTTCGTCAGTTGACGGAGCTTCTATAGCTTCCTGATGAGCCGCCTCGTGCTCATGGATCTGTTCAATCTCTTCAAACGGCTTTGAAAATCCTGCTTCCGGCATTATTACTGTCGGCTTCATCTTAAATACGGGTTTAAGCAAAATCGGAGTAATAATCGTAGTAATAATTACAACAAGAACAACCGGTCCAAGGAATTCCGAACCCAGCAGTCCCAGCTGACTGCCTTTGCTGGCAACGATCAGCGCAACCTCTCCTCGGGATATCATTCCTACGCCGATACGGGCGCACTGATAATTCTTATAACCCATCATTTTGGCGCCGAGACCGCAGCCCACAACCTTTGAAAGAATTGCAACTACAACGAGAATTACTGAGAACAGCACTATCATCGCTGTCATATGGGGCAGCTGAACCTTAATTCCTATGCTTGCAAAGAATATCGGCGACAGGAAAAGATAAGATACCGTGTCAAATCTAGACGCAAGGTAGCGGCTTTTCTGGGTCTTTGAGATAATAAGACCTGCAATGAAAGCACCGGTAATATCTGCAACACCGAAGAATTCCTCTGCAACGTAAGACATTAGCAGACAGAATACAAACGCAACGATAGAATAACGATGAAGTCCCTTCTTGGTACGGTTAGTCCATTTGTTGTAAAGTTTGTAGAAAATAATTCCAACAACGCCTGCAAATACAAAGTACAAAACGATTTTAAGAAGAACAATCCAAACGTTTACGCTGAAATCGGCAAGGCTCGTTATTACCGTTAGAGCGACAATGCCCAAAACGTCGTCAATAATAGCCGCGCCTAAAATAGCGTTGCCTGACCTGGTTTTCAGTTTTCCCAGTTCCTTTAGCGTTTCAACGGTAATGCTTACTGAAGTCGCAGTTAAAATAACGCCGATAAAAACGTTCTGCAAAACTGCCGGGCATGAAGCGTCAGACTCTATCATACCGGGTCGGTTGAATATTGCGGCAACTCCGAAACCGCCGGCAAGTGGAACTACAACACCTATCAGAGCAATTAAAAACGACGCTTTACCGCTCTTTTTAAGCTCGTTCATGTCCGTCTCAAGGCCGGCGCAGAACATAAGCATAATTACGCCAAGCTCCGCGAGTTCGTCAATGAAATCCGTTTCCTTAAGAATATTAAGCGCCGCAGGTCCGAAAATCAAGCCTGCCAGCAAAGCGCCTACAACCTGGGGCATATGCACCTTTCTCGTAATAAGCCCCAAAAATTTAGTGCTGAGCAAAATCAGAGCAATGTCAAATAAATACTTGTAACTATCCATTTTTCAGCCTCTTTTCAAAATCAACCGTATTATATGACTGAAAAAGACAATTTTCAAGCCCCAAAAATTAAAACGTAAAAATATACAAAATTTCTAATTTTAATAAACCAAATTTTTATTTTTTTAACGCTTAACCATATAATTGGCACTTTTAAAAAAATAAGGAGCAAAACTCACACCGTATTTTGCCTCTTATTTCAAAAATTTTTTGTTTTCTGTTCTACCTAACAAATAATCTACTGAAACATCAAAATATTCTGCGATTTTTATCAGCATTGCATAATCCGCTTCCCGAACACCAGTTTCGTATCTGCTTATCGTATTTTGATTAACAGATAAATCCATTGCCAGTTTTAGCTGAGAAATTCCCTTTTCTTCTCGCAATTGTTTTAATCTCATAATATCACCTTGACAACAATATACCAAAATGGTATTATGAATATATCCCGTTTTGGTATATGCGGCTACACAATAAGATTTTGCAAAAAAAGCGAGAATATACTGCTTGTCGAACACCATCTTTTTTACAATTATGTGCTTCCGTTTTTAGTTATATCTGTGTTACCTTATGATAATCAAACAATGATTTAAAATTGTTAAGAATAACGACATAAATTTGCTATGGTAAGAAACAAATAGCGCATATTCGAATTAAAAAATTCACATAAATAAAAGGAGAATAACCATGAAATGCCCAACTTGCTTAACTGAGTTACCTAGGTCTGTTTCCATTTGTCCTTTCTGCAATACAGAAATTATTTGTAATGATGAACTAACAGAAACACAGCACATTGAAGAATTTGAAAATTACGAACAAAATAATTACGAAAAAAGCAACGTAATTGATTCCAGTGAAGCGTCAGCCGAACAAAGCGTCTCTGATAAAAATCAAAAATTCAGCAGCAATAGCCAAAAAATATTTAGCATTATATGTGTTGTCTGTATTGCTCTTGCCTGCATATGCGGTTATCAGGCATACAAATCTTATGGGGACTATACTTATGCATATGAATTTTATAAAGAGGCTGCTGAAGCCCAAGGCGACAGTATTAGATATTATATCAAGTTAAAAGATTCAGAGTATTACTCTGCTCAGGCCTTGGCCGGAGATTATTACTCACAATATCTAGAATATAAAAGTATTGCAGACAAATATAATAGTATCTGCAAAATGTACAAAAATGAGTGCATTGTATACGTATCTCTTTGTGTTACATGCATTGCTGCTCCGATTATTATCGCCATAGTAAAAAAGAAAATAAATAGCAATAAAACACCCACATAATAAAAAGCCATGCAACGACGCATGGCTTTTTATTATTTTTTCAGTTTTTCAAGCACCGAAAGCAGTTCTTTCTTCACAGAAGAATCGGAAACTTTTTCAATGCTGTTTTCTGCCTTTTCGTAATTTGCATCAGTAGGCATCTTTTCATATGCGGCAATGCTGTCCTCAGCGTCAACATATTCCTGAAGTCCGCTTTTATCGGTCATTACAACGTCTGAGCCCAGATTGCTCATGCTGCTGCCGGCGGCGTAATCATAAAGGCTTATATTTAAATCCGTGTCGCCTGAAATTCCGCTTACACTACCTGTCGAGGAATACTGCCAAATTTTGTAATCGTATTTAAAATCCGTTTCCTTTGAAGTATAATGAGCAACCCAAATATTGTAAGACGAAAGTTTTGAAAAATTCAGTTCATCATAATAAAATGATTTGCTGGCGTAAATACCCGCCTTATAACCTGCGTTTTTGACCGCCTCACAAAACGCCACCGCAATATTAGTGCGCTGTGTTTTCGTAAGGCTGTCGGCGCGGCCGTCTCTGTCCGGGTTTGAATACTCGGTATCAAAATAGATAGGATACTGAATTCCGTATTTTTTGGCAAAATTTACGCAGGCGCCCGCTTCTTCAAGCGCTTCGTCCAATGTGATTGCCTGGCTGTAAAAATACAGTCCGATATCTAATCCCGCTTTTTTAGCATTTACGATATTCGTTTCTACGTTTGTATCAAGCAATACCGGCTTAACGGGTTCACTTGTTCCGTAGCCTCTGAAGCCTACGCGGATTATTGCAAAATCAACGCCGTCTGCCTTGACCTTGCTCCAGTTTATGCTTCCGTTCCACTGGGAAACGTCTATGCCGACAAGCGAAGCTTTTCCTCCGTACTTGTTGAAGTAGTAATTTCTGCCGCCGATCTTCTGCATTCCGGTAAGAGGCTTATGATTGCTGTCAAAGTAAAACTCACAGCCGTCAATGGTCTGCCAACCTTTAAGAGAAGACGTATTTACATAAACATAGTCTGTATATTCAGATTTTACCGTCTTTGAATTGGTGGAAGAAGATGAAGATGATGAGGAAGAATCATTGTGGTCTGTCAGCTTGTCCCCGCTGCCTTCATCAGTTAATGAAGAGTCGCTTACCTTATCGTTGCCCTTGTCCTCATCTGTTTTCTTATTACCTGTAGCAACCTTGGTAACGACGTCGGTTTTCGCCTTGTAGGCAACTTTTTTAGTGGTTTTCTCAGTAGTTTTCTTTTCAGTTGTAGTTTCCTTAGTTGTGGTCTCAGTTGTAGTTTCAGTTGCGGCCGCTGTTGTTGAAGTTGTGGTGGGAGCTTCAGTAACGCCGGCTACGGGTGCGTCTTTCAGCATTTTAGGGGAAACGGAACTTGTAAGAAGCGCAACAAGCAGGCAGAACGCCAAAACAGTTGACACGCCTACCTTAATTCGGTTCATATTCTTTTTGCTTTTATCACTGAAATCATGCTTCAACCGTCTCACCCCTTAAATATAGTACAAGCGTATTGTATCACGGCTTATCAAAAATTGCAAATTATAATATATTAACTTAGACTTATATCAATTATAGTATTCTAAACGCGATTTGGGTCTGAGTTTTTATTCCAGCTGAACAACCGCTTCTTACGCACCAGATAATAGATAAGACCCACGGCATCTGCCAAAGCCCATCCGATTGGAACGGACCACCAGATACCCACAACGCCGACAGACGGTATCGCCGAAAGTATGTAAGCCAAAGCGACGCGGCTTCCGAGAGAGATAAAAGTCAACACTACGGACATTCCCGGCATTCCCAGCGCACGGTACAAACCGTAAAACAAAAACAGACAGCCAATGCCGCAGTAAAACGCGCCTTCAATGCGCAGATAGCGTACACCCTCGGCAATAATAGCAGTTTCTCCTTGGTTTACAAACAAAAGCATAAGCGGCTTTGCAAAAATAAACACTACCACGGAAACGGCGGCGGAAAACAGCATTGAACTTATAACGGCGCCTTTAAGCCCTGCTTTTATCCTCTTCTCTTTTTGAGCACCGTAGTTTTGAGCAATAAATGTGGAAAAAGCATTGCCGAAATCCTGAACCGGCATATAGGCAAAAGCATCTATTTTAACCGTGGCGGCAAATGCGGCCATAACAGTTGTGCCGAAACTGTTTACAAGCCCCTGAACCATAAGAATGCCCAAATTCATCACCGACTGCTGAACGCAGGTCAAAAGAGAAAAATTCGAAATTTCTTTAATTGAACTGAGTTTAATGCGGCAGTGACGTCTGCTTATTCTCAGTTCAGGCGCACGAAACCATGTATAAACTGCAATACCAATTCCCGATACAAACTGAGAAATAACGGTAGGCTCCGGGGGAGCCCCCACGCCCCCCGTTTTGAAT
>URGA01000005.1 GCA_900547275.1 uncultured Oscillospiraceae bacterium | reverse complement strand
CGAAAAGCGTTGTAGCAAAGCCGTTGTCAGTGGCAACATCTATCATTCTCTTCATATAATCCGCAACGCCGTGGTAGGTGTTCATATACGAATCGATATACTCTTTCGCTTCTTTATTTGAAACGCCGATATCCTTGGCAAGGCTGAAAGCGCCTATTCCGTAAACAATACCGAAATTAACCGCTTTGGCGCGGCTTCTCAACTGAGGCGTTATCATTTCCGGCGGCAGATTAAACACCTGGGACGCCGTTGTTGTATGGATATCTGCTCCGCTGTTGAAAGCGTTTATCATTGTATCGTCATTCGCCATATCGGAAAGCACACGAAGTTCAATCTGGGAATAGTCCGCGTCAACAAGCAGACAGCCGTCTGCCGCCTTAAAGAACTTGCGCATTTCCCTGCCAAGTTCCGTTCGTATCGGAATATTTTGAAGATTAGGTTCCAAAGAGGATATACGTCCGGTGCGGGTCTCCACCTGATTGAAACGGGTATGAATTCTTCCGTCATCGTCAATAACTTTAAGCAAACCGTCGCAGTAAGTGGATTTCAGTTTTGTCAGTGTGCGGTATTCCATTATCATCGGCACTACCGGGTGGGCGTCCATAAGTCCTTCCAGCACTTCGGCGTTTGTTGAATAGCCGCTTTTTGTCTTTTTCATGCAGGGCAGTTGAAGGTCTTCAAACAGGGCAACGCCCAGCTGTTTCGGTGAATTTATATTAAACTCGTGGCCCACTGCCTCAAAAATAGAGGAAGTCAGCTCGCCAATTCGCTGAGACAGAGATTTTGAAAACTGCTCGATACCTTCGCGGTCAACTTCAAATCCTGCGTTTTCCATTCTGGCCAGCACGGCTGAAAGCGGAAGTTCAATGTCCTCCAGCAGACTGCGCTGATCTGCCTCGTCAATAAGGGCGTCGGTTTTTTCAAAAAGTTTTTGAAGCACTGCGGCATAAGAAACAACAGCGTCAGGCTGACCGAGAGAATTAAGAAATTCGGGCACCGGCACGCCGTACTCAACAGCAAGATGCTCCAGGTCGTATTTTGAATCAGACGGTCTGAGCAAATACGCTGAAAGCACCAGATCACCGCAGATATTTGAACAGCGAATGCCCATTTTATCTGCCAGTCGGTGAAGTTCTTTCGTGTTGTAACTGTAAATTTTTATATTTTCATCGCTTAAAAAATTCCTTGCGAAATAGCCAAACTCAGGCGTTTCCGACGGCATTACCACAATCTCGTCGCCGAAAGCAAAATACAAATCGCATATCGCTCCGTCTGCCGTAAGCGGATAAACGTAAGCTTTGCCGTCTTTGCGGATACGCCCGAGCAGATAGTCAGCGTCAACGCAGGTAAGACGAGTAAGTTCACGGGGCTTTTCTTTCTCTTCTTCGCTTGCGCAAACGGCGTTTTTATCAAGGGAAAACTTGTCCATAAGCGAAAACAGTTCCAGTTCTCTGAAACGGGAAGCGGCGGCGCTGTCCGCCCCGGCAGGAACATAAAAATCAAGACTGCGCTCAATTGGTGCGTCCGTGCTTATTTCGCCCAATTTAAGGGAAAGATATGCCTTGTCTTTATCCCTGCGCAGTTTTTCACGAACGCCGGGTTTAATATCTATTTCGTCGAGATGTTCGTAAATATAGTCAACAGAACCGAAACGGCTTATTAAATCAAGCGCCGTTTTTGCTCCTACTCCCGCAACACCGGGAATATTGTCTGAGGAATCGCCCTGAAGCGCTTTGACCTGAATTAACTGCTGAGGAGTTACTCCGTATTCTTCTTTTATTGCCGCTTCATCGTAAACGTCAGTTACCGCCTGTCCCATTTTCGTTCTGGCAAGCAGAACTTTTACTCCGCCGTAAGCCAGCTGTAAGGAATCGCGGTCACCAGTTGCGATAAAACAGTTATCTCCCGAAGTTCGGCAGACCTGAGCGAGAGTTCCGAGAATATCGTCTGCCTCCCATCCCTCGCACTCAACGGTGCGGTAGCCCAAAAGGCGCAGAAGTTCTTTCAGAACAGGCATTTGGGCGCGCAGTTCCTCCGGCATCGCGTGGCGGCCGGCCTTGTATTCGCTGTACATTTTATGGCGAAAGGTGGGCGCGTGGACGTCAAACGCCACCGCCACTGCGTCAGGATTACAGGCTTCCTTTAATTTCAGAAAAATATTGAGAAATCCGTAAATAGCGTTTGTGTAGTAGCCGCTTTTCGTGGTAAGCAATTTAATACCGTAAAAAGCGCGGTTAACTATGCTGTTTCCGTCAATAACAAGTAAATTCATACTAAAACTCCGTATTAAACATTTGTTATTATTGTATCACAAAACGTACTCTTAGCCAATAAAAAAATGGGCGAAATCCTTTTTTTAGTAATGCTTTCGTGCGGTTTGATTTTAAAAGCAATATGTGCTATATTATCCCATGAGGTAAAAATATGAAAATAGGAAATGTAGAATTCAGCTCAATTGCTTTTCTTGCGCCTATGGCGGGAGTTGCAGACCTGGCTTTCAGGGAACTTTGCACCTCTTTCGGCGCGGGCTATACCGTAACCGAAATGGTCAGCGCAAAAGGGCTTGTCATGAACGACAAAAAAAGCCGCCAGTTAATGGAAATAGGAAGCGCAAGGCCCTGCGGAATACAGTTATTCGGAACCGAACCGGAAATAATGGCCGAGGCGGCAAAAATGAGCCTTGAGTTTAAGCCGGACATTATTGATATAAACATGGGATGTCCCGCCCCGAAAATCGTAAACAACGGCGCAGGAAGCGCGCTTATGAAAACGCCTGAAGCCGCAGGAAAAATAATTCGCGCAGTGGCTGACGCGGTGGAAATTCCCGTCACCGTCAAAGTCCGCAAAGGATGGGACGAAAACTGCTTGACAGCGGTAAAAACGGCAAAAATTGCCGAAGAAAACGGAGCCGCCGCCATTACAATTCACGGCAGAACGAGAAAAGAAATGTACTCGGGAAAATGCGATCTTGATATAATAAAGCAGGTCAAAGAAGCGGTTAGTATTCCCGTTATCGGCAACGGCGACGTTTGCGACGAACAGTCGGCGGCGCTGATGCTGGAAAAGACAGGATGCGACGCTGTTATGATAGGAAGAGCGGCGCTGGGCAACCCGTGGCTGTTCCGCCGAATAAACGCTTATCTGTCCGAATGCAGAGTACTCCCTGAACCGGGAATATGCGAGCGCATGGCAGTAATGCTAAAGCACATTCAGCAGACAATAAATTACAAAGGTGAACACACCGCCATGATGGAAGCGCGCCACCACGCGGCTTATTACACAAGAGGACTGAGAGGCTCCGCCGCGTTTCGTCGTGAGATATGTCAGGTAAAAACCTTTGAGGAACTTGCGCGCATTGCGGCAAGAATTGCGGAGGAAAACACAAAATGATTTTTAAAAACGTTACTTTTTACAATGAAGTATTTGAAAAGGAAGTTGCCGATATTGAGGTTGAAAACGGCAAAATAACCGCTATTGGCATTCTTGAGGGCGACGGCCGCAGTATGGAGGGAGTCACTCTTCTGCCCGGATTTGTTGACATTCATATTCACGGGCGCAACGGCGGTGATTTTTCAGACGGCGACGTCAAAAGTCTTGATAAAATCAGCGCTTCTCTCTCAAAATGCGGCGTAACCTCCTTCTGCGGAACAACAATGACCCTGCCGAAGGACAAACTTATTGAAATCCTCAAATGCGGCAGAGACTATATGGGAAACGAAGCGGGAGCAAAACTTGTTGGAATGCACCTGGAAGGTCCGTTTATTGCGCCGTCAAAGAAAGGCGCCCAGAACGGCAATTACATACGCCAAGGCACAATGGAAGAATGGTGCGACCTTTTTGACGCCTCAGGCAGAAACGTAAAAATAATCACAATTGCTCCCGAAGCCTTTGACAGCGCAGATTTTATTCACAAAGTAAGCGGAAGATGCACCGTTTCCCTGGGTCATACGTCGGCAAACGCCGAAGAAGCCCAAAAGGCATTTGAAGCGGGGGCGTCCCACGCAACTCACCTTTTCAACGCCATGACCCCAATGGCTCACAGAGAAGCGGGAGTTGTAGGCGCCGCTTTTGACAACGAAAACGTTACCTGCGAACTTATCTGCGACGGCGGACATATCTGCCCCACCGTACTGCGCAACGCTTTTCGCATTCTCGGCGAAGACCGCGCCTGCGTTATCAGCGACTCAATGCGCGCCGCAGGGCTGGGCGAAGGAACGTTTGAACTCGGCGGTCAGGCAGTATATGTCCACAAAGGCGGAAGATACGCCGTTCTTGAGGACGGAACTCTCGCGGCTTCCATCAGCAGTCTTTTTGATGAATTTAAAAATCTGCTGTCCTACGGAATAGATTTTAAAGCGGCTCTTAAATCCTGCACCATAAACCCTGCAAAAGCCATCGGCATGGAGGATGAAATCGGCTCCATTGCTACGGGAAAATGCGCAGACTTTGTTTTCGTTGACGACGACATGAACATCAAGGAGGTCTACGTCAATGGAACACTCGCTTAATATAGTGCTGATAGAGCCGGAAATTCCCCAAAACACGGGAAACATTGCCAGAACCTGCGCCGCAACAGGAGCAAAACTCCACCTTGTAGGGCCAATGGGTTTTACAATCACCGACAAGCAGGTTAAGCGGGCAGGGCTTGACTACTGGGACAAGCTGGACATAACATACTACGACAGCACCGAGGAATTTTTTAAAATCAACGAAGGCGGCGAATTCTTCTATTTTTCCACAAAAGCGGAAATTGCCCACAGCGACATGAACTACCCCAACGGCGCTTACCTCGTTTTCGGAAAAGAAACAAAGGGGTTGCCGGAGGAACTGCTGAAAGAAAATCACGACCGCTGTGTAAGACTTCCCATGAGAGGAATTATCCGCTCCCTTAATCTTTCTAACGCGGTGGCGATAGGAACATACGAAGTCCTGCGCCAGTGGGGCTATCCCGAACTTTCCACAAAAGGAAAACTTACAAAATACGACTGGTAAACAAATAAAAAGAGGACCAATGATTTTCGGTCCTCTTATTTTTTTAATATTCTCTTTTTTTAACCACTTGAAGCGAAACGAGATATAGCAGAGCGAATATTACCACCGATGCACCAATCAATATTAACGATGAAAAAGCGCTTACGCTTCCCATATCAAATTTGCCGGGGTCGTCAAGAAATGTCGCTGCCGCTCCGCTGAGCAATCCGCAAATCGCCGCCATCACCGCCATCATTACTCTTCCTTTAATTGCTCCGAAGCGAAACGAAAAGACGTTGCTCAGTGCCGACGGAACCAGCGCAACAAAAACGCAAACAGCCGCCATAACGGAAAAATCCTTGGGTATATTTTGACCCATTATTGCGCTGCGCAGTAAAAAAGCAATAATCAGCAGAGCGCCGGAAACAGCGCCGCATATCAGCGTAAGCGAAAACTTTTCTTTTACATACGTTTTCCTTGAAACAGGAGTACAGAAAAGATAAGACATCCATTTACCTCGCTCATCAAGTCCGTTCAGCACTCCGGGCAGCATTGCCATAAGAACAATGCCCATAATTCCCATGGGCCACTCGCCTGTTATCACCGCGTCAAGAGCAAAAACAATATAGACGATGACGAGCCCTTTTCCGACTTTCCAGGCTGAATACAAATCTTTTATCAACAATCCACGCATTACTCTTCACCTCTTACAACAAACAGAATAATATCTTCAAGGCTTACTTTTTGTGTTTTAAAACCAGGATTTATCTTGCTTCGCTCAACCAGCGCCTGAGCTCCGAAAGCATTTTTACGAACGCCAAGCACTGCTTCTTCCGGAAGTGTTTCCAGTTCCTCAAGTGGCAGGCTGACAATGGCGTACTGTTCACACAGAGAGTCTTTTTCCCGAAAGAAAACAACGCGCCCTTTATGGATGAAAAGGATATAGTCGCAAATCTTTTCAAGGTCGCTGACAATATGGGACGACAAAAGCACCGTATGGTTTTCATCCTCAGCAAACCTGTTGAACACATCAAGTATTTCGTCTCTGACCATAGGGTCAAGTCCCCCTGTGGCTTCATCCAAAACAAGGAGTTCTGCGCCATGGGAAAGAGCAGTGGCAATTGACAGTTTCATCTTCATTCCTCGCGAAAAACTGCCGCATTTGCTGTTTATGGGAAGATTGAACCGCTGAAGCCATTTATTAAATTCATCCTCTGACCAATTGTCGAATATACCAGCCATAACTTTATTTACTTCTTTAGCGGTAAAATTATCGGGAATAAACGGTTCGTCGGGAACATAGCCTATCTTATTTTTCACCGTATGATCTTCAGCGCTTGAGCCGAGGACTTTAATTTCGCCGCTGTCAGGCTGAACAGCGCCCATTATCATCTTTATAAGAGTACTTTTTCCTGCGCCGTTTTCGCCCACAACTCCCAGCACCGTACCCTTAGGCAGTTCCAAATCTACTCCGCTCATCGCAAAATTGGCATAAACTTTTCCAACCTGTCTGATTTCTATTGCATTCATCAAACTTACCTCCATGCCTGTGATTTCCACAATGCTGTCAATTCCTCTTCACTAATTCCGCCCAAATCGGCAAGACGGCGTATCTCCGTCATGTGAGCTTCTATTTTTTCAGTTATCTGTGCTTGTGCGCGTGACTTTTCCAGCGGCGCAACAAAACATCCCTTTCCGGCAATCGTGTATATAAAGCCGTCCTTTTCCAGTTCGTCATAAGCGCGCTTCGTTGTAATAACGCTTATTTTCAGTTCCTTTGCCAGCGCTCTGATTGACGGCAGTGGAGAATCAGGCGAAAGACGGCCGCTGAGGACGTTCTCTCTTATCTGGTTCATTATCTGTTCGTAAATCGGCTGTTGGCACATGCTGTCGATAAGAATTGTCACGGGTTCATCTCCGTTCGTTATACTGTTCATATACAGTATATACAGCTGCGACACAAAAGTCAAGTGTTTTAAAAAAATGAAAACAAAAAAACGGACGCACAATGTGCGTCCGTTAAAGAACTTAATTAGTCTGCTGTGTAAGGGAGAATTGCAATCTGACGCGCTCTCTTGATAGCGGTTGTCAGTTCTCTCTGGTGCTTTGCGCAGGTGCCGGTTACGCGGCGGGGCAAAATCTTTGCTCTTTCAGAAACGAATTTCTTCAGTCTGGTAACGTCTTTGTAGTCGATCTCGTCAACTTTTTCTACGCAGAAAACACATACCTTTTTGCGGCCTTTTCTGGCGCCGCCTTTATTGTAAGCCATGCTTGGTTTCCTCCTTCATTAAAATGGTAAGTCGTCATCGTCGTCCACAATCTCTTCAAAATCGCTGTTGTCAGCGCTGGCATAACTGGGAGCCGGCTGAGCAAATGCAGGATTTGTAGTTGTTGTGCCTGTTTCTGCCTTTGAGCCGCAGAAAGACACGTTGTTTGCAACGACCTGAACGCTTTTTCTCTTGTTTCCGTCCTTATCGGTGAAATTGTCCGTCTGGATAGAACCTTCCACTGCTATCATAGAGCCTTTGTGGAAATAACGTGAAACGAACTCTGCCGTCTGACGCCAGGCTGTAATATCAATAAAATCAGCCTTTCTTTCCTCGCCTGCTCTCTGGAAATTGCGGTCAACCGCAATCTGGAAGCGGACAACAGAAACACCGTTGGGAGTTGTTCTCAGTTCCGGATCATAGGTCAGACGACCCATGAGTGCAACAACATTGATCATGCTACGCTTCCCCCTTATTCGCCTTTAGCAACAATAAGAGAACGAAGTACGCCGTCTGTAATGTTGATTACACGGTCAAGCTCTGCCGGGAAAGTCTCTTCGCAACTGAACTGAGCAATAACATAGTAACCCTCGGTTTCATAGTTGATAGGATAAGCGAGTTTGCGCTTGCCCCATTCCTCTACTTCGCCCAGAGTGCCATTCTTGCTGATAAGATCAGTGAACTTTGTCTTCAGAGCCTGTACAGCCTCCTCACCCTTTGAAAGAGAGAAAACCAATACGATTTCATAGTTCTTTAATGCCATTCTAAAGCACCTCCTTCTGGTCTTTTGGCCCGGATTCCTAATCCGAGCAAGGATTACCGCCCTTGCGGACAGCCTTTGTATTATAGCAGAAAGCCCGTCGGGTGTCAATATTTTTTTCCGCGCCGCAGCTCTCGTTATAATCGTTTTAATAAATATAACTAATTATTCGTCAAGGCAGTTGAGAACGCCGCTGACTTTCGTTATAGTGGGAACGTCGCTTCTAAGGTCCTGATCCTTAAACCAGCCTGTATTCATTCTAACCGCTTTCATTCCTGCCGAAAGGGCGCCTTCTATATCGTTTACGGGGTGATCGCCGACATAAACGCATTCCTCAGGGGCAACGCCCAACTTTTCTGCGGTATAAATAAACAGAGCCGGGTCAGGTTTATGAACGCCGACGTCGCCGCTGACAACAACGATGTCGAGAAATGGTCTAAGACCGCTTGTGTCCATCTTATGATTTTGAAGATACGACGGACCGTTTGTTATAACTCCCGTATAGTATCCCCTGTTTTTCAGTTCTTTCAGCATCGGAACAGCGTCGTCAAAAATAACGTTGAAATCGCCGAAATACTTATCGTAATGACCTGCCAGTTCCTCAGCAGACGGAGCATCCGCCCAGTTCCACATTTTAACAAGCTTTGTGCACCATTCAACACGGTTGACATAGCCGCCGTTGCCTGTCTCTCGCATATCTTCCTTGCACTTTTCTATCTCCGCCGAAGAAAGGTTCGGGCGGTATGTACCAAGAAAAGCGTCCGTATATTTTTCAAACGCCGCAGTTCTGTCCTGAAGCGTTTCGTCAAAATCAAACAATACTGCTTTTATCATAATTCAACTGCTCTTTCAGCGCCTCAACGGAGGCGAAAGTCTTTTCTTCGCGCAAATAGCGAATAAGTCTGACCTCAACGGTCTTGCCGTAAAGATCACCTGAAAAATCAAAAATATGGGTTTCAGCCATAGGCTTTTCAAGCCGCCATGTCGGCCGTATTCCCAGATTTGTAAACGACTTGTACTCTTTGCCGTCAACAACGGTGCGGCTTTCGTAAACGCCGAACTTTGGCTGAACGAGCCCCTCCGGATAATACTGATTTACTGTAGGAAATCCTATTGTTCGTCCGCGCCTGTCGCCCGTTACCACAATGTTTTCAAAAGTAAACGGATAGCCCAGCATATCCGCCGCCGCTTCCATCTCTCCCTTTTGAACAGCACTGCGTATACGGGTAGAGCTTATCGGCTCGCCCTTATACATCTGGGGCTCAAGGATACGAACCCAAATGCCTTTCTTTTCAAGGTACTGGCGCATATTCATTGCGCTCCACGCCGCGTCTCTGCCAAAATGGAAATTGAAACCGCAGAGCACCATTCCCGCGTGGAAGTGGTCTATAAGTACATTTTCTATGAACTGCTCGCCGCTCATATTTCGTATTTCGTCAAAATCGGCAAAAACCGCGTTGGGATAACGCTTTTCAAACAGACTGCGCTGCAAAAGGGTGAAATGGTTATGCACACAATAAATAACAACTCTGTCTGCACCCGTAACAACAATATTATGGGCGCGGTGCATTCCGTCAAAATCGCCCAGCGCAACAGCTGTTACAATTTTATCTTTTTTATTTTCTTCCATAAATTCTTTCATCATCTTACGGTCAGAATTCTCGCGACTTTAAGGCAATTCTGCCCGCTGTCGCCTCGTCCGAGACCCAGAAATCTGCCGTCCTGGTCAATCACTCTGTAAAGGCCGTCCTGAATATTTACAGGCAGTCTTCCGCCGTCCAGTTCTCCGCCGTTGGAAAAGCGCTTTCCCTGAGCCGCCGTAACGCGGACGAAGGGATAAACCTCCAGAAGTTTCTCAACGGGAATAAGAATACTGTTTACTCCGTTTTCCTCTGAGCAGATTTCACCCAGACGTTCCAGCGTAACAGAGTTTTCCTCATCAAGCCCCATTGCACAGGTGCGCCGAAGAGCCGTCATAACAGCTCCACAGCCAAGTTCTCTTCCGATATCGTCAATAAGCGTACGGATATAGGTGCCCTTTGAGCAGGACACGTCTATCGTATATCTGTTGTTGACTTCATCTGAAGAAACAACCTGAAGACTGTAAACAGTGGCTTTTCGCTCAGGGCGTTCAACAGTTTCACCTTTGCGGGCAAGTTCATAAAGCCGTCTGCCATTTACACTCACCGCTGAATACATAGGCGGGATCTGTGTTATCTCGCCCGTAAACTTTGACGCAGTTGCCAAAACGTCCTCTTTTGAGCACTCAACCTTGCTTGTAGTTAATACAGTGCCCGTATCGTCAAGAGTGTCTGTCGTTCTGCCAAGTTCAAACACTGCGCGGTAACGCTTGTCGCTGTCGGGCAAAAAATCAAGAAATCTTGTAGCGCCGCCCAGCATTACGGGAAGAACACCCGTCGCCATAGGGTCAAGAGTGCCCGTATGACCTGCCTTTCGCTCACCTGTGAGGCGGCGGACAGCGGCAACAACGTCAAATGAAGTCTTGCCCTGGCATTTATCAATACAAATTACACCTGTCATTGCAGAAGTTCTCCGCATTTCTCCACGAGTTTAGCCCGGGCTGTCTTAACGTCCATATCAAGATTGCACGCCGCTGCCTGTGGATGACCGCCGCCGCCGAAAGCCTTAGCGATGGTTGCGGCGTTTACGCTTTCAAAAGTGCGCAGAGACGCTTTGCAGGTGCCGTCGGGTTTTTCCCTTATGGTAATGCCTACCTCAACGCCCTCAATCTGTCTTGTAAGCGGAGCCAGTGCCTCGGTCTCCTGCTCGTTGGAGCCGGTAAGATGATACATCTCCTGGGTAACCGTTATTATTGCGATACGCTCGTCGTTATAAAAGCGCATTGACTCAAGTGCAAGACGCTCAAGACGGGCATAAGTCTTTGTCTTTGTTTCAAACATAATACGGTTGATATAGCCGTTGTCTGCGCCCGCCTCAATAAGATCTGCTGCAATACGGTAAGAATTGCCGGTGGCTGAAGCATAGCGGAAGCAGCCGGTATCTGTTGAAATACCGGTATAAAGGCAGTTTGCAATACCTTTGTCAACTTCTGCCCCCAGTTCTTTTATTACACGGTAAATAATCTCACTGGCGGCCGCCGCGTTATCGTCCAGCAAAAGATTGTCGGCGTATTCCGTGTTGGTGCCGTGGTGGTCGATACAAAGGTCAATATGGTACTTTCCCTGTATTGAGCCAAGCAGTCCTTCGGTTGCAACGTCAACGGAAACAACGTATGACGGCGTAAACTTCATCGGCACTATATCGTCAAACAGATAGTTGTATTTCGGCGGAATATCATCCGCATTTTTTACATAGGCAAATTTGCCCAGCTGCAGAAGAGCGCGGCAAAGGCCGAACCCGCTGCCCAGCGTGTCGCCGTCAGGATGAGCATGGGTCAAAATCAAAATATTGTCATGCTCAAGAAGCAGACGTGCGCATTCTTTCTCATTTATTCTCATTCTGAATTTCCTTTAACTTGTTGAACAACTCGAATCCCTTTTCCACCGAATCATCGGCAATAAATCTAAGCTCCGGGCTTTTGCGCAGGTGTAGTCTGCTACCAAGCTGGCGGCGGATATAGCCCTGAGCGGCGGTAAGTCCTTTTACAGACTGTTTAGCCGCTTCAAAGCCTTCCATTGCGCTGATATAAACCTTAGCGTAGCTCAGATCATTGCTGACGTCGACTTTAACAACGGTCAGCATTCCGCTGATTCTGGGGTCCTTGAGTTCACGCATTACAGATACAATTTCTCTTTTGATATCCTCGGATATTCTGTCGATATGATAACCAGCCATAATCAATCCCTGTATTCTTCAACATAGTAGGCTTCAAGCACGTCGCCGGCCTGAATATCTTCCCAGCCTTCAAGACTGATACCGCATTCATAACCGGAGGAAACCTCCTTTACATCGTCCTTAAAGCGTTTAAGGTTTGCAATGGCAACGTCTGCAATCTGCTTGCCGTCACGAACCAGGCGAACTTTTCCGTCGCGGCGGATTGTGCCGCTGGTAACAAGCGAACCTGCAATAGTGCCGGCAGAGGAAATTTTGTAAACCTCGCGAACTTCCGCAGTACCTGTATCAACATCACGGTACTTGGGTGCGCGCATTCCTCTCATTGCCGCTTCAATCTCTTCAATAGCGTCGTAAATAATATTGTATGAGCGGATCTCAACTCCGTCGCGCTCAGCGTTGTCCTTTGCAACCGGGTCAATGCCGGTGTTGAACGCAACGATGATAGCGTCTGAAGCCGCCGCAAGCATAACGTCGCTCTCGTTAACGGCGCCTACCGCACCGTGGATAACGTGAACACGAACTTCATCATTCTCAATTTTTAGAAGTGACTGTTTAACCGCTTCAACAGAGCCCTGAACGTCCGCTTTAATAACGATATTGAAGTTCTTCAGCTCGCCTTCCTGAAGTGTGTCAAACAGAGTATCAAGTGTAACCTTGTGGAATGCCTTGAATTCTTCTTCCTTCGCCTTAGCCTTACGCTGTTCAACAAGCTCTCTTGCAAGACGCTCGTCAGATACTGCGTTGAAGGAGTCGCCGCTCATAGGGGCGCTGTCAAGACCCATAATTTCAACAGGAACAGACGGAGCCGCACTGTTAACCTTTCTTCCGCGGTAGTCGGTCATTGCTCTTACCTTACCCACCGCAGTGCCTGCGATGATGATATCGCCTGCGTGGAGCGTTCCGTTCTGAACAAGAAGAGTAGCGATAGGACCTCTGCCCTTGTCAAGCTTCGCCTCAATTACAACGCCCTTTGCTGAGCGGTCGGGGTTTGCTTTAAGTTCGTTCATTTCAGCAATAAGAAGAACCGTTTCAAGCAACTTGTCAATTCCCATCTTAGTCTTGGCAGAAACAGGAACGCAGATAACGTCGCCGCCCCATTCCTCTGGAACGAGTTCGTGCTCGGTGAGCTGCTGCATAACACGGTCGGGATTTGCTCCCTCTTTATCCATCTTATTGATAGCGACAATAATATCAACGCCTGCCGCCTTAGCGTGGTTTATAGCCTCGATTGTCTGGGGCATGATACCGTCGTCAGCGGCAACAACAAGCACGGCAATATCCGTTGCCATTGCGCCTCTTGCACGCATTGCGGTAAACGCCGCATGGCCGGGAGTATCAAGGAAAGTTATCTTTTCGCCGTTTACTTCAACCTGGTAAGCGCCTATATGCTGAGTAATTCCGCCGGCCTCTGTTGAAGTTACGTCTGTATGACGGATAGCGTCAAGAATTGAAGTTTTACCGTGGTCAACGTGACCCATTACGCATACAACGGGAGGACGTTTAACCGCGTTTTCGTCGTTTTCATTTTCTTCTTCGATAATCTGTTCCTCAATAGAAACGACAACTTCTTTTTCTACCTTTGCGCCCAGTTCTGTTGCAACGATCTCGGCGGTATCAAAATCGATAACCTCGTTTACCGTTGCCATAACGCCAAGGCTCATCAGCTTCTTGATTACCTCGTTAGCAGTCATACGAAGCAGATTTGAAAGCTCGCCAACAGTGATTTCTTCGGGGATTTTAACTGTAATCTGCTGTTTCTTTCTCTGCTCGGCAATACGGGCAAGGCGCTGCGCCTCGGTCTCCTTCTTTGAGCGGGCGTGCATACCCTGGGGTCTCTTCTTTCTGTACTGCTTTGACTTCTGATTGAGTTTCTGCTTCTTCTGATAATCGCCCATGTTTGAAGCGGGAGCGATATCCTCGTACTTCTGGTTGTATTTTTCCAGATCTACGTTGTTAACTCGAGTATCAACGTGGCGGGCTTCACCCTTTGTTCTCGCCTGGGGAACCTGGTTAGCCTTCTTCTTAGCCTTTTCCTCAGCGCGCTTTGCCGCCTGCTCCGCCATCTGGAGAATTGCCGCCTGGCTCTGGCGCTTCTTATCCGACTGAGGATTAGAAGATTTCTTTTCTTTCTCCTTATCCTTCTTCTGCTCGCTCTTTGCCTTCTTCGGCTTCTGAGCAAAGTAAGCGTCAAAATTATCAACGCTGTGCTCCTGAGTAATCTTGTCGAACAGGATATTCAGTTCGTCTTCCTCCAGAACAGCAGAAGCGGATTTCTTTGCACTGCCGCAGTATTTGCTGAGCAGTTCGGAAATTTCTTTATTTTGGACTCCGAAGCCGCTGGCGACGTCGGAAACTTTTACTTTTATTACCATTCGTTTTCCTCCTGATCCAATAATTCGCATATTTTTTTGGCCAAGTTTTTGTCGTTCACGGTGATAACGCCGGCTCTGTAACCGGCAGCGCGACCGACTTCGTCCATGGTAAGCTCTATTCTTACCGCCTTTTTGTGCCATCCGCTTTTTTCAGCCGTGATCTCAAAATCACGAAAAAGCCTTGGCGACACGTCAGCGCAGAACAAAAGGCATTCGGCTTTGCCTTTGCGGATACTTTCAACAGCCATATCGTGACCCATTGAAAGCGCCCCCGCTCTTCTGGCAAGCCCCAGCATGGACAGCGCCTTTTCCTTATTCATCGGCAATCTCGGCCTCCATTTTGTCATAAACCTCCGGGTCAATGGCAATTCCGAAAGAACGCTCAAACGCCCTTTTCTTTCTCGCCTTTCGGAGGCACTCGGGATTTTTACAAACGTAAGCGCCGCGGCCTGCCTTTTTTCCTGTAAGGTCAAGGCTGACTTCGCCGTCAGGGCTCTTTACAACTCTGACAAGGCTTCTCTTGTCAAACATTTCGCCGCAGCCTGCGCACATACGCAGAGGCACTTTTTTCGTTTTCATATTATCATCCCCGTTCTGTCTATACGCTTTTATGCGCTTTAGGATTGCTGTTCGGAACCGTCGTAAAATCCTGATTCCGGTTTAATATCTATCTTCCAGCCGGTAAGTTTTGCCGCAAGTCTTACGTTCTGGCCCTTGTTGCCGATAGCAAGGCTGAGCTGGTCGTCCGGAACAGTTGCACGGCAGCTTTTAGCGTCCTCGTCAAGAATTTCTACACTGATAACGTCTGACGGAGCAAGCGCCGCCGCAACAAATTCTGCGCTGTTTTCGCTGTACTTAACAATATCAATCTTTTCGCCGCCAAGAGCGTCAACAATATTTGAAACACGCTGACCTCTCGGTCCGATGCAGGCGCCTACGGGATCTACGTCCTCGTCTTTGCTGTAAACAGCTATCTTTGTTCTTGAGCCGGCCTCACGTGATACCGACTTAATCTCAATAGTGCCGTCGAATATCTCGGGAACCTCCTGCTCAAACAGACGGCGTACAAGTCCGGGATGAGTGCGGGAGATCATGATCTTCGGACCCTTGCCGCCTTCTTTAACATCAACCACAAAAATCTTTACTGTGCTGTTCTCAGTAAGAACTTCTCCGGGAACCTGCTCCGCTTTCGGAAGGATTGCTTCGTTCTTTCCGATCTCAAGAGTTGCGTTGCCTGTTACAGGGTCAATGCGAACAACTTTTGCTGAAATAAGCTCCTGATTTTTGCTCTGGAATTCCTGGAGCATCTGGCCTCTTTCAGCCTCGCGGATACCCTGACGGATAACGTGCTTCGCTGTCTGAGCCACAATTCTGCCGAATTCTTTTGTTTTAAGAGGAATATCGATGGTCTTGCCTACCTTGGCGCTCTTCTTGATTGCCAAAGCCTCTTCAAGAGTCAGATCGGTATCCTCGTCTTCAATTTCCTCAACAACGTTCTTAGTAACATAAACCTTTATGCGCTGTTTATCAGGGTCTATATCGCAGTGAACGATGTCCTTTCCGTTGTAGTCGTGCTTGGCGGCAACAACGATAGCCGCGGCAATCTTTTCATAAAGATAATCCGCAGGAATACCTTTTTCCGCTTCAAGCATTTTGACTGCTTCAAAAAATTCCTTACTCATTTTCCTATCACCTTTCCTGTCACGTTTAATCTATATCTTTTTGAAAATCGTTTATGTCAAAGTCATCCAATTTCACATAAGCGGTTTCTTTTTTGTTTACTGTTAATGAACTGCCGTCCTCAAGCTGAAGCGTGATTACGCCGTCGCTGTAATCCGCAAGTTTGCCGCAGAAATCACGCGCGCCGTCTATCGGACGAATCGTGCGCATCATAACATCAGCGCCGACAAACTTTTTGAAATGTTCGTCCTGAACAAGTTCGCGCTCAATACCCGGCGAGGACACCTCCAGCGTGTAACTTTCGCTGATTGGGTCAGCCTCGTCAAGAGGCTTTGTGATTGCGTGGGACAGATCAACGCAGTCGTCAACTCCCACACCGCCGTCTTTGTCAATAAAAATGCGCAGATATCGCTCCGTGCCTTCCTTGCGGTACTGGATATCCCAGAGGTCAAGACCGAGTTCTTCAAGATACGGTGCTATTATCTCACGCACTTTGGAAACAACATTGCCTTTGCCTGCCAAGAAAAAACCTCCCTACAAAAGTATGAGAGCGGTCCGTCAAGACCACTCTCACTTTAAACTCAATAAACTTACTGTAATTTATAATAGCATATTATAAATAAAAGTCAAGCACTTTTTTATAACGCCTAAGATTATTTGCTCTTCGGATCGGCGGGAACGCCCTCTTTATCATACATGCAGGCGGCCTCTACCATTATCTCAATTCCTGCCTCAATTGCTTCGGGACGGAGATGCTCAATATCATCAAGACGTGTATGATAATAACGCGGCGGAGCCGGGTCCATAGCCGCAAGGCAAGTTGCGGGAACCTTCTTCTGGGTAAACGCAGCGGCGTCTGAACCGCCTACGTATACAGAAGAGAAAGGCAGGTCAAAACCGCAGTTAGCGGCGGCGTTTTTAACAAGATATTTTACACCGTAGTCGTGCTGAACAGTGCCTGAAAGGTCGCGGTCATAAACTGCCATTGTTTCAAGATCGCGGAAAGTATCAAGAGCAACAACTGCCGTGGGAATATCTTTAAGTTCCTGCTCATGCGCCTTAACATAAGCCTTTGCGCCTCTAAGTCCGGATTCCTCAGAACCTGAGCAGATCATAACGAGTTCGGTGTTTTCAAACTCAATACCTGCTTCTGCAAGAGCCTTGATAGTAGCCATACCGGCAAAGCATCCTGAAAGGTTATCGGAAGCGCCGGGAACGCTCTTAGTCCAGCTCTGGAAGAAAATAAACGCAAGTTCAAGAGGAATAAACACACAGCTTACAACAAAAAGAGTAATAAACAGCCACTTCGGAGTTTCGATAGTGCCTGCGGCGGCGCCTTTTCCTGCGATTATGCAGATAACTGCAAACGCTGTCTGAATAACAAGGCCGACAACTGCGGGAATCTCAACAAAAAGCTTTGCCTGAAGTCCGCCGATAAGATAATTAAGCTGCCACTCAAACTGGCTGTCAGAATGAGCAACCATGATAAAACGCTTTTTAACCTCTCCCTTGGGAGCTCTGCTTGCAACCATATTGTGCGACTTCTGAGCAGGGAAAAGGAAATCGTCGAACTGCTTATACATAAGGAATTCAAAAACAAGCGGAATAAACGCCAAAACGCAAAGGATAAGCGCAGCAATAGGGCTTGCGAACCAGTTTACAAAAACGCTGGCAACACCGCAGCAAACGGTAAAGGGAATAAATCCCATAAAGCCCTGGCGGTGAACTGTAAACTCCTCAATATCCACCTTGTTGCAGTAATTCTTCATGTCCTTAGCCATCCACTGCTGAGCGCGGTGCTCTTCGGGAGAGCCGGGTTTACGCGGACCTATCTTGTTTACAATCTTTTTGATGCCCTTAACCGCATACTCGGTATTCTTTTTGACATCAATCTTGTCGCTGTATTCGAGCGCAATTTTCATATGTATGTCCTCCGAACAATAAAAGATATTGTTATTCTATCATAATTACACACATTTTACAAATATCTTTGCGAAAAAAATATACAATTTTCACACTTATTAGCAACAATTAGCGATTTAAAGCCAAAAAACACAAAATACACAAAAAAAGCACCGCAAAAGCGGTGCTTTAAATCATTAAGAAAGATGATGAATAAACAGTCCCGAAAGCAGTTTAGGCTCAAACCAGGTCGATTTAGGAGGCATTATTTTTCCTGCGTCTGCAATCGCCATAAGGTCCTCAACTGTAGTGGGGAACATCGAAAAAGCTATTTTCATATCTGTTTTTGCCCTGCGCTCAAGTTCGGTAAGCCCTCTTATTCCGCCGATAAAATCAATGCGGTCATCATTTTTCGGATCGCTTATTCCGAGAACAGGCTCCAAAAGATAGTCCTGAAGCACAGAAACGTCAAGACGTGCAACAGGGTCGCTTTCGTCAATAATTCTGGGCTTTGCTCTGAGAGTATACCATTCTTTGTCAACATACATACCGAATGTGTGCTTCTCGTGGGGGTGAACGGCTGTAAGTTCCTTCGTAACAATAAAGTTTTCCTCAACCTTTGAGATGAACTCGTCAATGGAATATCCGTTCAGATCCCGAACCACCCTGTTATAATCCATTATCTCCAGCTCGTCGTCAGGAAAAGCAACGCACAAAAAGAAGTTGAACTCCTCGTCGCCTGTATAATCAGGATTAGCCTTTCTCCTAAGCTGGCCCACATGAACCGCGGAAGCACAGCGGTGGTGACCGTCGGCGATATAAAGGGAGTCTATCTTTGAAAACGCTTCGGTAAGTTTATTGCAGACAGCAGGATCATTTACAACCCAGACGGTCTGCTCAACGCCGTCCTGCTCAAAATCGTAAACCGGCTCATGCTCATTCATCCACAGCGAAACGGTAAGGTTGACCGAAGTGCTCTTTCTGTAAGTCAGAAAAATCGGACCTGTGTTTGCATTGCAGGCGTCAACATGGCGGATACGGTCAGCCTCTTTCTTCGCCAGCGTTTTTTCGTGCTTCTTGATTACGTTGTTAATATAATCATCAATGGAGGCACAGCCGGCAAGACCCACCTGGCTTCTGCCGTTCATAACCTGCTTATAGATATAAAAACACGGCGACGGATCCTGAACCATTGCCCCAGTATTTTCAAGAGCGTCGAGATTTTCCTTTGCTTTCTGATAAACCTCGTCTGAATACTGATCTGTTTCCACCGGCAAATCAATCTCTGCGCGGTCAACGTGCAGAAACGACAGCGAGTTTCCGCGCACCATCTGGCGCGCTTCGGCAGAACTCATTACATCGTATGGAAGCGCGGGAATAAGAGCCTGATTTTGTACCGCCGGGCGAAAAGCCCTGAAAGGTCGCATTACGGCCATTGTATCTCCTCCGTTTTCAGCGGACGGCGCAAAAAGCGCCGCCGAAATTATTTGTTCTTTTCGTATACTATGCGAAGGCCTTCAATAAGCAAATCGCGGTCAACGATGGTTTCTGTTTCGCAGTGTCTTGCGATGGAAGCGCCGAGCCCGCCAGTTACAATAACCGTAGCCTTCTGGCCAAGTTCTTTTTCAAATCTTGCAACCATTCCGTCAATCATTGCCGCGGTGCCGAAAACGGTTCCTGAGCGCATACAGTCAACGGTATTTGTACAAATAGCTTTTGCGGGAGCCGCAATCTCTATTTGAGGAAGCTGAGCAGTGCCGGAAGTAAGGGCATTAAGACCCGTCTGTACTCCGCAGAGAATAGCACAGCCGATAAAACATCCGTCCTTATCAATAACAGAAGCCGTTGTTGCGGTGCCCAAATCAAAAAGAATTAGGGGACAAGGATACTTTGCTATAGCCGCCACTGCGCCTACCACCATATCGGCGCCCAGTTCCGCCGGATTGTTCGTCTTAATATTGAGCCCCGTCTTTACTCCGGGACCCACAACTATCGGAGGTTTACCGGTAACAAGTTTTACCGCCTTTGACATAATACGCGTAAAGGGCGGCACAACCGTTGCCAAAACGGAACCCTCAAGAGAAGAGGGGTCAATACCCGTTATTTCAAGAATACTGTTGAGCTTTATTGCGTATTCCTCCGCCGTTTCATTAGCGTTGGTGGACAAGCGGTATTCCGCCACCAGCTGAGCGCCTTCAATAAAGCCCATTACTATATTTGTATTTCCTACGTCTATTGCCAAAATCATAATAACACCTGATTTCAACGCTCAAGCAAAAATTACTTAGCCTGTTTTCTGCCTATATTTACAATGCGGACGATTACCGGTCCGAGAACAACGTTTACTCCCAGTTCAATCAGGAAATTAACGCCTACAAGACCTACCAGCATATAAGTTCCTACGGACTCAAAGCCCATACCTGCCGCCCACTGACGGATAGTATCCATAAAGAATACCAGACAGCCCAGAAGGAACACGCCTGTGTTTACAAGAGGACACACAACCGCGGATGCAACAACCGCCGCATATTTGTTCTTCTCCTCAATGCATTTGTAAACCAATCCCGCGCAAACGCCTGCCAGCGTACCTTTAAGCAAAACGGTAATCACTGCGCCCACCGGATTAACCGCAAGAAACAGCGACGCGTCGCCTGAAGCAAGCACCGTTACGCCGAAAGCAAGGCCGAGCCATGCGCCCGCGCCCACTCCGTAAAGCGCTGTTCCCACAACGATGGGAATAAGCACGAGAGAGATTGAGAACGTGCCGAATTTGATGTAACTGCCGAGAAACTGCAAAGCAACTACGACAGCGGTGAGCATGGCAATACCCACCATTTTCTTTGTGTTTGTTTTCATATTAAATTTTCCTTTCTGCTACTGTTCCAAAGCAACAAGCGCAACACAAAACGCCCACTGCCGAAGGGATACTTTTTCCCTTCTGCGGATACAATGCTTTTTTATTATATTATATCTACTGTTAAATGTAAAGCGCAGAATAGCACAAAAAAGCACGCTGAAAACTGCGTAAAACCAGTAAAAAAAGCCGCCGCAGCAATAAGCCGCGGCGACCGCAAATTATCTTTTTTTAGCAACGTCAAGTATCGTCTGGACACAGAGTTCCGGCGTCAGCGCGCCTGAATTGAGGCACATATCATAGTTATGGGGATTGCCCCACTCTCTGCCTGTATAATGGTAGTAGTTAACGCTCCTCTTTTTGTCTTTTTCATTTAAACGCTTTTCAGGCGCTTTGTCCGTTTCGCCGTAAAGCAGAACTATTCTCCTGCTTCTGTATTCCATTGAAGCGTGAATAAAAACATTAAGGCAATCGTCTCTGTCCTCAAGTATGTAATCAGCGCATCTGCCTACGATAACGCAGTTGCCTTTTTCAGCCAGATCGAGAATTACCCTTCTCTGAACCGTCCAGAGATAATCTGAGGCAGACATTCCGTTCATGATCTCCGGCGCTCCCACCGCCGAAAGGGCGTATGCAAGCCGGCTTTTACTCGGGGCGAACTCTCCTGTTTCTTCAACATATTTTTCAGCAAAACCCGTTTTTTCGGCAACGTGGCGCACCAATTCCTGGTCGTAGTAATCCCAGCCAAGCTCCTTTGCAACTGCTTTTCCTATTGAACGTCCGCCGGAACCGAACTCACGGCTTATTGTTATGATCTTTGTATTCATGTAAAATCCCCCTTTGGATTTATAGTACCAAGTTCATTTTACCACATTTTCAACAAAAATCAAAGCCTATTTGCCCAATTATCTGAACATTATTACCGTATAAACCACACTTTTTGCATTCATATTGCAATATTCTTCGTCCACTTCTGCAGAAGTTGACTGTACAACGCTCAATTTTGTTCCGCCGGAAAGAGTAACGCCGATGGTATGACCTACAGACGCCGCAACAGCGAAATAGTTATAATTCATCTTGCTGTCAAACTTGGTATTTGCCACAGGATAGTTTGAGGCAAACACAACAGCCGCTCTCGCCTTAAACGGACAACCGGTATCGACAGTACGGTTTTCCGTTCCGTCACCGTAATATGTAAACATGTACATATTGTTGTCCCACTTTGACCTGTCGTCTTCGGTAACATGGCGCTCATCATCATTAAGATGAGTTCCCACCGCTTCGTCTATAAGGGTGTTATCCTGGTTAAAATCTGCCCGTTTAGGCACGTCGGAACCTATCCAGCTGTTGAGCCCAAGATAATTTGTTTTATTTGTACTGCTCATAATTACTGCTCCTTTAATGTGTCAAGTACGGAAAACGGACAGTCCGCGTTGTCCCAGCAGATAAAATTCCAGCTGTTATTATCTATTACATCCCAGCTCAGCCCGTCGCCGTCTGCTATTGGAAGAATGAACGGAGCCACCCAGCCTTTCAGGAACTGACCAAGCATGGCAACGCCGTCTGCCGTCACCTTCGCATTCTTAATGGTTAAAACTCCGTTTTCCGTTTCAAATTCCGCTTCTTCTCCGCAGGCTTTTTCAAACGCTTGAGAAAACAAAGACATGGAAAAATTTCCAAACAGTTCCTTTTGCCTGTCCCAAATCATTTGCTCTGCTTCTTCTATTGAAGAAGCGCCTTTAATCTTGTATTCGTCAAGCATAATTGAAAGCCCGTAGTCTCTCGCCAAAGCCGAATACGCTTCCTGCATACAGAGCATAATCCTGTCATATATCACCGAAAGTCCCTCTGTATAGGCTGATATTTCGGATTTTATAACGGAAGAATCTTTCAGTTTAAATCCGGCGTACTCAGTAAGCGTTTTAAGCCGCTCATAGATCTCGCTATTCATAGCAATTTACCTCCACGGCTGAAACAAATATATATTCGCCGGTGCCGCAGGCAATTTCTCCGTTTTGCTCTGAGGGAGAATAAATCTGACATTCGGCAACCCCGTCAATTTCAGACAACCGCGGCAAAACTCCTTCAAGAGAAAGGACTTTGCCGATAGCGCAAACCGAACAGTATTCCTCGATAACGCCTTTTATTTCCTGAGTAACAGCGTCAATATCATGAAACTGATATACCCGTGCGTTGCAGACAACTTTGGCTTCTTTTTTAACCGCCTGTTCAATTTCAATTACGCACCCGGCAAGAGCGCATATACCCAGCGCATCGTTTACCGTTTCCCTTAGGGTTTCGTCAATATTTCCGTCCTGTGTTTTTAAATAAACGCGAACTTTTCCCTCCTGGTCACAGCCGGTAACAAGACACGAAAGCACCCTATCGTCTTTTTCAATTACGCTTGCCAAAGACGCGGCGTTAACTCCGTTGGGCGGCACTTCTCTTAAAGCGAGAATTCTTGCCCTGAACGCCTCGTCGCTTTCCATATCGCATCCGCCTGTAAAAGCGGCTTCGTTTACCACTGTTTCAACACCCGCCGGCGGATTTACGATTACGGTAACTGTTTTTGCAGGAGCGTTTGCATTTGAAGCCTGGCGCAGGGAAACGGCGCCCACCGTAACAGAAGTCTGCCCCTCTGAAATCACCGCGTTTTCCGTAGTGCTGAACTGAACATAATGTTCGTCATTTTTTGAGCAGACAGTGCCTTTCGGTATATTTATATCGGCCTCAGCTGCTTCGCTTACCGAAAATGTAAGTTCGCCTTGAGCATACGAAGGCGTTTTACGCTCAACGCCTGAAAGGGACCCCTGAATATCAAGATTTTCGCCGCTGGCGGTGGATACAAACAGCTGTTTTTCAAGATAATTCTGAAATGTTGACAATGCGTACAGCTCCGTTGCTACACACTGAAAACGTATTGAAATATCGCCAAGGTCATCGCAGTCTTCGCCGCATTCTTCGTAAAACTTGTTTTTCATTCTGCGTATAAGATCATTGTAAGTCGTTTTCAAAGTCAATAGTCACCGTCCTTTCTCCGAAATCAAAAACAATAACATAAGTAATTTTATTGTCGGAAACACTGACCGACTTTACAAAAACATTGTCAAATTCAAGCAACGCCTGCCTTGCAAGAGTAAGAAGTTTGTCTTCAAAAGGCAAGTTCTTGAGAGAATAAAGATAACTGCCGAAATTTTTATCCGGATAGTATTTTTCCCTGGGAAGCAGCATCAGCATACGGGCCGACTGGACAAGAGCGTCATAATAGTTGGCCTCTATCAGTTTATGCTCTCTCAGCATATAATCTCCGTTTTCGATTTTAGCTACCATTTTCTATCTCTCCCTTGTTATTGATAATCAGGCCGTTGATGACGACTTTGCCGTCATTGCACAGTTTAATGCTTGCGCCGCCTGCGGAGGTTATTTCTATTTCTCCCGACTGAAGAGACTTCCCTTCGCTTTTTACGCCGGCAACGAAACCGCCCTCAGCCCCGGAAATAAGCAAAACATCCTGACCGGAAGGCACCGAAGCATTGTAGCCGTATGGAGCGTAGACCTGAGCGCCCCTTTGCTGACGGGAAGAAAGCGTTTCAATCTCATTGCCTCCTATGGTAACGGCGGCGCTTTCAATTTCAGAAGAAGTTCCTTTATCTATCATCTTTTCATTCAGCCACATACATTACCTCCTGCAAATCAACGTCTTTCCTAAACACAAGTTTTGTTATCTCGCCCTTTTCGCTTCCTTCAATAACACGCTGTTCGAGAATGTATCCCTTAAAATATTCGGGCTGGTTGCTTTGGGGCGTAAAGCGGGAATAAAGCGGACGCAAAACAGTTCCCTGAACAGTTAATTCCAGCCGGCGGTAACTGCCTGAAAGAGAATAAAGTTTCTGTCGGAGCACTCTTTCCCTCTGACCCACGGGGTAAGACGAGGCATTAAAATATCTTTTGCGCGATATATTTTCCTGCTTTAGAAAAAGAGAAGTAAGACAGTGGCGGTAAGGCTCACTGCTTTCGATTTTATAATTAAGATCGCTTACGGGTTCGCCCCTCTCCGTAATAACAGAAGCGGAAATGACGATATCCTGAGGTATCTCAATTTCGCCGGAATTATCGTACAGCCTCAGTGTATTGCCGCTGTCTACATAAATACCTGCGCCGCTGACATCCGCCGCAAAATCCTGAATTGCACCGAAACAGCTGGTGCCCTTCGGTATCATATAAACCGTATCCCCTTGAATTTCCCCCAGACCGTTTTTAAAGCCAAACTCTTTTGCAAACGTCTCAAACAGCTGTGTGCTTGTGGGAGAAATAAGAGTTACGGGAGCCGCTTCGTTGTCCACCAGAAGGCAGGCGGAGGAACGGGCATAAATAAAGCAAACGCATCCCTGCGCGTCATAAGTAGTTTTTTCAGTATCAACATAACCGAAAAAAACACAGTCAGACCCGTCAAAAACTCTTATTCTGTAAGCCTCGGCAGTATCAGAAACGTCATTTTTGAGAAAATAAAGTCTCAGCCCGTCGCAGGCGGCGCTGATATCTGCACTCCAGGAATAAAAAATAACCGTGTCGACCTGCTTTTTTTCTCCGCCGGTCATTTCAATTTCAAATATCATTCCAGCATCACCCTGTTCTGGTTTCTTACTGAAAACGGCGTTTCAAAATCGTTTACTTCCATGATTTTGTCTATGCTGACACCTGTTCGCCGAGCAACGTCAAAAAGATTTTCGTCAACCTGGGCGTATGTATATTTGGGGTTTCCACCGTACTTTTTGTGACTGCAGTCCTCTGTAAAAGTAAAAGTGTAAAAAACGCAGTTTTTGACAGCGTTGCAAACGGAAGAAAACGAAGTAAGAAAAGCCTTTATCGGAGGTGAAGCGGGAACGATAAGCCAGCCCGATTCCGAGGAGGAGAGGAAATGCTGAAGCGAAAGGGCGTCTGTAACCGCATTGTCGCCGTAAAAACTGCCCTCGCCGCTTACAACAACAGGCTTTCTCCCACCGCCGTTTACAAACGGAGTTTCCCCGTTAACGCTTTTGACAGTCTGAAGCCCTGAACTTTCAACCTTAATTTCAGCAGGATTTTGAGGAAACACAAAATCCTTATACTGCATTCTTGTTAACTGCTTCATGCTTATACCTCCGTTTTTGAATCGTAGCGCTTTGAGTCAAGCCTGAGGTACTCACTGAGTTCCTCAGGTGAAAGATTTTGCAAATATTCTTCTTTTTCATTCATATCGGTCACTCTCCGAAATCAAATTCATCGTGGAACGTAAAGACGGCGTCAAGAAGCATAAACCCTGTGTCATTATCGTATTCCAAAGGCCTTGCGGAAACGGAAAGCAGGTTATAAACGAAAGCACAGCTGCACAGATCGGCAAACAGCTGCTCGCTTTCTTCCCTCTCGGCATTACAGTCCGAATAAATTCTGCAATGAAGCGAACAGGATCCCGTTTTTACGCTTTCGCCCAACGCTTCGTCGGAAATCTCAACATCTCCGAGAGACAGCGCAACAACGGGAGACGAGAGACGGTTAGGAGCTTCTTCAGCCGGAAAAGCTTTTAAAAAGCGAACATTTTCAAATCTCTTGTCGCTTTGAAACAGCTGAATAAATTTTTCAACGACCTCACTTGTTTTCTGCATTTGAGCCCTCCACGATTTTTTTCACAACGCCCGTATAATAAAGCACATCGTCGCCCATCAGCACAGCCTCTTTTTTCAGAAACTCAAATCTTTCTCCCTGAAAAACCAGTTCGCCGCTGTCAGACAACGCCGTTATATCGCTGTCAAAAGGCCCGATATACATGTAATAATCGGTACTGACCAAACCCAAAGGCGTGTGAGATTTTTCAAAATTAGTTTTGTTTTTTCGCCATGTCTGCTGCAGAGTACAGAAAAACGGCATTGAAAGATAATCGCCGTCTGCCAGGCGGGCAGTATTGCCCACCCGACAGAGCTGGTTTTTAATCACATAAGCCGCACTGCTCATCAGACATCCATAAAAGCAAATGCGCTGTCGTAAAGGAGGTCTCTGCAATCCGCCTTTGCTTCCTCAAGCATTTCCTTAGCCCTCTGGCCTGCGGTTTTTGTTTTTTGCACAGTAACGTCGCCGGCAGTAAAAGAAGTGACGTTGTCCCCCGCCGCGTCCGTGCTTTCTATCATGCAAAGCGCTTTAAGCGCCGCAAGATGCACAAGGCGCGTTTCGCTGAGATCAGCGCCGCTTTTGACCTGCGTCGTTACCGCCGCTACCGCCTGTTCAATAAGCGGCATAAAAGTTTCCAGCGTTTCGTCCGAATAACTTGAGAGAATTTTAAGATATGACTTTACCGCCTCTGTATCCATTACGGTTTCTCCCTTCGGCTCAGGCAATCGTCAGTTTCTTTGACGCGCCGTCAAATATCTTTGAAAAACCTGCGATAGCAGTAATAGAAGCGCGCTCCAACTGGCGGTCGATAAGTTTGTCAAACTCAGTTGTAACCTCGCCTGCCTCAACCTTTTCAAGGGCGCATGAATTGTCAAGGCCGATGATGGTGCCCTTTGCGCAGTAGTCAGATTTAAGAAGTTCTGCACCCAGGGGAGTAATCATCTTGCCTGTGGCGTGGAAATTATTTCCCGCAACAGCGTCTTTCATCTCAGTCATTGTAAGAATAGACGCCATTTCAAACGGATTGACAAGCAGTGTCGTCATGTTGTAAGGCGAAAATTCATTCCAGAAATTGACAAGATCCTCATAAGCGAGAGTTGAAGAACCTGAATGTACTTCTTCCATACCGTCGGCACACAGTGCGTCGATGGCGTCTTTTACCTGACATCTTGCGATATAAGCGCCGATCTGCTTAAGAGTTACGGTAAAGAGATCGAGCTTCTGAAACTTGACAGCTTCGTAGGAAGCAACAAGCATTCTGCCTCTCTTGTAAAGCTGGGTAAGAGTTTCCTTTGTCTTTACAGTTGTCTGGGGAATAACAGCGCCTTCCGCAACCTGCGCAAGGGTCTTGTCCTCCTCAGCGGGAATGCTCTCAATAGCGCGGTAATCCATAGAATCAATGCGTGTTGTTGTTGCAACGATTGAGGGAAGGATATCCGCCTCCTCCATTCCCTGGCGAACGGCTCTTGCCACATATTCCGGAAAAAGAGCTGACGAATCAGTTGTCTGGAAAAATTTTGATACAGCGTCTGAGTCAGCGCCGGATACTTTGATATCAAAGCGCTTAAGCTGGCGCTGATACGCGTCAAGTCCCTCCAGTGGAGTGCCCACGTAGTTTTCGGACGGGTCAAGGCTTTCCAGTGCCTGTGTAAAATTTTTGCCTGTTGTGTAAAGGCCTTTTTCCAACTTAATATTATCAAATGACATTGTTTTTCCTCCTAACTTAAAGAATAAATCCTACAACGGTGTTTTCTTCATCAACAAAAAGCACCTTGTACTTTTTAACAGCGCTTTCAGACTCTTTTACGCCGCCGGTTGAGTCTGCAACAAGGCCTGAAAATCCCAGGTCCGGGGCATCGCCTGAATATTTAACCTCAACGTAGCCGTCTACCTGTACTCCTGCGGCGCCGCCTCTTTCGCTTGTGACGATACCGATAAAATCGTTGCCGTCAGCACATTTTGAAACGGTCTTTGCGTCTGAAATTTTTGCGGGGCTGCCAACGACAGCGTCCTTGTTTTCAAAAGTAAGTATCTGATTGTTATATCCGTTAAAAGCAATAGACATTGTTTTTCCTCCTTAAATTAAAAATGGTGTGTTGTTTTCTTTTCTGTCTTCACGTCGCGCCAACTGGGGCTTTATCTCCTTCTGGCTCTGCATTTTCTGGAACGCTTCCTTAAACGCCTGAAGCTCCTTTGCAGTCATTACGCCCGCAACGCTCTCAAAAACTTTAAGCTCCATCTGAGGCATATTTTTTGCGCAAAGACTGACAACGTCTCTCACAAGATTTTTCTTGTATGTTTTACCGAGCTGGGCTTCCTGCTCCAGCGAATCAACGTAGTCCGCAAGCTGATGCGCCTGCTTTTTTGACAGCGTTACAGTATCGCCGCAGGTTTGCAGACTTTTAACAACTTCGTTCAAATCGAACTCTCCTTTCACGGTATTATAGGATTTTATAACTCCCGCTCCCCTCTGGGCAGGAACGGCAACGAAACTCCACTCGTACGCGTCTCCCGCTTCGGAAAGAACGGTGACAGCCGTTTTGCCGTCATACTCGCCGCCGGGCACATGACCGCAGCGCGACTTTCGTCTGTCAGCGCCGCATATAGAACAGACTGCGCTGTGCATAGTGCAGGAAACGGAAACTTCTTTTTTTATGCCTGCGTCTATCTGGGTTATAAGCGCCTCGTTTTCAGGGGTGCGGACCATGTAAGCGCCGGCTTTAAGGCAGTAATAGCACTCGCCGTCAGCAGTTTTGCGCTCCGGCTGTTTTTCCACCCAAGTTTTGTAAATCCTGGCTGTCTGGTCGCCTGATTTCATCGAGTGGTCAAATAGTCCCGTTTTTCCTATAAACAGCTCAGCCAGTTCTTCCAGCGCGCGGGGAGTAAATTTTTCAAAATCTCTGTCAACATCGTTGTCGCAGAGAATTACGGAGAACAAATAAAGTTCATCCGCCTCAAAGGGACGTCTTGTGAACTGATTTACAAGGCTCAGTTCTTTGTCATCCGCTTTAAGGCTTTTTTCTATGTAACCGCCGCTCATTGGCTCTCTGTCTCCTTCCTGATTTTTTCCGCCTGGGCGTAATAAAGTTCCGCCTTGGCTTTTTCTGTTTCATCCTGCAGGGTAATGTCGTTCCAGACTACTTCAAATTCAGAAGCCAGCCCCTGCAAATTAAGATAAGTTCTGCCGATTTTCTTTATAACAGGCGTAAGAATACGTCTGTAATTTTCAAGCTCAGTTGTAAGAATATCGGCCTGTTGGGTGCTCATGCGTTCGGTGGTGGACCAACTAAGGCCAAACATAAACGGCGGCAGACCCGTCTTTGCAACGATCTGCTCAAGCATCTGTCTTACAGGTATCTCGCTGTCAAGAACCTGATTGTCGGCGCCGATGACCTTTACGTCAACATCGCCCACCGCCACAAAATCCTTAACACTGCCGGAGTCCATTGCCTCCTGCCAAGATTTCGCCATGGTTTTCGCGCGCTCAGCCGCATACGCTCTGTCGGTGCTGTCGTTACCCGGCTTATACGTTACCGCGTAGCGCAGGTTGCCTGCGTGCTCCCAGTTTTCGCCCACGGTATTGTATATCTGAAGCAGAATACGGCTCACAAACGGCAGTCCCCTAAGCAGGCTTGTGCCTGTAAGTTTTCCCGGTTCGGGATTAAGAACTGAATAGAGGATTTCCTCCGGTCTGGGCAAAGGTGTGCCGTTGTTGTAAAACTGAATATCTATTCCGTTTTTTGCTCTTTTCACTTCAACTGCGTCAGGCTCTCCGTTGTAAAGAGCAGCTATATCTCTGCCCGTAATTATCATTTCGCCGATAGCGTTGCCGTAAGTGAGGAGCTGATCCAGATATGTGCTGATAAACGCGCCGAGCCCCCACTGATTTCCGCCTACGTTAACACTGTCAAAATACTCGTTCATTTTTTCATCCAGAGCGTCGCTGCCTGTTTCAAAGCGAAAACCGCCTGTCAGACGAACGAGTTTCTCTATAGCCGCGTCAATTATCGGCACGCCTTCCCTAAGGCTTTTGTATATCCTGCATCCGGCGGACAGCGGAACGTAAAAATCAAGATCACGAAACGGCTGAGAAGAGCGCAGTCCTGTTTGAACGGCAACGGACGCCGCCTTTGATTTTCCGGAGTTTTTTGCATGAAATAATCCCAATTTTTCACTTCCTTTCCACTGCGAATGAACAAAACATATCGCCTGTGTCCCCGCAAAGAACGGTTGACACAAAATAGCGAATATCGTCCATCGCGTGATCGTTTTCTTTTTTAGGAGCGTCACGGCGCAGACTGTCGTCCCAGCGGTAAACCGAAAATTCCCTTATCGTGTCGCGGCAGGAAGCAGAAAAATAAATATCCCCTTCCTTTAGCGCACGGCAAACTCTGTTGATACCCGCTACAACGTCGTTTTCGGCCTTAACCACTCTAAAACGGCCGTGGCGAAGTACAGTCTCAATAAAACTTGCCGCCGACGGGTCAATTATCAGCGCCTCAATATTTCTATCGCCGGCGAGAGCGCAAAGTTCGCCATAATACTCCTCGTCAGTAAGCTGAACACCCGTGTCTCTGCCCGAATGGTAATACTCCGCAACACGGTACCAGCCGTCGTCGCCCCGCCCCCAAAGACCGAGGGAAAAGGGATTTACGGTGCCGTAATCGCAGGAGAGATACCAGGCGGAGGCGGGAGCGTTCAGTTCTTTTATATGCCGCTCGGTCCGAAACATGGGGTAAACCAGACCGTCTGCGGCAACCCACCTTCCCTCCACAAATCTCTGATAAAACGCGCCGCTGTACAAATTTTTATATCTGCGGATAACCGCATTTGACAGCGACGGATTATCGGTCATCTTAAAATGGATATAAAGCATATTTTTCTGCGCCGCTTTTTGTATCCACTCTCTGTAAAACCAGTGATACGGGTGCTCCGGGTTGCAGTTAAACCAGAAGGTCGCCCCCTCAAGGGAGCACCTGGCAAGCGCCTGCTCAACAAACGAACGGGGCATCAGCGCCACTTCGTCAAGCAAAACGCCACCCAGCGTCATTCCCTGGATTAGCGAAGCGGAGGATTCATCCCGTCCGCCGAAAAGATAAAAGCGGTTTGTTACGCCGTCCCGAGTTATCTCTATCAAACTTCTGCTCACCTTGTAATCGCAGGAAAAGCCAAGCTGCGAAAGCTGGGGCAGCAGCGGCGTTATCACGTTACGTCTCAGGGAAGTGACCGTTTTTCCGCAAAGAGCGAAAGAAGTGTCACTGAATGCGTGAAACGCCCAACTGATAAAAGAGATGCTCATGCACAGCGTTTTTCCGCTTCTTACAGCGCCGTCACAGATTATGCCGTTTTTCCTTTTCTCGGGAGAAGAAGCGCACCACCAGGTCAAAACCTGCATCTGCTTGTGGGAGAAGGGCACAAAACCGCTCATATTTCATTTTCCTTTCGGGAACCGTCCCAAACGTTTTTTGCCCCTTCTTCCAACGCAGCGTAAAACGCAGGCATTCCTGACGAAGTGTCCTTATCAAGTTCTCCCAGTCTTTCCAGCGCTTTAAGCCTGTCAAAAAATTTAATTTCCGTGCCGCCGCCTTTAGGTCTCTTGATTTCGCTGATGTTATAAAGATTGAGCGTATCAAGTTCTTCCAGTATCTGCTCGTCGCAGGCGTAAAGCAGTTTTACGGCGTCCCGTATCTCGCCGAACGCAAGGCGTCTTAGACCGTCGGCATATTCGTCTCTGATGGTTTTCTTTTTTCTTGCCATTTTTTCACCTCATCCATTCGGGGGACTTTTCCGCCCCCAAGAAAAGTCCCTCCGTAAATACCCTTGAAAAACGCACTTTTATTTACGAAATGCTCTATAATTCAGCGAAAAAACAGCAAAATAAATTTATTTTTCCTGTTTTATTGAAAATTCTATCTATAACAAAAAAATTCCGCAAACAGGTCAAAGCCTGTTTGCGGAACAGTGAGAAATGAATGAAGTTTTACTGTGTTTTGCCCATAACCTCAAGAGGATTTACGGTTTCCTTGTTCATAGTGGTAATAAAGTGAAGATGGGCTTCCTCGTTTGCTTCAAAGGGAACAGTGCCCAGGGTGCCAATATTCTGGCCCATTGTAACATAGTCGCCCTCTGCAACGTTTACAACGTCCATACCGCAGTACTGAGCAACGAGATTTCCGCCGTGGTCAATCTCAATAACAGTACCCAGCATTGCGTCTTTCGTAACAGACAAAACGAGGCCGTCGTTTATCGCCACTACCTTTGCGCCCTTTGAGCCTTTGAAGTCAACGGCGGCGTGAGCTCTGTAATCGCCCATCGTCTCGTTTTTGATAAGTTCTTCTGTATATCCTGCCGAGATTTCATCATCAATAGGATATTTATAAAAGCTCCTGTAGGGTATATTAGTATCGGTTTGCTGCATTGTTGCCGCTTCCGTTGTTGTCTCTTTCTTTGTGGTGGACTCGGCTTTTTTCTTCGTTGTGCTCGCAGCCGTTGTGTCTGTCACGCCCTCAACACGGTTGGCCACCTCCGTGGTCTCTGTCACCGTAACAGAAGTCGCCTCGCCGACGGAGGAATTGTCCTTAGCGCTCTGGGTAGAAAAATAAACGATAAGCCCCAGCGCAATTATTGACAGGCAAATAATTGAAAAAAGCGCACGCAGATTTTTGTTTTCATTTCTCTCTTTATTTGATGCAGCCATAAAATAACACCTCGGTCATAGTATGGGCCGAGGCGTTTGTTATTATTCATCTGCTTTTTCTGTTTTTTCCATTGCTTCAATTGCACAGCGGACAGTATCCACCACCGATTCGTCAGGCAAAAGTTTTACCGCAATATACGGCCTTTTTCCTGCCGACAGGCTTACTCTGCCGTAAAGCGCAAGATTAAGAGCGCCGATAACTTTCGGCTGTATCTCGTTAACATACAGCCTGAGCGCGCCGCCTTTTTGAGAAATTTCATAAATCTGAAGCGCAAGTGCTCTGTTTCTCAAAAGCGCGATTTCCACAAGACCGTAAACAGACGCCGGCGGAACTCCAAACCTGTCTGTGAGTTCGTCATAAACGTCGTTTGCGTCTGCGTCACTGCGGATGTCCGCAATGCGCTTGTACATTGAAATACGCTGTGACGTGCTGATGATATACGTTTCGGGAATATTAGCGTCAACAGGAAGATCAATAAGGCATTCACGCTCTTCGTCCTCTTCCCTGCGCTCGCCCTTTTCGGCGGCAACAGCGTCCTCCAGCAGTTTAAGATACATTTCGTATCCCACCGCTTCCATGTGGCCGTGCTGGCGGCTGCCCAGAAGCGAACCCGCGCCTCGTATTTCCAAATCCCGCATTGCGATTTTAAATCCGGAGCCGAATTCCGTGTATTCTCGTATCGCCTCAAGGCGCTTCGTTGCAATATCCGACAGTTCCTTGCCTCTGCTGAACGTAAAGTAAGCGTATGCGCGGCGGCTGGAACGGCCGACACGTCCTCTTATCTGGTGAAGCTGGGCAAGACCCATTCTGTCTGCGTTTTCAATAATAAGAGTGTTCACGTTGGGCACGTCAACACCCGTTTCAATAATAGTTGTGCAAACGAGAACGTCTATTTCCGCTTCAAGGAGCTGCTGCCAAACGTCTGAAAGCTGTTCCTGGGTCATTCTTCCGTGGGCAACGCCTACACGGGCTGACGGAATTTCTTTCTTTATCTGAACTGCAACGTGGTCGATAGTATCAATATTATTGTGAAGATAGTAGCACTGGCCGCCTCGTGCAAGTTCTTTTTCAATCGCCTCAACAAGAACGCCGAAGTCGTATTCCATAACGTAAGTCTGGACCGGGTGGCGGTCTCCCGGCGCTTCTTCAAGCACGCTCATATCTCGTATACCGCTCAGCGCCATATTCAGTGTTCGTGGAATAGGCGTTGCAGACAGGGTCAAAACGTCAACTTTCGGAAATTTCGCTTTCAGCTTTTCTTTCTGAGCAACGCCGAAACGCTGTTCCTCATCTACAATAAGAAGCCCCAAATCTGCAAATTTTATGTCTTTGCTGATGATTCGGTGAGTACCAACCAAGAGATCCACTTTACCCGCCGCAAGATCCTCCAGCACTTCCTTCTGTTTTGCGTGAGAAACGAATCGTGAAAGCATCTCAACTCTTACGGGGAACGGCTCCATTCGTTTAAGCGCCGTCTGGAAATGCTGCATTGCAAGTACAGTTGTGGGAACAAGAATTGCGCACTGCTTTCCGTCGCCGATGCACTTAAACGCGCTTCTGAGAGCAACCTCCGTCTTGCCGAAACCTACGTCTCCGCAAAGCAGGCGGTCCATTGGGATTGCCCGCTCCATGTCGCTCTTTATTTCCTCAGAACTGCGAAGCTGGTCCTCCGTTTCCTCATAAGCGAAGCGAAGTTCAAAATCACGCTGAAGATCGGTATCCTTGCTGAAAGCGTAGCCCTTTGTGCTCATTCTTTTGGCGTAAAGAGCAATAAGTTCCTTTGCCATATCTCTTACGGAAGCACGGACTTTCGCCTTCGTCTTCTGCCACTCTCCCGAGCCCAGGCGGTTAACTTTCACCCTGGTATCCTCTTTCGGTCCGATATACTTTGATACCAGATCAAGCTGAGTTACCGGCACATAAAGAGTGTCGCCCTTTGCGTAACTTATCTTAATATAATCTTTTTTTACATTATTTATCTCAAGGGAATGAATGCCCTCAAAAATACCGATACCGTGAACGTTATGAACAATATAATCGCCCTTGCTCAGTTCGTCAAGCGAATGAATAGCGTCTTTGCTTCTGGCTTTCTTTTTCTTCTTTGACAACTGACCCGACCGCGCGTGGGTAAACAAGGCAAACTTTATTTCCGATATCTGAATACCGCCGGAAAGAGTGCCCGGCAGCACGGAAACAGTGCCTTTTTGAAGTTTAGAAGGCGGCTGCTCGTAGTAAACGGAGTAAAATCCCATTTCGTTTAAGTCATAGGCAAGCGCCTTTCCTGCTCGCTCCGTGCCCGCCATAATGCAAACGGTATATCCTTTTTCCGTCAGCGGCGAAAGTTCCTCTTTAAGCTGAGCGAGAGTTCCGCTCCACACACCTATAGTCTGGGCAGTAAAGGACGAAAGATGCGCCACGGGAGTATCAAAACTTCCTCTCGGCATTGAGTCAAGATAAACGGCTTTCTTTTCGCTGTAAATCTCCGTCAGTTCTGAAAATGAAACGGTAAATTTATCAAGCCCTTTGCAAAGTGTTCCGTCCTCAAGAAGCCACTTTATATCCTCGTGCATCAGCTTTTCAGCGTTCTGGCACTTTTCCTTAACTCTGGAGGAATCGCAGGCGATAAGCAGACCGTCGCAGTAATCGAAAATACCGTTTGACTTATAAATCAGCGGAAGATATCTGTCGCGGCAGGTAATATTTACGCCTTCCCTCAGTTTCGCGCTGTCGTCATAAAGGCTCTCTCTCGCTTTTATCGCTTTCCCTTTCAGCGATTTTGCAAGGTCGTCGATTGCATTGGCCGCCTTTTCATTTGAAGAGAAAAGCACCTCCGCCGACGGAGTTATCTTCAAACTTTGCAGATTTCCGCTCCTGCGCTGGGTAGACAGGTCAAAGGAAGAAATGGTGTCCACCGTGTCGCCCCAAAACTCAAGTCGTACCGGCTGGTTTGAACCTGGCGGAAAAACGTCAACAATGCCGCCTCTTACGGCAAACTGGCTTGTGCCGTCAACCTGGTCATAGCGTGTATAACCCGCCTGAACAAGAGCCTGCTCAATTTCCTTTATATCTATCTCATCGCCCACCGAAACGGTGTGTGTTCTGCTCTTCAGTTCCTCTGGAGGCATCGTCATTTGGCACGCCGCCTGAACGGAGCAGACCACCGCATTATAATCTCCAGCCGCCATGCGTGAAAGCACACCCAGACGTATCTGCTCATATTCGTGGCTGATACCCGCAACCTGGACGAAGGAAAAATCCCTTGCAGGATAAAGCAAAACTCCGCCCATCAAAGTGTTGAGATTTTCGCAGAGTTTTACGGCTGACGCTTCGTCAGGAGTAATAACAAGCGCTCTTTTATTCTGTTTTTCACAAAGCGAACTTATCGCCAGAGCCTTTCCGACTTCAGAAAGTCCAACGGCCCCAACAGGCTTTCCCCCGGAGGTTACGGCGCTGCTGAGGCTATCAAAGGCTTCGCTTTGTTCCAGTACGTTTAAAAAGCAAGACATATTTTTATCCTTACTTTCTTAATATTATTATTTTTTTATGAGTTAAATTTATTCATCGCTTCGTCGGTTTTGCCCTTAACGATAAGTTTTGCCGCGTTACCGGCATTTTCAAGAGCCGATTTCAGAGCGTCCTCTTCCTGACTTGGAAAGTGCCCCAAAACCCAGTTGGCAAGGTCGTAATCCGCGGACGGCTTTTTACCTACGCCTATCTTTACTCTCGGAAACGCTTCGCTTCCCAGACGGGCGATAATGCTTTTAAGTCCGTTGTGACCGCCGGCGCTTCCTTTTCTGCGGATTCGCGTTTTGCCTACGTCAAGGTTTATATCATCGCACAAAACAATAACGTTTTCAGGCGGAATTTTATAAAACGCCGCCGCTTCTCCCACAGCGTCTCCGCTTAGGTTCATCATTGTCTGGGGTTTCATCAGCAGACATTTATGACCGTCAACGATAAGATCCCCAACAAGGGAATGAAATTTCAGTTTTTTTATGTTGACATTTTCATTTATCGCCAGCAAATCCATTGCGAGAAAGCCTGCGTTATGACGCGTCATCTCATATTTTGCGCCGGGATTGCCGAGACCGGCAATTATAAATTCATATCCGGAGGATTTGAACTCCTTTTTCTTTCCAAATAACATTTTATGCTCCGTTTCAGTGCTTCATTCTTCCGTGTCTTCTTCCGGCGGCTCAAGCTGAACAACTCTTATCTTGTCCGCTCTCATTCCGTCAACACTCTCTACCGTAACGTCAAGGGAATTGCTTACAAAATGATCTCCCGCCTTGGGAATATTGTCAAGTTTCTGCATAACCCAGCCGTTTACTGTTGAAACCTGGTCGTTTTCTTCATCTATTTCAAAAAATCTATAAAACCGATCAAGACCGGCGCTGCCGTCAACAAGGTAAACGCCGTCATCCACCTTCTCAATATCAAGCTCTACCTCGTCGTGCTCGTCCCAGATCTCGCCAACAAGTTCCTCAAGAATATCCTCAAGAGTAACGATACCTTCTGTACCGCCGAACTCGTCTACAACAACGGCAAGATGCGTCTTGTTTTTCTGAAGAATACGAAGCACCTTGCTTATCTTAGAATCAGGGCTAACGGTGGGAACAGGTTTCATAACCGTTCTCAGCGATTTAAGATTTCGCCGGCAGGCTGATTCAAAATCACGGTGGTGGATAACGCCCACAATATGGTCAATATCACCGATATAAACAGGAAGTCTGCTGTAATTCGTCTTGTTAAACACCTTTTCAATATCGCTGAAAGCGGCGTACTTGTCCACCGCCTCAACGTCAACGCGGGGCGTTAAAATATCACACACCTCAATATCGTCAAACTCAATGGACGAACGAATAAGTTTGCTCTCGTTGTCGTCTATCTCGCCGCCGGTATGAGCCTCGTTTACATATGATTTAAGTTCTTCCTCGGTAACGGTGTCTGTTCCGCCCAGGCCGAATATCTTGTTGAGCATAAGTTTCCAGCCGCGGAAAAACAGATTGACGGGGTAAAAAACTATCGTAAAGAACTTAACGAAAGGCGAAAGCAAAAGCGCCATTCGTTCCGCTTTTTCCTTCGCTATCGTTTTCGGCGTAACCTCTCCGAAAATAAGAATGACGATGGTCATTATCACAGTGGAAAGCGTAGTGCCCAAATCGCCGCCGAAGCGCCCGGTAAAAACAAGGGTCGCCACGGAAGTACAGGCAATATTTACAAGGTTGTTGCCTATCAGAATAGTTGAAAGCACAATGTCGTAATCCTGGGCAAGAGCCAGCACTCGGTCAACCTTCTTACTGCTCTTGGTGTTCTGGTACATCGCCTTGAATTTTACCTTATTCAGCGACGAAAACGCCGTTTCAGACGATGAAAACAGCGCCGACATTCCGATAAGCAGAATTATCAGAATAATTATTCCCGGATTGTCATAATCGGTGGGTTCCATTTTTCACTCCAAAAAATCACGGGCGCACCGCGGCAAAAGCCATTCGTGCGCCCTTAATATTATTACAATTATTCTTCTGTTTTGTCAAACTCTGAGAATTCACGGTCTTCGTCCGCAATTTCAAAGTTGTACATGTTTTCATCTTTGATATGGTTCTTGATGAATTTGTCTCTGTCAAACAGTTCGTCTGCCTTTACCTTCCAGAGTTTAGCGGCGCCGATAGTCTTGTCAAACAGAGCGTTTGCGGATTCGGGCGCCAGCATTTCTGTTGAATAAGCGCCTGTTTCCTTAACCATTTTGCTGATAGCGCCCGGGTTATCAAGCACGGGGCATGGTCTCAGCATGTTGTTTGAGAAAGGCTGATTACGTCTGTAAGCCTGGAAAAGAGGAGACTTAAGAGCGTCAAGCAAAGATGCTTCTTTAATGTTTACGTTTGAATAATGAACAAATGCGCACGGCTCGCAGTCACCGTTTGCGTTGATATGGAAATAATGACGTCCGCCGGCAATACAGCCCTGAACGTACTCGCCGTCATTCCAGAAATCAAGGGCAAAGATAGCCTTTGTCTTGCGCCATTCGTGCATTTTCTTATACATAAGGGCACGCTGGTCAGCGTTTACCATAAGTTCGGGCACAGCGCCGTTGCCTACGGGCATATAGGTAAAGAACCATGCGAACATTACGCCCTGATCAATGAGCCAATCCATATATTCATCGGATGAAAGCAGATCAACGTTCTTGCTTGTATAGCAAAGAGACGCGCCGAAAGGATAACCGCGCTTACGCAGTCTTTCCATAGCTTCGCAAACCTTCTTATATGTACCCTCTCCGCGTCTGAAGTCGTTTTCTTCTTCGTGGCCTTCAATTGAGAACGCCGGGAAGAAGTTGCCTACGCGTACCATTTCGTCTGCAAACTCGTCGTCAAGCAGAGTGCCGTTTGTAAAGCACATGAAGATACAGTCGGGATTTTCCTCGCACAGACGGATAACATCCTTCTTGCGCATCAGCGGCTCACCGCCGGTATAAAGATACATATATGTGCCCAGTTCCTTGCCTTCTTTGATAATACGGGCAAGTGTTTCGTAATCCAGCTGGCTTGTGTGGCCGTACTCAGCGGCCCAGCAGCCTTTGCACTTAAGGTTGCAGGCAGCGGTGGGGTCCATAAGGATAGCCCACGGAACGTTGCAGTCGTTTTCTTCGATAGCTTTCATTCTCTGGGAATAGCTGTTGATAGCAACGTTGAGCATAGGCGGAATCATCTTTTCAACAACTTCGGGATTTGTGTCGCAAACAAGCTTTCTTGCAAACTGCATCCAGTTGTTGTCAGGATCATCCAGCACCTTATGCAGACCTGCGTAAGTGCTTCTGTTTACTTTCTTAACGTCTGCCATTTCAAGAAGCGAAAGGATTTTGGGAGCGTTGTTGTTAAAATCCTTGCGTGCATACTTTACAGCCTGCTTAATTGCCACTGTCATGGCTGACTCTTTTAGAGATTTCATCACTTTTCCTCCGTAACCGCCTTTTTCAGAGAATTAAGGCGGCAAGTATCAATAAATTAAAATATAACAGTCGGTAAAAGCAAATATAATGCTTTTGCACAAAATTGTCAAGTATCTTTTCTACAATTTAATATTTCGTAAACTTTTAATTAAAACCTTATCTGGAATTTCAGGCGATAAACCTTATCGGTTTTGTTCTTATAAATCTCGTTGCAGTGAGCGTCCCAGCTGTCATAACCGCCTACGCCCTGCTGGCGGGCGATACAGCGTACTACCGTCTTGTTTACAGGGGGCAGTTCCTTGCGGTGCCATGCGTTTTCGATTTCCTTGGGCAGCCAGTGGCTAACGTTCAGCTCCATTGACGGCTCAGCAACAAGGCTGAATACTTTCTTGTTGCCTACGATTGTTGCATAGCGCACTCCGGTGCGGTTGCCGCATTCCTGGGGCTTAAGATAATCGGTGTAAAGATCGGTAACTGTTGTTGAATAAAGACCGATTTTAGCCGCACTGCATCTGTCAATATAGTTTTCCTCGGGGCCTGCGCCTAAATAAGTAACGTTTTCAAAATCAGGCGGAAGCTCAAAGAGAAGACCAACTTCCGGAATTTCAGGCAGTGAATCATCGGGATAAAACTGCATATCAATTTCCATTCCCGTTGACGTGATTGTATAAATAACCTGGCCTCTGCTTTCCGGCTGAGTGCAAACTCTGGCGCCGCTGACAACGACAATCTTCTTGCCGCCGTCAAGAATTTTATAATTCTCAATAGACCATTTTGTATTGTTGTAAATTCCGGGAGTATCGCCGGCGTCACGCCAGCAACCCAGTCTTGAGCCTGCTCTTGAGCCGCGGTCGTTATCCGTAAGAGCGCGCCAGAAGTTAAAGCGCATCGGCTGCTGAAGCAATTCTTCTCCGCCGACTTTGATTGAAACAAGCTGGTTGCGCTCACGGCGCTCAAAACGGATATTTACGTCCTCGCTCATAACGCGGAGAGAACCGTAAGTATCGTCAACCAGAAGAGGCGCGTCTTCCTGCAATTCGTCATAAGTATTTTCAAACTCGTTGATAACGAACTGTTCCTCAGCCACTACATAGCCCGCTTCACACCAGGAGGTATCTTCCTTTGTGCGAAGTTCAAGGTTCAGGTAGCACTCAGTGTTGGTAACTCTGTTGAGTTCAATGTCAACAACCATCTTTGACATCGGCTCCAGGTCAATATCAAGAACGCCGTCGCGGAAGACGCCCTTGTCTGAGCACTGGCACCAATACAGTTCATACTTATTCAGGTTGGTGAACATATATTTATTTTTTATTTCGATGATACCCTTTGCCGCGTCAATTGCGTTGAACTCAACGAACTGATAAAGCTTGCGGATCTCGAAATATTTAGGAGTAACTTTTCTGTCGCCGAAAAGAAGTCCGTTTCCGCAGAAGTGGCCGTCGTGGGGACTTTCGCCGAAGTCGCCGCCGTAAGCCAGATACTCAACCCCGTTTTCGTCCTTTGTCATAATGCTCTGGTCTACCCAGTCCCAAACGAAGCCGCCCTGCAGGCAGGGGTATTTTTCCCAAAGTCTTGTGTACTCGTCGGTTGAGCCGCAGGAGTTGCCCATTGCGTGGGTATATTCGCAGAGGATAAACGGTCTGCCGTCGCGTCTTGTCAGAGCGTAGTCCTCACACTCGTAAGGTCTTGCATACATTCTTGACTGAACGTCTGACAAATTCTTTTCATCGGGAGCGTTGTAGCATTCATAATGAACAAATCTAGTGTCGTCAACCGACTTGAGATAATTGTACATTTTCTTGGGAGTTTCTCCGCCCAGGCTCTCATTGCCCATTGACCAGCAAACAACGCAGGTGCAGTTCTTGTCGCGCTCGTAAAGCGCCTTAATTCTGTCCATGCAGGCCTTTTCCCACTCAGGGCGTGAGCCGGGAAGCTGTGGACAGCCGATAATGGTTGACCAGCCTGTTCCGTGGGTCTCCATGTTGTTTTCATCAATAACATAAAGACCGTACTCGTCGCAGAGTTCCAGCCAGCGGGGGCAGTTGGGATAGTGAGATGTGCGCACGGCGTTCATGTTTGCCTTTTTCATCATCTCAATATCGTAGCGCATTACGTCTTCGGTAATATATCTGCCTGTATGGCAGTCAAACTCGTGGCGGTTCGTTCCTTTAAATATAACGCGCTTTCCGTTTATGCGGATTACGCCGTCTTTTATTTCAACTTTACGGAAGCCGAATTTTGCTGAGATATACTCAATAGGCGTTCCGTTGTTTTTGAGAGTAAGAACAACTGTATAAAGAGCGGGATTTTCACTGCTCCACATATCCGCACCTGCGACGATAGCTCGCAGAGATGTGCGGTGGTCCTCATTCGCGTACTGGCAGTCAAGGGCAACCACTTCGCCCTTGTCGTTGAGCACGCTCATATCTATTGACAGTCCCTCGTAAGCGCCGTTTGTCTTAACAAGCACGTCAACAAAACCGTCGTTAAATTCACTGTCGGGAGTAGCGCGAAGCTGAAAATCACGGATATATTCTTTTTCCGTGGTGTAGAGATAAACGTCGCGGAAAATTCCCGCCATGCGCCACATATCCTGGCATTCAAGCCAAGAACCGGTGCACCAGCGGTAAACCTCAACTCCGATAACGTTTGAACCCTCTTTAAGATAACGGGAAATATCAAATTCGGATCTGTTAAATGTTGACTCGCTGTAACCGACGCGCTCGCCGTTTATGTAAAGATAAAATGCAGATTCAACACCCTCAAAACAGAGAACAACTCTCTTTGAAAGCATCGCCGCGCCTACGTGTATCTTCTTAAGATAACAGCCAACCGGGTTGTGCTTAGTAGGAGCGTTCGGAGGGCAGATATCCTCATGGCCTTCCCAGGGATAGCGGACGTTGCAGTACTGATTTTGGTCGTAACCCTGCATCTGCCAGCTGCCGGGAACAGTTATCGTGTCCCAATTATGAGCGTCATAATGGGGCTGAGCAAAATCTGACGGACGGTAAGCATAGTTTTTGTAAAGTTTAAACTTCCACTTGCCGTTAAGCAGCTTGCATCTTGAAGACGCATAGCGGTCTGCCTTCTTCGCTTCGTCAAAAGAGTCATAAGGCATAAATGTAGCATGCTGGGGCAGTTTATTAACTCCGGTAATCTCCGGATTTGCCTGCCACTCAACATAACCGTCAATAAAATTTCTTTCCATAAGTTGTTTACTCTCCTGCTTATGATTGATTTACTCTTTGCCGGGCATCAGCGGCGGTGATAAATGCCTTCGTGGAAGCCTTCCTGCTTAATACATACGCCAACGGAGCGCAGAAGTATTTTCAGATCGAGCATAAGACTCCAGTTATCGCAATAATACTTATCCAGTTTCATTTTCTGCATAAGAGAAATGCTGTCTCGTCCGTTAACCTGAGCCCAGCCGGTAAGACCGGGGCGAAAACGGTAAACGCCGTACTCAAGACGAAGGCGGTGAGCCCTCATCTCGCTGGAAATAAGCGGTCTCGGACCTACGAAACTCATATCCCCTTTAAGGATATTCCAGAGCTGCGGAAGTTCGTCAAGACTTGTTTTTCTGAGAAAACGGCCGAATTTTGTAATATACTGATCCGGGTTTTCAAGATCGCCGGTGGCACAGTTCGGAGTGTTGTTTTTCATCGTCTGGAATTTATAAATCTTAAACGGTTTTCCTCTTCTGCCTCGGCGTTCGTGGGTAAAAAACACGGAACACTCCGGTGTAAAAAGATTGATAATACAAATCACCAAAAACAGCGGTGACAGTATAATAAGCGAAAAAAACGAAACCACTATGTCAAACAGCCGTTTGATTTTAGTGGGACCGAACCACTTTTTGTTTTTATTCTCCATTTTCAACGTTCCTGTTCACAGTTATTTTGAAACAACGGGCAGCAGAACCGTGGGAATAATGCCCGCCCGGCGCGAAAGCAGCCGGTGTTATTTTAAATATAAATCAATATAGGGTGTCTGAATTTTATTGATTATACCATATATGCAACAAATATGCAATATAAGACTTATTATTCGTCAACTTATCTTTTTACGAAATTGTTAATTTTTCCTTGCTTCAAAGTTTTTCCTTGCCAACTCATTGCATATTATATATAATATTATAAACCAAATCGAAAGGAAGAAACACATGAAAAAAATTATAAGTGCAATTCTTGTTTTGTCAATAGTTTTTGTTTTTGCCGGCTGTTCGGGTCCTAATGCCGAATTGACCGAAGAAAATATTACCGAAACGGTTAATGTTGCCGTTGATGCGCTCAAAGAATTTGATACCGAGCAACTTGATAAATACGTTGAATCATCAACTTTAAGTTACATAGTCGGATTTGCTGAAGACCACGAGCAGTTTGCAGAACTGGGAAGAGCAATCTTCAAAAATCTTACCGTTGATGTAAAATCCATCGATATAGAAAATAAAACCGTAACAGTAACGGTTCGCAACAAAGACCTTGAACAGGCGGCTTACGATTTTACCCAGGATCTTCTCAGCAATTATTCAAAAATTCAGCTTCTGGGCAAACTTACTAACGATAGCTGGCTTGATTCAAACCTTTCCACTCTTGTAAGCGAGATCGGAAAAGCAAAAATGTCCGACCAGGGCATAGACGTAACTCTTACAATCCGCCAGGATAAGAAAAATCTCGTTCTCTGCTTTGACGAAACCGCCGAAAACGCCGTTTCCGGCGGCGCGCTGGGCGCAGTAAAATCAATAGTCGGTTAAGCGCAATATAGTATAATATTTCCATATTATTTATTTTTTTAGTGACATAATGTTGATTTTGTGTTACAATGTTTTTTAGTGCTTTTTCAAAAGCGGCGAAAAAGAAGATATTACACATGAGGTGAAAAAATAAATGGCTAACAAATTAGTAACAGCCCTCTTTGGTGATTACTCAAAAAAGGAAGTAAAACGCCTGAGTAAAACAAAGCAAAAGGTACTTGACCTTGAGACAAAATATCAGGAGATGGACGACAAGGAACTCACCGAGCAGACCCAGGTTCTTAAGGACAGGCTTGCCGCAGGCGAAACACTTGACGATATTCTGCCTGACGCATTTGCCGTATGCCGCGAGGCTGCATGGAGAGTTCTCGGAATGAAGCACTTCCCCGTTCAGATCATCGGCGGTATCGTTCTTCATCAGGGCCGTATCGCAGAAATGAAAACAGGTGAAGGTAAAACACTTGTTGCTACCCTGCCGGCTTACCTTAACGGTCTTACCGGAAGAGGCGTTCACATCGTAACTGTCAACGACTATCTGGCAAAGCGTGACTCTGAATGGATGGGCAAACTTTACCGTTTCCTCGGTCTTTCAGTCGGCCTTATTATCCACGAAAAGACAAACGAACAGCGCCAGGAAGCGTACAGATGCGATATCACCTACGGAACAAACAACGAGATGGGCTTTGACTATCTTCGTGACAACATGGTTCAGTACAAAGAGCAGAAAGTTCAGCGCGGCCACGTTTTCGCTATCGTAGACGAGGTAGACTCAATCCTTATCGATGAGGCAAGAACTCCTCTTATCATCAGCGGTAAGGGCGAACAGTCAACAGACCTCTACCGCCAGGCAAACGCCTTTGCAAGGACCCTTAAAATGGTCAAGGTTGCAAAGATGGACGAAAAGCAGGACACCGAAGCAACTTATGAAGGTGATTTCATCGTAGACGAAAAAGCAAGAACAGCAACTCTTACCCAGGACGGTGTCAAGAAAGCGGAAGAATATTTCCACGTTGACAACCTGATGGATATTGAAAATACTACTCTGCTCCACCACATCGACCAGGCTATCAAGGCTATCGGCGTTATGCGCCGCGATATTGACTACGTTGTAAAAGACGGTCAGGTTCTTATCGTAGACGAATTCACAGGCCGTATCATGCTGGGCAGACGTTACAACGAAGGTCTTCACCAGGCTATTGAAGCAAAAGAAGGCGTAAAGGTTGAGCACGAGAGCAAAACTCTTGCTACAATCACCTTCCAGAACTACTTCCGTCTTTACGAAAAACTTTCCGGTATGACAGGTACAGCTTCAACAGAGGCTCCGGAATTCAGCGAAATCTACAAGCTGGACGTTGTTGAAATTCCCACCAACAAGCCGCTTATCCGTATCGACCATCCGGACGTTATCTTCCAGACAGAAGCAGGCAAATACCATAACGTAATCAAGCAGATTAAGAAGTGCCACGAAAAAGGACAGCCGGTTCTTGTCGGCACTATCAGCATTGAAAAGAGCGAAATTCTTTCAAAAATGCTGAAGAAAGAACACATTAAGCACAACGTCCTCAACGCTAAGAACCACGAGCGCGAGGCGGAAATCATCGCTCAGGCAGGTAAATTCGGCGCCGTTACCATTTCAACAAATATGGCAGGCCGTGGTACCGATATCATGCTCGGCGGCAACGTCGAGTTCCTCGCCGATGCGAAGCTCAAGTCCGAAGGCTATTCTCCGGATGACACTCCGGACGAGTACGAGAAGCGTTGGCCGGGCACTTTGGCCGAAATCAAGGACCAGGTCAAGGACGAGCATGAGGAAGTCGTCAAGCTCGGCGGTCTGTACGTGCTCGGCACCGAGCGCCACGAATCCCGCCGTATCGACAACCAGCTGCGCGGCCGTGCCGGCCGTCAGGGCGACCCGGGTG
>URGA01000004.1 GCA_900547275.1 uncultured Oscillospiraceae bacterium | reverse complement strand
GGCAACAGTAACCGCAGGTTTAATCGGTGCGCCGATGCTGGTTGTCATTGCCATAACGGCTATCGCGTCTTATGTCGCTTTTCCGCTTTATGACAGCGTTTCGGTTTTGCGCCTGATATTTATCATAATAGGCGGTATTATGGGAATTTACGGCATTATGCTTGGCGTTGGCGCGCTGTTTGTCAATATCTGCTCCCTTAATCCTTACGGCGTTCCTTATTCTTCTCCCATTGCTCCGCTGGATATCCGTTCGCTGGGGGATGTCTTTTATCGGGAAAGCTGGAAAAAATTGTCCCGCAGGAAAGTGAGAGTTCAGAATATGCGAGGTGCTCATATTGACAAAAAATAAATCAATAATTATCTCGGCTTTCAGTTTGTTTTCTATTTTCTATATCGGCAGAATAGTGGTAAGCCTTACCCATATGCAGTCAATTATGGCGGGCAAGCTGTCAACTGATATGATAATCAGTATTGCTATTGCTTTTTTGCTTACCCTGTTGTTTTCTCTGCCTGCGGTAATGTGTGTTAAACAGCGAAAAAATCCGCTTAAAATCAAAGGGCTTAACTATCTTTATGCCGTTAACTTTATTTATCTTGCGGCGATTAACGTAAGCCGATTTTCCTATTTCGCTTCCGCGCGGCTGAACACGGAAGAAAAAAGCTGGGGATTTTCTCTGCTGATTTTCATATTTGCAGTTTACGCCGCCATAATGGGGCTCGAGGGAATTTCTCGCTTTTCCGGCTTTTCGTTTTTTCTGATTGCGCTGGCAGTTGTTCTTGTAATTGGCTTCAACGTTCGGAATTTTGAGATAGTCAGTCTCTTTCCCGTCATTTCCACAGGCTGGGGAGCCATTTTTAAAAATGCGCTGACCCTTTCCGCTAATACTGCGGAGATCGTAATTTTTTTGGCCCTTGCTGATAATGTCAGGGAAAAGGCGGTAACAGCGTTTGTGTCCGCAATGTCTGCTGCGTATTTTTCGGCTGATTTGCTTTTCCTGTTCGCGGTGGGCGTTATGGGAGCCGCGGCAGGACTTCAGGCGTTTCCGCTTTATTCGCTGTCCCAGTTAGCGTCCACCGGCAATTTTGTAAGACTTGATGTGCTGTATACGGGGCTGTGGATTTTCGCGATTTTTATAAAGGCGTCTGTTCTCATTTACTGCGCCGGTGAATGTCTCCCCGGTAAAAATCGTAAAAGAAAATGTATTATCTGCGGTTTGGCGGCGTTTGCCGTCTCCGTATTAACCGCCGATTATATGTCGGTAGGCACCCATTCGGTTCTTGTTACCATTGTGCCGTTTTTGCTGTTTTCAACGGTAATTCCGCTGGTTACCTTGATTTTCAAAAAGAAAAGTAAAGGGGATAAAGTTATTGAAGCTTTTTAAGATTATTGCAGCAGCCCTGATAATTGTGCTCAGCTTTTCGGGCTGTATGGAACGCCAGACTCTTAGGGATCTGTCTATTGTAGAGGGAATGGCTATTGACGAAAGTGAAAATGAAATTACCGTCAGCGTCCAGACGCTGAACCTTGCAAAATCCGGAACAGGGTCTGAGGCTCTCGGCGGAAATATTACCCTTAATTCATCTGAAAAGGGAACCACGATATCCGAAGCAATATCCAAATTATCAAAAGATTTGTCAAGCAAACTGTTTTTGGGGCAAAACAAGATGACCGTTTTCGGCAGAGATTTGGCGGAAAACGGAGTAGAAGACAACCTTGATTATTTTATTAGAAGCGCATATTCGCGCCCGGATGTTTTGCTTTGTATAGCTGAGGGAAAAGCGTCTGACATTCTGAAATGCAAGGAAAACGACGCTCTGGTTCCCAGCGAAGATATTGTAAGACTTCTTACTAACGGCGAGCGCAGCGGGATGGGAGCGGCTGTAACGGTAAACGAAACGCTCAACCGCTATGCAAGTCCCACTTCTGATATCTATCTGCCTATGCTTAAGGCAAATGATGATGTGGTTGAGTTCGACGGGCTTGCGCTTTTCAGCGGCAATAAGATGGCGGGAGTTGCAAACGCTGAAGAGACATTCGGAATTCTTATGATGAACGGCAAGGTTGAAAACGCTCTTCTTAATCTTTACGATGAAGATATGGGAAATATCGGCGTTAATATTTTATCTTCCAAGGTAAAGCGCAGTGCGGAGATTGAAAACGGACAGGTGGTTTTCAAAGTGCGCCTGAAAATGGATCTTATGCTGGACGAACTGGAAAACGGTTATGTAAGCACAATAGACAACGACGCAATAGATAAGATTGAAAGGCTGTCCTGCGAAAAAGTTCAGAGTATCTGCAATACCGCTTATACAAAAATGAAAGACTGCAGGTGCGACGGCGTAAAGGCAGGCGAATACCTGGCTAAAAGCAGTTCCGAAACTTACAATCAGCTTAAAGATAATTGGGACGATTATTTCGCAGCTTCTGCCCTTGAGACGTCGGTTGAGTGCAATATAACTAAAATAAACGATAATTCAATAGAGGAATAACTGCCGAGTGAAGCATCTTAATCATTTCGTCGTTTGTTTCGCCTTGCTGAAAAGCAATAAACATCGGAACTACCATAGTTAGAACGAAAAATACGGCAAAAAGAACCAGTGCTTTTTTCATGTTTTTGGACACTCCTTTCCTGTGTAAACTTGACTTTGGCCTTAGAAAATTGTATAATAATTTTTCAATATGTGTTGTTATTTCAATGATTTTCTGAAAGGAGGAACATGGTATGGGTTCAGAATACATCTCCCCGATTTCCATGGAGGCTCTTTCCAGTTTATGCAACGAACTGGAAAAGAATAACTTCATCAATTTAAAGGATTACGAGCGCTACCAGGTGAAAAGGGGGTTGCGCAACAGTGACGGCACCGGTGTTATGGCCGGCCTTACCCGTATCTGTTCCGTTGAAGGTTACTATATTTCAGACGGTGAATTGGTTCCTAAAGACGGTAAACTTTCATACAGAGGATATGATATCCGAGATCTGGTCAATGACTGCATCAAAAATGACCGCTTCGGCTACGAAGAGGTTGTTTGGCTGCTTCTCTTCGGCAATCTTCCCACCGCTAATCAGCTTTTGTCGCTGAGAGAGGTAATTGCCGAGTGCCGCGCTCTTCCCGATGAGTTTGTGGAAGACGTAATCATGAAGCACGCTTCAAAGGATATTATGAATAAGATGGCAAGATGCGTTTTGTCTCTTTATTCATTTGATGAAAATCCTGATGATACTTCTATTGCTAACGTGCTTCGTCAGTCTCTTCAGCTTATTGCTCAGATGCCGACGATTATGAACAGCGCTTATCAGGTAAAACGCCGTTCTTTCTACAATAAGACAATGTTCCTCCACCCGATAAATAAGGAACAGACAACAGCGGAATATATTCTTAATCAGCTACGTGTTGACAAGCAGTTTACAAGAGAAGAAGCAAAACTTCTTGATATCTGCCTTATGCTTCACGCTGACCACGGCGGCGGTAACAACTCCACTTTCTCTACCCGAGTTCTTACTTCCAGCGGTACTGATACGTATTCTGCAATTACTGCGGGCTTTGGTTCTCTTAAAGGTCCCCGTCACGGCGGCGCCAATATCAAAGTTACCCATATGATGCAGGATATTATGGCGAATGTTCCGGATTCGACAGATGAAAATCAGGTTAAGGATTATCTTGTTAAAATCCTTAAAAAGGAAGCCGGCGACGGTTCCGGTCTTATTTACGGTATGGGTCACGCCGTTTACACGTTGTCTGATCCCCGCGCTGTAATTCTTAAAGACAGCGCGAGAAAGCTTGCTTATGAAGCAGGATTTGAAAAAGAGTTTAAGACCCTTGAAAATGTTGAAAAACTGACCCCGCAGGTATTTGCGGAAGTTAAGGGCGACGATAAAGCAATGTGCGCCAATGTTGACCTTTACTCAGGTCTGGTTTATAAGGTTCTGCGTATTCCAGAAGATCTGTTTACTCCTCTGTTTGCCACCGCCAGAATTTCAGGCTGGTGCGCTCACCGTTTGGAGGAACTTATCTCAGGCGGCAGAATTATGAGACCGGCATACAAGAGTGTTTCTCATTCACGTACATACGTTTCGCCTGAAGACAGAGAAGAGCTTTAAGTTGATTTAGAGGAGCGAAAAAGGTGCAGAATAAAACGGCAAAAATCCCTTTGATTCTATCAACTGTTGCGGCAGGGGTTGCTGTTTTCTTGCGCTTTCGGCAGCTCCTCTTTTTTACGGATAACAGTACAGGCTTTGTTGTGCCTGAGGGAGAAATTTACAGTTACTGGATCTACGGTCTGATATTTTGCTCTGCGGCGCTTTGTCTCGTATTTGCCATTCGATGCAGGTGTACCGCGCCGGGAATTGCTCAAAAGCCTCAGCGAAAGATTGCAGTGTTTGCGTTTTTGAATGCCGGAGCGTTTTTTGCAGACTTTGTGCTTCAGGCTTTCGATTGCTTTAACTATATTGAAAATACAGCTTATCTTGAGCGAAATGAACTTGTGCTTATGGTTTTGCTGGGAGCGTTCGCTCTGCTGTCCAGCTTTTATTACATAACCGTGGGCATGACATTATCTGGAAGTCAGTACGATTTCAGAAGTTTCAGGTTCTTCCATTTCGTACCCGTTTTGTGGGCTGTTATAAGGCTTCTTGACATTCTCGTTGAAATGGTAAATGTATCAATGGGAACAGAGACTGTAGTGGAATTTATTTACCTTGTTTTCCTGTTGATGTTTTACTTTTCGTTTATTACGGTGGCTGTCAGCGAAAGAAACGCAGGCCGCGGAATTGTATTTTTTGCCTTAGTAACATTTATGCTTTCTGTAATTCTGGAATTACCCGGAATTATTACTTCTTTTATAGGGCGTCAAAGCGAACTGAGCGACGCCGTATTTTCAAGAATTACCGACTTAATCTGCGGTTTGTTTGCCGCTTCATTTGCCGGAAATCTGCTTAGAAGGAGCAGAGAATAACCGATTATTACACCGCGCTACGGGGATTTTTACGGAGGATACCCCTTGTTTCTTGACAATCTGAAAACGATAGCTCTTCAGGTGGGCATTCTCTATCTGATTTCTCTTGTGGGCTTTATTACCGACAGAACAAAGATTTTCCGTCAGGCGGACGGAAAACGCGTTATTGATCTTCTGTTCAATATAATATTGCCCATTACAATAATCCATACCTTTATGACAATGGAATATACCATTGAACACGTTAAGGGTATACTTATTGCATTTGCCTGTGCCTTTGGCACCCACTTTTTCGGCATTGCAGTTGCCGGGGCAACGTTTCGCAAACGCTCGCTTAAAGAACGCGGAATTTATCATTACGGCATTGTTTTTTCAAACGCCGCTTTCCTTGCTCTTCCGCTGGCAAAAAGCGTAATCGGTACGGAAGGTATCTTTTACTGTTCCGTTTATGTTGCGGTTTTCAATATCCTCGCCTTCACCTACGGAATATATGCAATAAGTGGACGAGAGGCGAAAATAGATATTAAACGGATTTTTCTCAATCCAGGTTCAATCGCCGTTATCATCGGACTTCCGCTGTTTTTTATTCAGCCTGAGATACCGTATATTATTTCCTATCCCATGGAGTTGATAGGAAACTGCAATTCGCCGCTGGCGATGATAATTTTCGGAACATTTTTGGCAAATTCTAATTTCAAAAATCTGGTGATAAAAAAAGAACTTTATTTTTCTTCTTTTTTACGCCTCGTTTTTATTCCCGCCTGTATGCTTGGCATATTCCGCCTGCTTGGAGTTACGGGCGATTTACTTGTGGCGATGACCATATCAGCCTCAGCCCCCACCGCAAGCAATACGGCTATGTACGCCGCAAAATATGATAACGATACAGCTCTGGGCAGTGAGCTTGCGGCTCAGTCTTCCATTTTTTCAATTATTACGATGCCCGTTATTGTGGCTATGGCAAGCGTTGCATGAGTAAGAGAGATAATGTTCCATTTCAGGAATGATATGTCTAAATAAGTACAAATTGTAAATTTTGTTTGAAGATAAATTACTATGAGTTGTAAATTTGCCGATTTAAGCGTATAATTGATACGATAGAATTAAATTATTTATCCTTTGTCGGGGGGATAAAGCGATATTGGCAAGTTTAGAAAGGATGATATGAATGAAGCTTGTTATGGCTTTAATTTCAAATAAGGACATTACAAAAGTACTGTCCGCAGTAAGTAACGAGGGATTTTTTGCAACCCGCATTTCCACATCGGGTCAGTTCCTTGCAGACGGTCATACAGCCGTATGTATCGGAACAGACGATGACAAAGTTCCCCATCTTTTTGATGTAATCAAGGAGAACGTAACAAAGCGTGTTGTTCGCCAGTTCGGTGTTGAAAGCACACTTGAAGGTTCTCTGCTCAAACAGCCCGTTGATGTTGAAGAGTACGGCGCTGTCGCTTTTGTAATAAATGTTGACGAATTCAGAAAGTTATAATTAAAATGCGTTTTAAGTATTTTCTCGGTAACGAAAAGATAAAAGAACAGATTTCAGCTTTGCTTGATACGGGCAGACTGCCCCACGCTGTTATTCTTGAAGGCGAGCAGGGCATGGGCAAGCACGTTTTGGCGCGGGAAATAGCCGCCGCGCTTGTTTGCCGCAGTGAAGAAAAGCCGTGCTATATCTGTTCTCAGTGCAAAAAGGCTGTCTCCCATATCCATCCGGATATTTTTGAGTATACTCCTGAGGGAGGCGCCCGCTCTTTTCACAAAGAGATGATACAGAAAGTTATTGATGATACATGTATGTCGCCGAATGAGGCGCCGTTCAAGGTCTACATACTGGCAAACGCTCATCTTATGAGTGAATCTGCCCAGAACGCTATATTGAAAATACTTGAGGAACCGCCGTCATATGTAAGGTTTATTTTAACGGTGGACAATAAAAGCGCACTTTTGCAAACGGTACTTTCCCGAAGCGTTGTGTTTACGCTGGAGGGAGTGAATGAAAAAATCGGCGCCGAATATATAACGGAGCATGACAGCGGCGCCGATTATGACCGCGCAAGGCAAGCGGTCTCAATGTTTAACGGGAATATAGGCAGAGCGATGGAAAGTCTTAAAGACGGAAAAGCCGCCGCTCTTAATTCCCTTTGTATTGATATTTGCACCAGTCTTGTAAAAGATAATGAATACGAACTTTTGAAAGTATGCTCCGCTTTTCAGAAGGACAGGCAGGGAATACTTGACGCCTGCTCACTGCTTCGCCGCATGTTCAGGGACACTCTCCTTGTTGACAGCGGTGCTCAGCTTCTTTCGGGCAACCGCAAAACGGCTGAAATGCTCGCCTGTGAGCTTACAAGAAGCCAGCTACTCAAGCTGACGGAGACTGTGGGCGAAGTGTATAAACTGACAAACAGCAACGCAAACAACGCGTTGATAATTACGAAATTCTGCTATGCGCTCAGACAGGCGGCAGGCAGATAGGAGGATATATATAAACATGACGAAAGTAGTCGGCGTGCGTTTTAAGGACGCAGGCAAAACATATTTTTTCGACCCCAAAAAGCTGGAAGTCAATAAGAACGACATGGTTATTGTTGAAACTTCCAGAGGGCTTGAATGCGCTGTTGCTCAGTCCGGCATACGCGAGGTGGATGACAGCGAGGTAGTCGCTCCGCTGAAACCTATCGTGCGTATTGCAACTGACGCGGACCGCAAAACGGTGGAAGAAAACAGAAAGAAAGAAAAACGCGCTTACGAAATATGCGCAGAGAAAATCCAAAAGCACAATCTTGATATGAACCTTACTGAGGTTGAATATGCTTTTGACGGTTCTAAAATCCTTTTCTATTTTACTGCTGACGGCAGAGTGGATTTCCGCGAACTTGTAAAGGATCTTGCTTCGACTTTCCATACGAGAATCGAGCTGCGCCAAATCGGTGTAAGGGACGAGTCAAAAATGCTTGGCGGTCTCGGAATATGCGGCCGTCCGTTTTGCTGTTCAACTTTTCTCAATGATTTTCATTCCGTTTCTATAAAAATGGCAAAGGAGCAGGGTCTCAGCCTTTCTCCCTCAAAGATCAGCGGCACTTGCGGAAGACTGATGTGCTGTCTGAAATATGAGCAAAACGGTTATGAATATTTGCAGAAGATTACACCGAAAAAGGGCACGGTGGTTGACTGCCGCGAGGGCAGAGGCGTTGTCGTTGACGTTTCACTTCTGGCAGGCAAACTTAAGGTTCAGCTTGACAGCGCTCCCGACGGCGCTCCCGTCATTGTTGAGCGTGATGCGGTAAGAATTGTCCGCGAACGCTCAGGTCGCAGTGCAAATAAGGACAGAGCCGAAAACGCTGGTAATAATCAGTAATATTTCTTTATTTTCCTCTTGCTTTTTATCGGCAATACTGTTATATTTATTGTAGAAAAGTGACAGGAGGTGTATTTAGAATGGCATACGCAATTTCTGACGATTGCATTTCATGCGGTGCTTGCGCAGCAGAGTGCCCCGTATCAGCTATTTCAGAAGGTGACGGTAAGTACGTAATTGATGCAGACGCTTGCATCGAGTGTGGTGCTTGCGAGGCTACTTGCCCCGTTGGTGCTCCTTCTCAGGCATAATGCACTTGTAAATAACGATAAATCTACGCCCTCTAATGAGGGCGTACTTTTTTTGTTGTCAAAAGCGCTAAAGCGTTATATAATATAAGAAAAAAAGGAGAAGCCATGTACAAGATAGAACGACTTTCAGACAATGTGCATATTGCCGTAAGCAGGGAGCATACATTCGGTACGGACGCAGTGCTTCTTGCTGATTTTGCCTGCATACGCAGACGGGACAACGCCATCGACCTTGGCACAGGCTGTGGGATAATACCGCTTTTGTGGCTGAGGGATGATACAATTAAGCCCGTGAACTGCGTTGACATTCAGGAGAATGCGGTAAAGCAGGTTGAAACCTCTATTGTATATAACGGCTTTTCAGACAGACTGAAGGTTAATCAGTGTGATTTAAGACAGATTGAAACTCTGTTTAAGGCGGAGAGTTTTTCGCTTGTTACAATGAACCCTCCGTATAAGCCTGTTAATACGGGAATTGAATCAATGGACGAAAGCGCAAAGATTGCCCGCCACGAGGTGTGCTGTACTATTGAGGACGCCTGCCGCGCGGCTTCATATCTTTTGCAGTTCGGCGGAAGATTTTGTATGTGCCACCGTCCTGAAAGACTGGTTGACGTTATGGATTCAATGCGCCGCTTTAAACTTGAGCCGAAGCGTCTGCGCTTCGTTCAGGATAAGGCGGGAGACGCACCTTTCCTCTTCCTGATTGAAGGGCGAAAGGGAGCAAAACCGTTTTTGCGTGTTGCGCCCCAGTTGATTATTAAGAAAGAAAATCTAAAGTTCACCGATGAAATGCTGAAGATATACGGCTCTTATGCCGACGGGTACGATAAATGAGCGGAAAGTTATATGTTGTTGGAACGCCTATCGGAAATTTGTCCGATTTCTCACCGAGAGCTGTTGAAACGCTGAGCTCGGTTGATTTTATTGCGGCGGAGGATACAAGGGTTACTCTTAAATTGCTTAATCATTTCGGCATAAAAAAAGAAATGATAAGTTATTTTGAGCATAACCGCCGCCAGAAAGGCGAAATAATTGCAGACAGAATAGAAAGAGGGGAGAACTGCGCCATTGTTACAGACGCGGGAATGCCGGCTATTTCAGACCCCGGTGAGGATCTTGTTCGCCTTTGCCACGAAAGAGGCATTACGGTTGTTTCTGTTCCGGGTCCTGTAGCATTTGCTACTGCACTGGCAATATCCGGCATGGATACAGGCAGGTTTACATTTGAGGGATTTTTGTCTGTTAACAAGAAGTCCCGCCGCGACCACCTTGAAGAAATAAAAGACGAAAAAAGAACGATGATATTTTACGAGGCGCCCCATAAATTCGCCAACACAGTATGTGATTTGCATAAGGTTTTGGGTGACCGTGAAATCGCAATTGTAAGGGAACTGACAAAAGTCCACGAAGAAGTTATACGAACAACGCTTGCTCAGGCTGAAAAACGGTTTACGGAAGAGAAAATAAAAGGCGAGATCGTTTTGATAGTTGAGGGCAAGAAAGCCGAGGTTGAGAAAGAGATAACTTTTGAAGAAGCGGTGGAAAAAGCGAGGGCGCTTACTGAAAACGGAATGTCGGTAAACGCCGCATCAAAGGAGATTGCCGCCGTTACCCCTTACAGAAAAGGAGACATATATAAGGCGCTGTTATGAGAATTTGTAAAGACTGTCCCAGAAACTGCGGCGCAGACCGCTCTGTTTCTGTCGGCTACTGCCGATCCCCAGAAAAATTCAGGGCGGCTAGAGCGGCTCTCCATTTTTGGGAGGAACCTTGTCTCAGCCGGCCAAACGGCAGCGGAGCCGTATTTTTCAGCGGCTGTTCTCTGCGCTGTGTTTACTGCCAGAATTACGAGATAAGCAGTGAAAACAAAGGCGTTGAGCTGAGCGAGGACGACCTTATTGACATTATGAAAAACCTTGTGGAGCAGGGCGCACAGAACATAAATTTTGTAAATCCCACCCATTACGCATCTGCTCTTGCAAAATTGCTGGAGCGCTGGAAACCGCCGGTGCCGGTGGTTTATAACAGCAGCGGCTACGAAAATGTTGAGACGCTGAAAAGACTTGACGGTCTGGTGGATATTTATCTGCCTGATCTTAAATATATCAGAAGCGACAAAGCAAAACGGTATTCATCCGCTCCCGATTATTTTGAAAAAGCGGCTGATGCTCTTTGCGAAATGCGCCGCCAGGTAAGCGATAAATTTGACGGAGAAAAAATGGTTTCGGGAATGATAGTCAGACATCTTATTCTGCCGTCAAACACCAACTCTTCTTTAGAGATTATCGACTGGCTGTGCGATAATCTTCCTGATACATATGTTTCGCTGATGGCGCAGTACACGCCTGTTAACGATCTAAGCAATTATCCGGAGATAAACAGAAAAATAACAAAGCGTGAATACAGGAAAGTTCTTGATTACGCTTTGGATAAGGGTATGGAAAAACTGTTTATTCAGGAACGCTGTTCCGCTGACGAAGGTTTTATTCCCGATTTTGACTTTTCGGGCATAAAAACGGATGACAAGTGATTATTTTGTGATAAAAAGAGGAATAAAAATGAAAAAGATTCTTCAGGAATTCAAGACGTTTATCTCCAGGGGAAACGTAATTGACCTGGCTGTCGGTATGATAATCGGCTCTGCTTTTACAGGCGTTGTCAACGCGCTGACTGACGATATAATAAAACCGATATTAAACTGCGTAGGCGGAGCCAATATTCAGGGAAAACTTCACCTGATTGGCGATAATTATATAGACTACGGAGCTTTCATTTCGGCTGTAATCAATTTTTTGATTATGGCGGCGGTAATTTTCTTTATCATAAGACTGTTCAACAAAATTTCCGCGGCTATTCGCCGTGTTAGGGAAGCGGAGGAAAAAGAGAATAAGCCGGCTGTTAAAATATGCCCGTACTGCAAAAGTGAAATTCCGTTCGACGCAACGAGATGCGCTCACTGCACTTCTCAGTTGGACGAATAAATAAGCATGGAAAAAGGCAGAATTTCTGCCGGAGGGGGATTTTCTATGAAAACAAAAACGTATTCTTTTCCGAGTACAAGCACATTATCAACAATTTATGCTTGGCAATGGTTTCCGGACGACGGAAACGTTAAGGCTGTAATTCAGCTTCACCACGGAATGGCGGAGCACTGCGGCCGCTACCAAAAGGCGATTGAAGCGCTTACAGCAATGGGTTACGCCGTATTCATGCACGATATGCTTGGTCACGGAAAATCATGCAGAAATGCCGATGATCTGGGCTATTTCGGAGATAAAGACGGCTATCGTTTCCTTATTCAGGATGCAAAGCAGCTTTTTGATATTGCAAGAAGTGAATATCCAGATAAAAAAGTAATTATTGCGGGTCACTCCATGGGCAGTTTTATAATGCGTTGTTTTACCGCTCGCTATCCTTCAGCAGGCTATTCTGCCGCTATTTACATAGGAACCGGCGGTCCTAATCCGCTGGCGGCGGCAAGTGTTGCCATAACCAATGTTATGGCTGCGTTAAAGGGAAAGAAATATCGCTCAAAGTTGCTTGAAAATACAGGTTTTAAGGGTTATAACGACAAGTTTGAAAAACGTACCCATTGCGACTGGCTGTCCCGCGATAAGCAGTCTGTTGACGAGTATGTAGCCGATAATCTTTGCGGATTTACATTTACTGTTGCGGCCTACAATGATCTTGGCCATCTTCTTCAGGAATGTAACCAGGATGCCTGGTATCAGAGTGTGCCCAAAGATCTGCCGATAATGATTGCGTCAGGTGATATGGACCCCGTGGGCGATTATGCCAAAGGTGTTAAAATAGTTTATGACAAACTGATTTCCACAGGCCACAGGGATGTTGAACTTAAACTTTATCAGGATGCCCGCCACGAAATTCTTAGGGAACTTGAGAGTGAAACGTTTTATCGAGATATAGACAAATTTATTACTGAAAAAGTTATAGAACAATAAAGGAATTCTGCCATGATGAAAGATTTATTCAGCGTGAATATACCTCCCGCAAAAAAGCGCTATTTTGCTCCTTATGCAAGGATTGGAAATGCCGGGGACGAATTTTATCATACAATTAACTCAAACAGCATTGTGTACCAGGCAAAAAACGGTGAAAAATTCGGCAATCATATTGAAATGTCGGGTTTTCACTGTTCAGCAATTGTAAGTTACGGCCACGACAAATGCAGAAATCTGATGATAATGCGCCATGTCGTTTTTCCTAATCTGCGCTGTTATCCAAATAAAACATCTTCTAGTCAGGATTACAACTTCAAGGGAGTAACTTTTGAGGTTGGCGCCTCTTTAGAAGAAAAAGTCGAAAAAATCACTTTTGACGGAATTCTCAGTATTCACACTTCCGTTGGGGACGTTAAAATTACAAGAGAACTCTTTGTTTCCCGCAGTCTGCCTTGCCTTGCCGAGCGGATAACGGCGTGGAATACAGGTTCAAAGAGTGTTAGAGTTAAGATAAATAATAACGACGCAGAGGTTATAACTCCAAAGATTTTCGGCCACGAAAGAAAGCAGTATAAAATATATTGCGAAGTGAGCACGGATGAGTTACAGCTGAATGCGGATGAAAGAAAAACAGCGTCTGCGTTTTACTGCGGTACGGATTTCGGCGATAAGCGTCTTAGTCCTGATATAGAACAGGAGATGAAACAGCGTCGGGAATTTATTGATGAATTGACATCAACAATGACAGTTGTAACTCCAAGCGAAACTATCAATTCAATGTGCCGATTTGCTAAAATCAGAGCCTGCGAAAGCATATTCAAAACAAAAAGCGGACTTATGCATTCTCCCGGAGGCGGAAACTATTATGCCGCTGTTTGGACAAATGACCAGTGCGAATATGTAAACCCGCTTTTCGGATATTTGGGATATAATACGGGCTTTGAACAGGCGATAAACACTTATAATCTTTACAAAAAATATATTTCTTCCGACAAAGCGCTGATTACCAGTATTATTTCAGAAGGGGACGGTATATGGAACGGCGCCAAAGACAGAGGAGACAGCGCAATGTATGCCTACGGCTGTTCCCGTTTCCTTCTTTCTTCCGGGGACAGAGAGCTTGCCGCTAAGTTTATGAAGCCTATTAAAGACTGTATTGACTATACGCTTTCAAAAATCAATGATGACGGCGTTGTTGCCAGCGACAGTGATGAATTGGAAAACAGGTTTGAAAGCGGAAGCGCTAATTTGTCAACATCATGTATTGCTTATGACGCGCTTATAAGTTTTTCATATCTGCTGGAAGAATTCGGCGACGAAAACAGAGCCGCATACTACAAAGAGAAAGCTGTTTCTCTTAGAGAAAATATCGAAAAGTATTTCGGCGCGAACGTTGAAGGCTTTAATACTTACAGATATTGCAAAGAAGAGAAAAGACTTCGCTCCTGGATTTGCATTCCGCTTACTGTTGGAATTTTTGACAGAGCAAAGGCAACATCAGATGCTCTCTTTTCTGAAAAACTGAGAATGAGGGAAGGACTTGTAACAAGAAGCGGAGAAAAAACTTTTTGGGACCGCTCAACGCTTTACGCTTTAAGAGGACTGTTTTACAGCTCAGAAACAAGCAGAAGCAGTGAACTGCTGATGAAATATTCAAAAGCGCGCCTGCTTGGCAAGCATATTCCCTATGCCGTAGAGGCTTTCCCGGAGGGCAATCAGGCTCAGCTTTCAGCGGAAAGCGGGCTGTATCTCAGGATTTTTACTGAGGGCATAATGGGAATAAGACCTATTGGATTTAATAGTTTTACGGTAAAACCGTCTTTGCCGGACGGCTGGGATTTTACCGAAATACGAAATATATCAATATGCGGCAAAAAGATAAATATCTGCGCAAGAAGAACAGACGGAGGAGTTGAAGTTTCCGCTTCAGGCTGCGAGAATATATTTATTAAGACAGGAGAACAGGCAACAATATTTTTGTCAGACAAAAATTAATAAAAAAGCGCACCGAAACGTAAGTTCGGTGCGCTTTTAGTTATATCTCTATAAATTCATTGAATACAGCGGTCATTTTCTTGCTTATTTCCAGGTCGGTGTGAAGTGAGCCGAAATACCAGTGCATATACTCAACGTTTTTCATCAGTTCCTGAAGATAGGTGTTCAGCGGTGTTATGTGAACCGCTTTATTTGTATGCAGTTTAAGGAAATCCTTGGCAATGGCGGGAGCTTCATAAGTCAGAACATAGTTGACATAATATTTATAGTCTTTAAGATTATCTGAACCGTTTTTCAGTTCTTCAGCGTTTGGCATTTCCTCTTTCCACCATGTTACGCCTTCCTGGCGCATGGAGGCGTCCTCACTTTCGCCGCCGCCCATAACGAAAAACGTTTTGTTTTCAAACATGAACATTTCGCCGCGCATAAGATGGTAGATATTATCTGCAATTTTGTGGGTGTTTCCGCCTTTCCAGCGATACGGAGTATAGCTGTTTAAAACGTCAAAATTCTCATGAGCGCCGTCAAGAAAGCAGATGGTGTATTTACGCTTCTTCAGCCATTCAAGTTTTTTGCGCTCCTTAGGATCGTTTGGGTTCCAGATGAAGCCGAAATCGCCGCAGACAATAAGAATATCTTTTTCGCCCAGCTTTGAAAGTTTTGAGTTCTTGAAATGGGAAAGGTCACCGTGGGTGTCGCCTGTAACGTAAATCATAACTTGCTCCAAAAAATAAAAAATATTCTGAGTTAGGTCTTTCAAAATCATATGAAAGGTGTTAAACTATAATATATAATATAATCAATTACGATAGGTGTCAAGTAAATGAAAAAAACTGTTAGCGTAATTTTATCTTTTGTGGTTGTTATTACTGCTCTTTTTGCTGTCCCGTTTTCAGCGGAAGCGGCGGTTTATCAGCCTGACTGTGAATTATATTCCGAGGCGTATATGCTTTTGAGCCTGGATGACCCGACTTATCCCGTTGTGGCTCAGAAAAACCAGGATAAAAAGATGTATCCTGCGTCTCTTACAAAAATAGTTACCGCAATGATTGTTCTTCAGAACGTTAAGGACCTGACAGCAAAAACAAAGGTAAGCCAGACCGCATATGACGCAATGCTGGGAACAGGGGCTCAGGTTGCAAATCTTCAGGTAGGAGATGAGCTTACAATTGAGCAGTTGCTGTATTTAACAATGGTTCATTCTGCCTGTGACGCCTGCCATGTGCTTGCTGAGTACGTTGCCGGCAGTACAGACGAATTCGTTAAAATGATGAACACATGGGTTAAGTCAATAGGATGTAATAACACAAATTTTGTAAATCCTGACGGACTGCATAACGAAAACCACTATTCTACAGCTTCCGATTTGGCAAAAATAACCCTTGAAGCGCTGAAAAACGAAATGTTTGTAAAAATTGCAACAACTGTTCAGTACGAATATGACGGGGTTAATTATTACCATACAAACCTTATGCTTCAGTCCGGCTATGTTTCCTATTATTATGAGTATGCCAGCGGTATAAAAACAGGCTCCACAGAAGAGGCAGGCTACTGCGTTATTACGAAGGCTTCAAAGGATGGATACAATTATCTCGCCGTTGTTTTGGGCGCTCCCGTTATAGATTATAACAATGACGGATATGTTGAAAAGTGTTCGTTTATTGATGCGGCTTCGCTGTTTAAATGGGCGTTTGATTCTCTGAAATATACAACTCTTGTTAACCAAAACGACGTTTTGGACGAGATTGCGGTCAACGACGGTAAGGACGCAGATACAGTACAGCTTGTGGCAAAAGAAGATGTAAATACCATCGTCCCTGCAGGTCTTGACCCGTCCACCGTTATAATAAAAGCTGTTGACAAACCTGAGTCAATAGACGCCCCCATTGAAAAGGGGCAGGAGGTCTGCAAGGCTGAGATCATTTACGGTGATCAGACAGTGGCAACCGTAACTCTCGTTGCGGCAAAGACCGTTGAACTGTCAACATTCCTTAAGATAGTTAACGCAATCAAGGCGTTCTTTTCTTTGACGGTAGTAAAGATTATTATCGTCGCCGCTGTTCTCTTTGTATTGGCGTATTTATACATGTTCTTCAAGAACTACAGAAGAAAGAAGAAACGCCGCGAGGAGAAAATGCGCCAGTATGAGGAAATGCAGTCTCAGCAAAGCGATCTTGACCCCCCCGGCAAATATCCGAGGTATTAATCAAAATAATAAATAAAGCAAAAAGAGACGGCTTATAAGCCGCCTCTTTTTTATAGTTCGATTTTACCGTTTTCTTTTTCATATTCGGCAATATATTTTCTAATTAGAACAAGTATCTGAGCATTTGCCGAACGTCCGTCATAATCACAAACAAATCTGAATTTCTTCAGGAGTTCATCGTCAATTCTCAGGCCAAAATGGCGTTCTGTTTTCATGTGGGAACCTCCGTTAATCTATAAAAGTTTTTTACTTAATATGTAAGAGATAAAAATAGGCGGCTTATTGCCGCCTATTTATTAATATTTTATTTTGCTTTAACTGAATATGTACGTGACCAGCTTCCGTAGATCTTGCTTCCGTTAGGAGATTTATAAGCTCTTACGCGCACATAATATGTTTTATTTGACTGTGACGTGCTCCATTTTGCCGATGACTTTGAGCCGCCTACGGTTACAGTCTTGCAGTTTGAACTGAAAGTTTTGCTGGTTGAATACTGAATTTGGTAGCCTGTGCAGGTAACCTTTTTCCACGAAAGAGTAAGGCTCTTCTTTGCTGTAGATTTAAGGGAAGATACGCTTACTTTGTTGGGGTAAGTTGACGTTGTAAGCAAGCTTGTTTTGGAGCCTGTCTTTGTCTTAGAGTCTACAGTATAAGGCGCAATGTAGAAGTAATAATATGTGCCTGCTTTGAGTGAGCCGAATGTTTTTGTGGTAGTGGAGCCGCCTTTGATTGTTGCTACAATTCGGGTGTTTTTATCAGTAAGAGTGTAGCGGTAAATGTAATAGCCGTCAGCCCCCGCTTTCTTGTTCCACTTCAAGGTAACAGTTCCTGTAGTTCTGCTCTTAGTTGTAAATCCAGATACCTTGCCCGGCAGTGTGTGCTTTGTGTTATAGCTGCTGTATTCGCCGTATTTGCCGTTTACATAGGCTTTTACCTTAACTGAATACTCGTTTGTATCTGTAAGGCCATTCAGCGTTGCTTTGTTTGTTGTAACGGTTTTTGAGAATGTTGTGCCCTTAGTATTATTCTTGATATAAACATAATACTTTGTCGCGCCGCTTACCTTGTCCCATTTATAGGTAAGGCTTGTTGTTGTGCGGCTGTCAAGCGTAAGGCCTGTAACCTTTGTGTTGGCCGGTTTTGTTGTGGTAGTTGAAGATGAGGAACCGCCTCCGGTTACGGATGTTGAAGACGGCATGTTGGAATAAACGGGAATAATAAATGTTTTTGCCGTTTTAAGAATTCCGGCAGCGTTGTAAGCATTGTATGTCGTTACGGATTCAGAAGAAGCCGCGCGAACGTTTGCCATGTATTCGTGGCTGTGCTTGTCCGTCGTATTGGGAGCAACGTTGAACTTCTGGAGATAGCCGGTATTCTGTGTTTTTGAAAAACCGTTGGCAATGTATTTTGCACCGTAGTAAATTGCTTTGTATGGGTTTGTCCATGGTCTGCCGTAATTGAAATAGGTTGTGCGGCAGGCGCTTACGGGAACATATCCTGTCTTTCCGGCTGTGTATTTTCCGTTGCTTACAGTGTAAAGACGAACTTTATAATAACTGCCGCAGTTTGCGCGCCATACCATGTACTGACCGCTTTTAAGTGAAGTCTTTGTTCCGCTAACTTTGCCGTTGCTGTAGCTGGAATACATAGTAGTGTTTTTATTAAGGCGAAGGAAGCCTGCGGCCCATTCAAGGCCTTCTGTGGCTCCGCTGTATGCGCCGATATTATAATAGTTGTAAATTCCGTAGAAAGGCGAAATTGTGCCGCAGGAACCGCCGGTGTTTGGCTTTGAGCTTCCGACTTCCTGAACAATTTTGGAAGCAAGGTAATATGCGCTCATTCCGCTGTCTTTTGCGGCTTTCATAATAACGTCTGAATACTTAGTGCTCTTGTCGTAGTATTTTTTGTTGACACCGTCAGTGGTGTAATACTGCATAAGAGAGTTGTGCATCCAAGTTCCGTCAAGAATTGTTTCAACGCCTGTTTTGGTCTGTGAAGAATTGTAAGAAGTTGATTCAAACTGGAAAATATATTTTTCGCTCAGGAAATTGCGGGGGTCCATGTAGTATTTAACCGCGTTTTCAGAAGCGGAAACCCAGTTTGAAGCTTCCTGAATTACATAATTTCCGTTCTTCTTGCACTTTGAGCAGCTGCAGTAATATGCAGAGGAAAGAGATGAAGTCTTTTCAATAAGCTGTTTTGAGTGTGTGGAACGCTCTGCGTTTACCGCTGACTGGAAGTTAAGGCCGGTGTTAAGCGGAACAAATTCCCACTGGGGATATTTGTCGTGAAGAGCTACTAATTTGCTTATGTAGCTTTCCGGAAATCCTTTTGCTCTGAGCTGATCTGCGTAACTTTTTGAAAACGCTGATGAGGGCAGAGCAAACGCACTGCAGCAGAATACGCACATCGCCAGCAGTATTAATCCTAATTTTTTTGACTTTTTCATAATCCATCACCAAATCTATTATAATATGTCTATAGTCGGATACAGAGTAATTATAGCGTTTTGTAATCATTTTGTCAATCTTTTGTAACTTTAAAGGGGCAGGCAAGTATTGACAAATTGTCGAAATATGTGTAAACTTGTCACATATTAAAGGAGGGATTGCTTTGCAGGAATTAAAAGACGTATTGACAAAGCTGCGCAAAAACGCCCGCTTGTCTCAGCAGCAGGTGGCGGATATTCTTAAAATTAACCGCAGTACATATGCTTATTATGAAACCGGCAAAAGCAAACCTAAGCTTCCTACGCTGAAAAAGCTGGCTGCTATTTACGGAGTATCTGTTGATGATCTTTTGAACCAGGGCGGGACAGGCGATAATGAACTGTCGGTTTCCGAAACTCCTTATGACTCCGGCTGGCACGCTGATACTCAGGTGAGCGCGCTGTCTGATTTTGAGCAGGCGGTTTTGCTTAAACTCCGTTTAATGAACAGAGCGCAGAAAGAAAAGCTCCTTGATTTCATAGATGAAAATCTTAATCCTTAAATGATAAACGCGGCTGAATAATCTTCAGCCGCGTTTTTACTTTCGGTTAGTCCAGATTGTAAAGTCTTTTTGCGTTTTGAGCTGTAATGTCGAGCAGTTTTTGTGGGTCAATATCAAGAACCTCGGCTATTCGCTGGGCAATGAACGGAATTAGGGAGGAATCGTTTCTTTCCCCTCGTCTCGGTACCGGCGCCAGGTAAGGGCAGTCCGTTTCAAGCACAAGACGCTCCAGGGGTATTTCTTTTACCACTTCAAGGCTTTTGCGGGCGTTTTTGAATGTGGCAACGCCGTTCAGCCCAATGTACATACCGAGTTTTATTATTTCCTTTGCCATTTCCTTGCTTCCCGAAAAACAGTGCAGAACACCTTTCGGCGAATGTTCTTTGAGCATATCCAGCGTGTCCCCGTGGGCTTCTCGGTCGTGAACGATTACAGGCATATCAAGTGACTTAGCCATTTTCATCTGCTTTGCGAAGAAAGATTTTTGCGTTTCCTTGTCAACAGCCATCCAGTGGTAATCGAGCCCGATTTCTCCGATTGCAACGCATTTCGGATGGGCGGCGATTTCTTCTATTGTTTTTAAATCAATATCGCTTTTGTTTTCCAAATCTTCCGGATGAAGTCCTGCCGCAAAATAGAGATAATCGTATTTTTCCGCCAGGAGCATATTCGCTTTTGATGATTTTACGTCGCATCCGCAGGAGACGGCACAGATAACGCCTTTTTCCGGCAGTGAACTGAGCAGTTCGTCTCGGTCCGGGTCAAACTGCGCGTCGTCATAATGGGAGTGGGTATCAAAAATATTATTCATATTCATAACCAAAACGGGCAATCATTTCGATTGCCCGTTATCCTTTAGATATTTTGTTTGATCAGCGGATGCGTGTACCGGCGGGCATACCGTCTACAAAAAGTACTTTTACGTCATCCTCGCTGACGTCACCGGCAAGGAGCATACCATTGCTCATTTCACCGCAGAGTTTTGCAGGCTTAAGGTTAGCTACAATAACGACGCTCTTGCCGATAAGGTCGTCGGGCTGATACCATGGAGCAATACCGCTGACAATCTGTCTCGGAGCGGGGGTGCCGTCGTCTACTGTGAGTTTAAGTAATTTCTTTGCTCTCTTTATAGGCTCGCAGTCGGTGATTTTTGCTACCCGCAGTTCCAGTTTTGCAAAATCGTCAAATGTAATCTGCGCTAGACCCTCGATTTCCTTGGGCATTGCTTTAGCTTCTGCCTTAGCCGCCGCTTCCTGCTTAGCCGCGATTTCTTCAAGCATTTTCTGAGTATCAATTCTGTTGAACAGCGGGGTAGCAGTTCCTACCTTGTTGCCGTCTTTAAGATTGCCGAAAGATGAAATACTGTCATAATCTTTGACGTCTGTGCCGATCTGCTCAAGTATTTTTTCAGCAGTGGTGGGCATAAACGGTGAAAGAAGAACAGCGATAAAGCGGATTGCTTCAAGAAGATTATAAAGTACAGCGTTAAGTCTTTCTTTGCTGTTTTCATCTTTTGCCAAAGCCCAGGGCGTTGTCTCGTCAATATATTTGTTTGAACGCTTAGCCAGGTTGAGTATCGCTTCCAGTGCGTCTGCAACTCTGTAAGTAACAAAGCATTTCTCAACTTTAGCAACAGTATCTTCAGCGAACTTCGCCAGTTCCTCGTCAAGAGGTTCTTTTGAGTTGGGCTTTGAGATTACGCCGTCAAAATATTTGTTCGCCATTGCAACGGTGCGGTTAACGAGATTGCCGAATGTATTTGCCAAATCAGAGTTATAGCGCTCAATAATTGTTTCATAAGTTATTGAGCCGTCAGAACTGTAAGGCATCTCGGACAGCAGGTAATAGCGAACCGCGTCTACGCCCAGCAGATCTACAAGATCGTCGGCGTAAATTACGTTGCCGCGGGATTTACTCATTTTGTCCTCGCCGAACAGAAGCCACGGATGGCCGAAAACCTGCTTCGGCAAAGGTTCGCCCAGAGCCATAAGCATGATAGGCCAGTAAATGGTGTGGAAACGAACAATGTCTTTTCCTATAATGTGAACATCAGCCGGCCAGTATTTTTTGTAAAGGTCGGACGGATTTTCCGGGTCATAGCCGAGAGCTGTAATATAGTTTGAAAGAGCGTCGATCCAAACGTAGATAACGTGCTTGTCATCAAAGTCCACCGGAACGCCCCATTTGAAAGAGGAACGGCTTACGCAGAGATCCTGCAGTCCCGGTTTAATGAAGTTGTTGAGCATCTCTTTCTTACGGCTTTCGGGGTAAATGAAATCCTCGTGGCTTTCGATGAACTCTTCAAGCTGTTTCTGGTATTTTGAAAGGCGAAGGAAATACGCCTCTTCCTTTGCAGGTTTTACTTCTCGGCCGCAGTCCGGGCATTTTCCGTCAACAAGCTGGCTCTCGGTCCAGAAACTTTCGCAGGGGGTGCAGTACATTCCTTCGTATTCACCCTTGTAGATATCGCCCTGTTCGTAGAGTTTGCGGAAAATTTTCTGAACGGTTTTCTCGTGGTCTTTATCGGTAGTGCGGATAAAGCGGTCATAGCTTGTGTTAAGCAGATCGCATATTCCTCTGATTTCAGAGCTTACCTTGTCAACATATTCCTGGGGCGAGCAGTTTGCCGCCTCGGCGTATTCCTCGATTTTTTGTCCGTGCTCGTCTGTACCGGTCAGGAAGAAAACATCGTACCCCTGCATTCGTTTATAGCGTGCGATAGCATCGGTGAGCACGATTTCGTAGCTGTTGCCGATGTGGGGTTTTCTTGATGTGTAGGCTATGGCGGTAGTAATGTAAAATTTTCCTTTATCTGCCATAATTGTCCCTCCTGTCTTTTTTATTAAACGAATAAGTTAAGGTTTGCGGTTTCACCGCTTTCGGTCAGTGTTTCCACCGCGTCCCCGTTTTGCATATTTACTTTAACGGAAGCGTATTTCTCGTCATTTTTATAAACAGCGAAGTAATAATAATTACCTTCGGATACGGTTCCGTTTATCTCATAACCGCTTCCGTAATAATTATCAAGTGCTTCAAGCGCTTCCTGAACGGTGTAGTCGCCTGAATTTTCAGACGACTGCTTTTTTGTTGTGGTTTTATCTGTTGTCTTTTTTTCTGTGGTTGAATTGTCGGCAGTGCTGTCTTTTTCAGCGGAAGAAGTTTCTTCCGTTGTGCCTTCTTCTGTAACGTTTTGCTCCGTCGTTAATTCAGAGGTTGCGGGAGATGTTTCCTCAGTAACATCATCCGTTTTTGTTTCAGAAGAGCAGGCCGCAGTTGAAAATGCCAGCAGTGCGCAGATGAATACCGCGATAAATATTTTGCAGTATTTTTTCATAAAATCACCTTTGCCTTTACAGTAGTGAAGCAGCGTCTCTGTCAAGCATAAGAGTAACGTCTGTGTGAAACTGCAAAACAGATGCAGGGCAGTTTGGAGTTACGTTGCCGTCAATAAGCTGCTTGATTGCGTTTGCCTTATTTTTGCCAATAGCGATAATAAGTATTCTTCTTGCCTGCATAATTGAGCCGATACCCATTGTAAGCGCATGGGTAGGCACTTCTTCAATAGACTTAAAGAAACGGCTGTTGTCTTTTATTGTGCTTTCTTTGAGAGCAACAACGTGGCTCCATCTCTGGAAAGAGTCGCTGGGCTCGTTGAAAGCGATATGGCCGTTTGAGCCGATGCCCAGAAGCTGAATGTCAATTCCGCCTGCTGCTTTAATGCGCTTTTCGTATTCTTTGCATTCTTCCTCGGGATCAGCGGCGTTGCCGTTAAGGAAGTTGATGTTTTCATCAGGAATGTTGATGTGGTTAAAAAGGTTTTCGTACATGAAGCTGTGATATGAGTTTTTGTCGTGTACGTCAAGGTTGCAGTATTCGTCAAGGTTAAAAGTTGTAACCTTTGAAAAATCAACAGCGCCCTGTTTGTAGAGCTCGATCATGTGTGTATAAGGCTTAAGGGGAGTTGAGCCTGTAGCAAGGCCAAGCACCGAATCAGGCTTAGCCAGAACCTGGCCGCACATATAGTTGCCTGCCGCAATGCCTATCTGTTCTTCAGTGTCATAAATAAGTACGTTCATATTTTTCTCCTGTATTTTATGGGTCAAACCCTTTTTTAACACTAATATTATATACGATTTGCAATTATTGTCAATTTTAAGCTGACGCAGCCCTGCGTTTTTTCTGTTTTGAAATATGTTCTGCTAAAATGAACAGCAGTACAAATAAAACCAGACCCGCAATTGCTCCGCAGGTATCCAGAAGCCAGTCGCTGAACTGACAGGAACGCCCGTCAACAAAAATCTGGTGAACTTCGTCCGTGGCGGCGTAAGCCGAAGCTGTGACTAGACCCAGCGCCATTTTCTTTCTTCCGCAAGTACTGGTGAACGCTGCGCACAGCAGGAGGCTCAGCCCGGCGAACTCAAGAAAATGAGCCGATTTTCTGACGATAAAGTCGGAAAGCCACGGGGCTTTGAGCACTTCGTTGAGCCACATCAGTATTCTGCCGCTCTGGGCGCTTGATTCCGTAGATGTGTTTGATGACATATAAAAAATTGTACCCATGCAGATTAATGAGAGTATCCAGAAGATTGCCGCGGCAGTTCTGTTAACTTCGTTAAATCGGCATTCGTCGTTATTTTCTTGTTGTTTCAACAAATGAAACCCTCCCGCTTCCCGGATGGAACTGGACGCCGCTTACGCCTTCAGCCATGGCGTAGTAGCCCGATTCATAAAGGACCGGCATAACGGTGTATGTATTCATCAGGGCTTTTTCACATTCAAGACACGCCGCTGCGGCATTGCTTGCCGGTGCGTTTTCGGCGGTTGTCAAAGCCTCGTTTACAGAGGTTGAATTTATATTAACCGCATTGTCAGATATGATTTGAGACAAGAACGAAACGGGACTTTGCGACGCTGCCTGTAGAGGGTAAAGCGCTATATCGTATTGGTCTGCCGCAATGCGCTGGTCCATTTCATCTTTAGTCATAGTTTCTATTTTCAGTGAGAAAGAAACGCTGTTCCCGTTGCCGTAAGAAGTGATTGTGCCGATACTGCTCTGAAGTCCCTGAACAAGTTCTTTTGCGTAATCGTCCATTTCTTCCGTTGTGATCAGTGTAATGCTTACGGCAGACGTGCCTGTGGCGCTGAGACCTTTCTTCCAGAGTTCCTTAGCCTTTTCTGCGTCGTGTTTAAACGAAATATCCGTTTCTGACGATGTGAGCGACGCGCCGTTTATCTGGCATGACGGAGGAGAAATTCCGGTGGCATCCTGAAGATATTTGCTGTCTGAAACGTCTAAGTCGGAAACGCCGAGACATATTGCGTTTCTAAGACTGCTTTCAGAAAGGTTTCCCCCTGACGCATTGATTAGAAGCGACCAAGTAATATTTGAATACGCTGTTGCCGTTATATCTTCGTTGTCAGCAATTTTTTCGTATTCGCTTCCTTCAATGTAAGCCGCGTCATAGTATCCGCTTATCAGTTTGTCAACTATATCACTGCTTGCTTCGCCTTTGTTATTAAGAGTAATGTTGTCTACCTTAGTAGTGTTGGGTCCGTTGTATTCCTCATTTTTGTCAAGTATGTATGAGTTTTCCAGCTGGTTGCTGACGTAGAACTGACCGTTGAACAGGGAATATTTTGTGCCTAGACCGTAGCGGCCGTTAGTTGCTTCAAAGAATTCCTGGTTGCAGGGCATTGCAACGGCAGACGAAAGGGTTGAGAAAAATCCATCGTCAGGAGAGTTGAGTTCGATTACAAGGCTATAATTGTCTGTCGCCTTTACTCCGAGAGACGAAGCGCTTTTCTTTCCTGAGTTAATCTTGGATGCTGAGACGATATTTGAAACGGAAGAATAAAGGGGACACTGGGTTTCGGGTTTAACAGCGCGCTGGAGCGCGAAAACAAAGTCGTTTGCCGTAATATCCGGGTTCCAGTTTTCGCCCATTAATTCTTTTACCTCGTCGCTGATGTGCCATTTCATTCCCTGACGCAGTGTAAAGGTATAAGTCTTCTGATCTGCGCTTACAGTCCAGTTTGTTGCGGCGGCGGGTTTTATCGTTCCGTCGTCTTCCATTCTTACAAGGCCTTCGTAGCAGTTCTCAGCAACAAGGAATTCGTCCTGAGTTGCCGCCACCTGAGGGTCGTAACTGTTGATGTTGCCGCTCCACGGATAAATTATGTCAAGTTTCTTATCGCTTCCCGAGCAGCTTGAGAAAAGCGCCGCACAAAGGCACACGCACAAAATCATACTGAATATTTTATTAAAATGTATTTTCATCTTATATCACCAAAAAAATTCTTCGTTCTATTATATCAAAGACCATTGTGTAAATCAATGAGGTTCAAGGTATTGTTTAGAAAAATTTATTGTAAATTTTTGGTGAAAAACGGGCTAAAATCAGAAACGCCCGGGGCAGTGTATTAAAAAGTTTTTGCCATTGTTGAAAATAAATAAAAAAAGTTGTTGACAACGCCGGGTTGTTAGTCTATATTATATGCACAGTTAAAATGGAAATTTATGCGCATATGGATAATTTTATCTATTGCCGACGTCACAAAAAGTTTACATTTTACACGTCGGAATGCCGCTGAATTTCGACTTTTTTCCAAGAAAAAAGAGATTGGAGTGACCCCTAATATGCTGAATGTTAAGGACGTGCAGCTCGGTACCACAACACGAAAGAGCTTTGCAAAGATCAATGAGGTCATGCAGATGCCAAACCTGATCGAAGTGCAGAAGAAATCGTATCAGTGGTTCCTTGACGAAGGTCTGGAAGAAGTTTTCCGCGATATCGGTTCAATCACCGACTATACGGGCAACCTTGTTCTGGATTTCATCGACTACACAATGGACGAGGAACCGAAGTATACCATCGCGCAGTGCAAGGCAAGAGACGTTACTTATGCAAAACCCCTTAAGGTGCGTGCCCGTCTGCAAAACAAAGAAACCGGCGAAGTTAAGGAAAACATCATCTTCATGGGCGATTTCCCGCTTATGACAGATGCAGGAACTTTCGTTATCAACGGCGCCGAAAGATGTATCGTTTCTCAGTTAGTTCGTTCTCCCGGTGTTTACTACCACATGGACCACGACAAGACAGGTAAGGAACTTTACACAAATACCGTAATTCCCAACAGAGGTGCTTGGCTTGAATACGAGACAGACGCCAACGACCTGTTCTATGTCCGCATCGATAAGAACCGCAAGATCTTCATCACAACTTTCCTTCGTGCTCTCGGCTTAGGCCTTGACCACGAGATCACCGATTACTTCGGCGAGGACGAAAGACTTGTTGCTACCATCGAGAAGGACACAACAAAGAACCAGGAAGAAGCTCTTCTTGAGGTTTATAAGAGACTTCGTCCCGGCGAGCCTCCCACACTGGAAACAGCTCAGGCTCATCTTGATGGTCTGTTCTTTGACCCTCACCGCTATGACCTTTCACGCGTAGGCCGTTATAAGTACAACAAGAAGCTGGGCATGGCTGACCGTCTTGCCGGCCAGGTACTTTCTCAGCCGCTGATCTCACCTCAGGGTGAATTCCTTGCCGACGCAGGTGAAAAGATCACCAAAGAAAAAGCCATGGAAATCGAAGATGCGGGTGTTATGTTCGCATTCGTTGACGTGGACGGCAAAGAAATCAAAATCGTGTCAAACGGCATGGTTGACATCAAGAAATACGTTTCTTTCGACTGCACCGAACTCGGCATCAGAGAGAAAGTAAGCTATGCTGTTCTTTCAGATCTTCTGGAAAAGTACGGTGATGACGAGGAAGAACTCAAAGAAGAAATCAAGCGCAGACAGGACGATCTCGTTCCGAAGCACATTACAACAGACGATATTTTTGCTACGGTTTCATATCTCTGCAACCTTGCATACGGCGTAGGCAATACAGACGATATCGACCACCTCGGCAACCGTCGTATCCGTGCCGTAGGCGAACTGCTTCAGAATCAGTTCCGCATCGGTTTCACAAGAATGGAAAGAGTTATCCGTGAAAGAATGACTCTTCAGGCTCAGGACGATGAGGACGCAATCACTCCTCAGGCGCTTATCAATATCCGCCCGGTTGTTGCCGCAATCCGTGAATTCTTCGGTTCTTCACCGCTTTCACAGTTCATGGACCAGAACAACCCGCTGGCAGAACTTACTCATAAGAGACGTCTTTCAGCCCTTGGTCCCGGCGGCCTTTCAAGAGACCGTGCCGGATTTGAGGTTCGAGACGTTCACTATACTCACTACGGCAGAATGTGCCCCATTGAAACTCCTGAAGGTCCCAACATCGGACTTATCTCATATCTGGCTTGCTACAGCCGCCTGAACGAGTACGGTTTCATTGAGGCTCCTTACCGTAAGGTTGACAAAGAGACAGGCGTAGTTACTGACGAAGTTGTTTATATGACAGCCGACGTAGAGGACGAATTCGTTGTTGCTCAGGCAAACGAACCTCTTGACGAGAACGGCCGTTTTGCCAACCACCGTGTAACCTGCCGTTACCGCGACGAATTCCTTACTCTTCCTCCGGAACGTGTTGACTATATGGACGTTTCGCCGAAGATGGTAGTTTCAGTGGCAACTGCAATGATTCCTTTCCTTGAAAACGACGACGCAAACCGTGCTCTGATGGGTGCGAACATGCAGCGTCAGGCAGTTCCGCTTCTTAAGACCGAGGCTCCCGTAGTAGGAACCGGTATGGAATATAAGGCAGCCTATGACTCAGGCGTTGTTGTTATTGCTAAGCGCGGCGGTACCGTATGCGCTGTTGACGCAAAGACAATTGAAATCAAAACTGAGTCCGGCGAAATTGATAAATATGAGCTGGTTAAGTTCAGCGGCTCCAACCAGGGAACCTGCATCAACCAGCGCCCGATAGTTTCTCTGCATCAGCAGGTTGAGAGCGGCCAGGTTATTGCCGACGGTCCCGCAACCGCAAACGGAGAAGTTTCACTTGGTAAGAACGCTCTTATCGGCTTCATGACCTGGGAAGGTTATAACTACGAGGACGCTGTTCTTATCAATGAAAAGATAGTTAGAGACGACGTATATACTTCAATCCATATTGAAGAGCATGAAGTTGAATCCCGCGACACCAAGCTCGGACCGGAAGAAATCACCCGTGACATTCCGAACGTGGGCGAGGACGCGCTTCGCGACCTTGACGAAGACGGTATTATCCGCATCGGTGCAGAGGTTCATAGCGGCGACATTCTTGTTGGTAAAGTTACTCCTAAGGGAGAGACAGAGCTTACAGCCGAGGAAAGACTGCTTCGCGCAATCTTCGGCGAAAAAGCAAGAGAAGTCCGCGACACTTCAATGCGTGTTCCCCACGGCGAATACGGTATTGTTGTTGACGTTAAAGTATTCACCAGGGCAAACAGCGATGAGCTCAGCCCCGGCGTAAATAAAGTAGTACGCGTTTATATTGCCCAGAAGCGTAAGATTCAGGTGGGCGACAAGATGGCGGGCCGCCACGGTAACAAGGGCGTTGTTTCCCGTATTCTTCCTCAGGAAGATATGCCTTTCCTGCCTGACGGACGTCCGCTGGACATCGTGCTCAACCCCTTGGGCGTACCGTCCCGAATGAATATCGGACAGGTACTTGAGGTTCATCTCGGCTATGCGGCTATGGCTCTCGGCTGGAAGATGATGACCCCCGTATTCGACGGCGCTCACGAGGATGATATCCGCGAATGCCTGCGTCTTGCGGGTCTGCGCGAAGACGGTAAGACAATTCTTACCGACGGACGTACAGGTGAAAAGTTCGACAATCCTATTACAGTAGGTTATATGTACTTCCTGAAACTGCATCACCTTGTTGATGATAAGATTCATGCCCGTTCAACAGGTCCTTACAGCCTCGTTACTCAGCAGCCTCTGGGCGGTAAAGCTCAGTTCGGCGGCCAGCGTTTCGGTGAAATGGAAGTTTGGGCTCTTGAGGCGTACGGCGCAGCTTATACACTTCAGGAAATCATGACGGTTAAGTCCGACGACGTTGTTGGCCGTGTTAAGACTTATGAGGCTATTGTCAAGGGTGAAAACATTCCTAAGGCAGGCACACCTGAGTCATTTAAGGTTCTCTTTAAAGAACTTCAGGCTCTCGGTCTTGATACCCGCGTTTATGACAGCAACGGTGAAGAAGTTGAACTTAAGCAGGATCTTGACGACGGCACCGGCATTCAGCCGATAGACGACAAGGCCTTTACAACAGTTAATGACTTCGATGAGGGAAGCGAAGGCTTCGCTATCGAAAACTCTGACGGTGAAGGCGAGGAAGCAGCAGGCGATACCAACGATGCATTTGCAGATCTTTTTGCAAGCGCACTCGAAGATGACGACGATATGTAACGGTTAAGCCGCAATTCCGACATTACATTATATATAAAGGAGTGCTTCCATATGGATAATAAAGATAATGAATTCAGCTCAATCAAAATCGGCCTTGCATCTCCCGAACAGATCCGTGAATGGTCTTACGGCGAGGTAACAAAGCCCGAAACGATAAATTACAGAACACTTAAGCCTGAGCGTGACGGCCTTTTCTGCGAGCGTATTTTCGGACCTATGAAGGACTGGGAATGCCACTGCGGTAAGTACAAGAGAGTTCGCTATAAGGGCAAAGTGTGCGAACGCTGCGGCGTTGAGATCACACGTTCAAAGGTACGCCGTGAGCGCATGGGTCATATTGAACTTGCCGCTCCCGTATCTCATATCTGGTATTTCAAAGGTATCCCGAGCCGTCTTGGCCTTGTGCTTGACCTGAGCCCCAGATATCTTGAAAAAGTTTTGTACTTCGCGCTTTATATCGTAACCGACCCCGGCGACACACCGCTGGAGAAGATGCAGATTCTTAACGAAAAAGAATATGCTGAAATGCGCGAGCGTTACGAAGATGACTTTGAAGCAGGAATGGGTGCTGAAGCCATTAAAAAACTGCTTCAGGATATTGACGTTGCGAAACTCCGCGACGAACTTACCGAGGAACTTGAAACAGCTACCGGGCAGAAGCGTGTTCGTCTTCTGAAAAGACTTGACGTTGTAAACGCTTTCTACCAGAGCGGCAACAAGCTTGAATGGATGATCCTTGACGTTATTCCGGTTATTCCTCCGGATATCCGTCCTATGGTTCAGCTTGACGGCGGCCGTTTTGCTACATCAGACCTGAACGATCTTTACAGACGTGTTATCAACCGTAACAACCGTCTGAAAAAGCTTCTTGAACTCGGCGCACCGGACATCATCGTTCGCAACGAGAAGAGAATGCTTCAGGAATCTGTTGACGCCCTTATCGACAACGGCAGACGCGGCAGACCTGTAACAGGCCCCAACAACCGTCCTCTTAAATCTCTTTCAGATATGCTTAAAGGTAAGCAGGGACGTTTCCGTCAGAACCTTCTTGGTAAGCGTGTTGACTATTCAGGCCGTTCCGTTATCGTTGTAGGTCCTGAACTTAAGATGCATCAGTGCGGTCTGCCTAAGGAAATGGCAATCGAACTGTTTAAACCTTTCGTAATGAAGCGCCTTGTTGAAAACGGCGTTGCTTCAAATATCAAATCAGCAAGAAAGATGGTAGAGCGCGCTAACAATCCTGCTGTCTGGGATTCACTTGAAGTTGTAATCAAAGATCATCCGGTAATGCTTAACCGTGCTCCCACGCTTCACCGTCTTGGTATTCAGGCGTTTGAGCCCGTTCTTGTTGAGGGTCGTGCTATTAAGCTTCATCCTCTTGCTTGTACAGCGTTCAACGCGGACTTCGACGGTGACCAGATGGCTGTTCACGTTCCGCTGTCAGCAGAAGCTCAGGCAGAAGCAAGAATGCTTATGCTTGCCGCCAACAACCTGCTGAAACCTTCAGACGGTAAGCCCGTTACAGTTCCTACTCAGGACATGGTTATCGGTTCTTACTACCTTACTATGATTAAGGAAGGCGAGCCGGGCTGCCCCACAGTTGAAAAAGACGCTGAAGGCAACGAATATACACGTTACAACATTTACCGTGATAAAGACGAAGCAATGATGGCTTATCAGGAAGGCTCACTGGGTCTTCACTCAGAATGCCTTATCCGCTTCACTAAGGAAATAGACGGTGAAGTGCGCAGCAAGCTTGTTAAAACAACAATCGGCCGCGTAATCTTCAATATGCCTGTTCCTCAGGACCTTGGCTTCGTTGACCGTTCCAATCCTGAAAATGCGTTTGACCTTGAAGTTAGCTTCGTTGTTAAGAAGAAACAGCTCGGCCAGATTGCAGAAAAGTGCATCAACGTTCACGGCGTTGCTCGTGCTTCTAAAGTTCTTGACGCACTCAAGGCTCAGGGTTATAAGTACTCAACAATTTCCGGTACTACCGTAGCCGTTGTTGACGCACTTATTCCTGAGAAGAAGAAAGAATACCTTGCAGAAGCTGAAAAGCGCGTTGACGAAATTACAGCTAACTACAACTACGGTCTTATCACAAACGACGAGCGTTCTTCCGCAGTTATCAAAGCTTGGGAAGACTGCACAAATAAAGTATCAAACGAGCTGACAAGTAACTTCGACGGTGCCCACAACCCGATCCACATGATGGTTGACTCAGGCGCTCGAGGCAGTACTTCACAGCTTCGTCAGCTGGCAGGTATGCGCGGACTTATCGCAAATACAGCCGGTAAAACAATCGAGGTTCCGATTCGCGCTAACTACCGTGAAGGTCTGAATATTCTGGAATACTTCATTTCTTCACGTGGTGCCCGTAAAGGTCTTGCAGATACAGCGCTTCGTACCGCTGACTCCGGTTATCTTACCCGTCGTCTGGTTGACGTTTCACAGGATGTAATTATCCGTGACGAGGACTGCGGATGTCATGACGGTATCGTTGTTTCCAAGATCATGGACGGTAACCGTGTTCTTGAACCTCTTGAGGAAAGACTTACCGGTCGTTACGTTGTTGACCCGGTTGTTGATCCTAAAACAGGCGAAATCCTTATGGAGCCTGGCAGAATGATGACCGCCGATGATGCAAAGCGCATCGTTGATGCCGGTATCGAATCAGTTAAAATCCGTTCTCTTATTACTTGTAAGTCTCGCCACGGCGTTTGCTGCAAGTGCTACGGTGCAAACCTTGCGTTCAACGAACCTGTTCAGGTCGGTGAGGCAGTAGGTATCATCGCAGCCCAGTCAATCGGTGAGCCCGGTACACAGCTTACAATGAGAACGTTCCACACCGGCGGTGTTGCCGGCGGCGCCGACATCACTCAGGGTCTTCCCCGAGTTGAGGAACTGTTTGAGGCCAGAAAGCCGAAGCAGCTTGCTATTCTTGCTGAAATCGACGGTGTTGTCCGTTTCGAAGAAATCAAGAAGAGCCGCCACGTTATTATTACCAATCCCGAAACAGGCGACGAAAAGAAATATCTTATTCCTTACGGCGCTCGTCTTTGCGAAAATATTGTTGACGGCGCAATCGTCAAGAAGGGCGATGAGCTGACACTCGGTGCCGTTAACCCCCACGATGTTCTTGCTATCCTGGGTGAGGAAGCTGTTTATAACTACCTTATTAAGGAAGTTCAGTTTGCTTATCGTACACAGGGTGTTGATATCAACGACAAGCACATTGAGGTTATCGTTCGTCAGATGCTTAAGAAATGCACCGTTGACGAAGCAGGCGATACTGATCTTGTTTCCGGTACAATGGTTGACGTTGCTCAGGTTGACGAAGAAAACGAAAAGATTGACAAGAGAATCGCTCTCGGCGAGGTTACTTTGAAGAAAGCAACTTACATTCCTATTCTTATGGGTATTACTAAGGCTTCTCTTGCAACAGATTCCTTCCTTTCAGCTGCGTCATTCCAGGAAACAACGAGAGTTCTTACCGACGCTGCTATCAAGGGTAAGGTTGACCCGCTTATCGGTCTTAAGGAAAACGTTATTATCGGTAAGCTTGTTCCTGCCGGTACGGGAATGAAAGTATTTGACAAAGTTGAAACTGTTCCCAGTTATTTCTCAGCTGAAGGAAGCGAAGAAATTCTGAATCTCGAGCAGCTTCAGGAACTTTTGACAAATAGTATGTCAGAGTGACTTGACAAAGAGCACAGCCGCGTGATATACTACTAACTTGCGTGAGAGCAATTTTGTTGAAATTCAACAAATCAAAAGCTCTCAAATTGACCAAATGCACAAAATATTGGGGCGGAGATTGTTCTCTGCCCCTGCATGTGCGTTTTCTGCGTAAAAAAGGCACGCTTCGTGTAAACGTGCGTTTTGTGCGCAGAAGTGCACAAATAATTCGAAAGGAGATAAACGATTGCCTACCTTTAACCAACTTGTAAGAACAGGTCGTAAGACGCTGGAAAAGAAGTCAAAGACACCGGCTCTGCTTAAGGGTCTCAACACAAAGAAGAATGTTATGACAGATAACAATTCTCCCCAGAAGCGCGGCGTATGCACAGCGGTTAAAACAGCAACGCCGAAAAAGCCTAACTCAGCTCTTCGTAAGATCGCCAGAGTTCGTCTGACAAACGGTATTGAAGTTTCTGCTTACATCCCCGGTGTAGGTCATAACCTTCAGGAGCACTCCGTAGTTATGATCCGTGGCGGACGTGTAAAGGACCTTCCCGGTGTACGTTACCACATCATCCGCGGCACACTCGATACTCAGGGTGTTAACGGAAGAATGCAGGGACGTTCAAAGTATGGTGCCAAGAGACCGAAGGCCGCCAAAAAATAATTTCTGCTGATTGCAGAAAAAGTCAGATTATTCTGATATCTTCTTGTTTGGAAATCCGGCAAAAGTTTATATACTTTATATATATGTTATATGCGGTATATGACCTTTTTGTTGGCTCCACGGGAAAAACTCGAGTACCTATGAACTCATGAATATTATGAAGGAGGGAAGCGAAGATGCCAAGAAGAGGCCAGATCGCTAAGCGTGACGTTCTGCCTGATCCGCTTTACAACTCAAAGCTTGTAACACGTCTGATCAACAACGTCATGTATGATGGAAAAAAGGGTGTCGCTCAGAAAATTGTTTATGACGCATTCGACATCATTAAAGAAAAAACAGGTAACGATCCTCTTGAGACTTTTGAAGCCGCAATGGAAAACGTTATGCCTGTTCTCGAGGTAAAGGCTCGCCGTATCGGCGGTGCAACTTACCAGGTTCCTCTTGAAGTTCGTCCCGAAAGACGTCAGACTCTCGGTCTGCGTTGGATAACTCTTTATGCTCGTCAGCGTTCTGAAAGAACAATGAAAGAACGTCTTGCAGCTGAAATCATGGATGCTGTAAACAAGACAGGCGGCGCAGCAAAGAAGTGCGACGATACACACAAGATGGCAGAAGCAAACAAAGCATTTGCGCATTTCAGATATTAATTCGTTTGTTAAAATTAGGAGGATATTATGCCAAGAAAAGTATCTCTTGAGATGACAAGAAATATCGGTATTATGGCGCATATCGATGCTGGTAAAACCACCACCACCGAGCGTATTCTGTACTACACTGGTATTAACCACAAAATCGGTGAAACCCACGACGGTACTGCTACGATGGACTGGATGGAGCAGGAGCAGGAGCGTGGTATCACAATCACCTCAGCTGCAACAACATGCTTCTGGAAAAACCACAGAATCAATATTATCGATACTCCCGGACACGTTGACTTTACAGTAGAAGTTCAGCGTTCACTGCGTGTACTTGACGGTTCTGTAACCGTTCTCTGCGCAAAGGGTGGTGTTGAGCCTCAGTCTGAAACCGTTTGGCGCCAGGCTGACGAATACCATGTTCCGAGAATGATCTATGTTAACAAGATGGACATCATGGGCGCTGATTTCTACAATGTACTTGACATGGTAAATGAGCGTTTTAAGTGCAACGCACTTCCCATCCAGCTGCCTATCGGCGCTGAGGATACCTTCAGAGGTATTGTTGACCTTGTAAACATGGACGCAGAAATCTATTACGACGACCTCGGAAACGACGTTCGCCGTGAGCCGATTCCGGACGACATGGTTGAAATTGCCCAGAAATATCGTGATCAGCTCATCGAACATGTAGCTGAGATGGACGACGAACTGATGGAAAAATATTTCGCTGGTGAAGAACTCACTGTTGACGAAATTAAAAAGACTATCAGAAAGTCCACTATTGCAAATAAAATGGTACCGATCACATGCGGTACTTCATACAGAAACAAGGGCGTTCAGCCCCTGCTTGACGCTATCGTAGATTACATGCCGGCTCCTACCGACGTTGAATCTATTAAGGGCGTTAACCCGGATACTGACGAGGAAGAATATCGTCATTCTTCTGACGACGAGCCGTTTGCAGCTCTTGCATTCAAGATCGCAACCGACCCGTACGTTGGTAAGATCTGCTTCTTCCGTGTTTATTCCGGTAAAATCGATGCTGGCTCAAGCTGCTATAACTCTGTAAAGGGTCATAAGGAAAGAATGGGCCGTATCCTTCAGATGCACTCAAACCACAGAGAAGACATTCCCTGCTGCTATTCAGGTGATATCGCTGCTGCAGTAGGTCTTAAAAACACCACAACCGGTGATACTCTCTGCGACGAAGCGCATCCGATCATCCTTGAATCAATGAACTTCCCGGAACCCGTTATCCGTGTTGCTATCGAGCCTAAAACAAAGGCAGGCCAGGAAAAGATGGGTATCGGTCTTGCAAAGCTTGCTGAAGAAGACCCCACATTCAAGGCTTACACCGATGAAGAAACAGGCCAGACAATCATCGCAGGTATGGGCGAGCTCCATCTTGAAATCATTGTTGACCGTCTTCTTCGTGAATTTAAGGTAGAAGCTAACGTAGGTGCTCCTCAGGTTGCTTACAAAGAGACCATCACCAAGGAAGGTCAGTCTGATACTAAGTATAAGCGCCAGTCAGGTGGTAGCGGTCAGTACGGTCACTGTAAGATTCGTATCATGCCCAATATCGATCCCGAAACAGGTATCGGCAAGGGCTACGAATTCGTTAACCAGATCGTCGGCGGTGCTATTCCTAAGGAATATATCCCCGCTGTTGACGCAGGTATCCAGGGCGCTATGAAGAGCGGTATTCTTGCCGGCTACAATGTAGTAGACGTTCGCGTTGAACTGTATGACGGTTCTTACCACGAAGTCGACTCTTCAGAAATGGCATTTAAGATTGCGGGTTCTATGGCATTTAAGGACGCTGCAAAGAATGCCGGCCCCATCATCCTTGAACCGATGATGAAGGTTGTTGTCATCGTTCCTGAGGAATACATGGGCGACGTTATCGGCGACCTTAACAGCCGCCGTGGTCAGATCCAGGGTATGGAAGACCGTAACGGTGCTAAGCAGATCAACGCTCGTGTTCCGCTTTCAGAAATGTTCGGTTATGTTAACGACCTGCGTTCAAAGACACAGGGCCGCGGACAGTACACAATGGAACCCGACGGCTATGAGCCCGTTCCGAAGTCTATTTCCGAAAGCATTATCAGTGAACGTGCAAAAAAAGACTGATAATTCAATAAATAATTAAAAAATACTTGCTATTTTATTGTGACTTTGATAAAATAGCAATGACAATTACTGTTGTAAATTTTTAAGGAGGAAATTCCAATGGCAAAAGAACATTTTAACAGATCAAAACCCCATGTTAACATTGGTACTATCGGTCACGTTGACCATGGTAAAACAACTCTTACAGCTGCTATTACAAAGTACCTTGCTAATAAGGGCTATGCAAAGTTTGAGGACTATGCTGATATCGATAAGGCTCCCGAAGAGAGAGAGCGTGGTATCACAATCAACACCGCTCACGTTGAGTACGAGACAGACACTCGTCACTATGCTCACGTTGACTGCCCCGGACATGCTGACTATATCAAGAACATGATCACCGGTGCTGCTCAGATGGACGGCGCTATCCTTGTTATCGCTGCTACCGACGGCCCCATGGCTCAGACTAAGGAGCACCTGCTTCTTGCTCGTCAGGTTGGCGTACCTTATATCATCGTATTCATGAACAAGACAGACCAGGTAGACGATCCTGAACTTCTTGACCTCGTTGAAATGGAAATTCGTGAAACTCTTGACGAGTACGAATTCCCGGGCGATGATACTCCTATCATCAAGGGTTCAGCTCTTAAGGCTCTTGAAGCTACTTCGAACGATGATCCTGCTTGCGCTTGCATCAAGGAACTCATGGACGCTGTTGACTCTTACATTCCTACTCCTGAGCGTAAGGCAGACCTGCCTTTCCTTATGCCTGTTGAGGACGTATTCACAATCACAGGCCGTGGTACAGTTGCTACCGGTAGAGTAGAAAGAGGTCAGCTCAAGACTGGTGAAGAAGTTGAGATGGTTGGTCTTAAGGACGAAATCTCCAAGACAGTCTGCACAGGTATCGAAATGTTCCGTAAGATCCTTGACTATGCTGAGGCTGGTGACAACATCGGTTGTCTGCTTCGTGGTGTTCAGAGATCTGATATCGAGCGTGGTCAGGTTCTGGCTAAGCCCGGTTCAATCCATCCCCACACAAAGTTCACAGGTCAGGTTTATGTACTGACTAAGGAAGAAGGCGGCCGTCATACTCCGTTCTTCAACAACTATCGTCCTCAGTTCTATTTCAGAACAACTGACGTTACAGGCGTTATCACTCTTCCCGAAGGCACAGAGATGTGCATGCCCGGCGATAACGTTAACATGGACGTTGAACTGATCACTCCTATCGCTATCGAAGAAGGTCTTCGTTTCGCTATCCGTGAAGGCGGTAGAACAGTAGGTTCAGGCGTTGTTACTTCTATCAACGAGTAATTTCTGAATTACCTAAATAAAGAGCAGTCTTTTGACTGCTCTTTTATTTTTTTGCTTTCTGTTTTCATTTGTGCTGTAAAAGTCTAATGAAATATGGTATAATAAATCCATTGTAAATTTCTGTTTCGTGATTGGAGCTCAATATGCCTGATAATGAAAAAGAAAATTTAACAGGCCGCGTTGAAGAAGTGTCTTACCGCAATCCCCAAAACGGTTTTACCGTCCTTGAGGTCAACACAGGTGACGACGCAGTAACCGTTGTAGGCGAAATGGGAACAATCGCGGAAGGCGAAGAAGCAGTCTTTCAGGGGCAGTGGGTGCTTCACCCCAGTTTCGGAAGACAGTTTAAAGCGGAGCGAGCAACGGTAACACTTCCTGCTGACGCTTCCGGAATACTTCGCTATCTTTCCAGCGGAATAATAAAAGGCGTAAGGGAATCTACCGCGCTTAAAATTGTAGAAACATTCGGAACTGATTCTTTTTCAGTTATAGAGAACGAGCCTGAGCGGCTTGCCCAGATAAAAGGAATAAGCCTTTCAAAGGCGAAAAAAATCAGCAGAGATTTCAAAACTCAGTTCGCTTCCCGTGAAGTTATGGAAGAACTTACAAATATGGGGTTGACCCAGAGCGAGGCTTTCCAGGCTTTTAATCTTTACCAAAGCAGTGCCGCGGAAATAATAAAGGAAAATCCATACGCATTTGTTACCGAGGACGGCGGCTTCTCTTTTGAACGAGCGGATGAAATTGCTTTTTCAATGGAAAAAGCACCTGATTTTTCATACCGCGCTCAGGCGGCTGTTACATATATTGTCAGATATAATCTCCATAACGGACATACTTGTTTGCCCCGAAAAAGTCTGATTAAGCCGGCAGTCCAGTTGCTCGAATGCACGGAAGACGAAGCCGAAGCGGCTATTGATGCCGCCCTTGAAGCGGTTCAGTTGATATCAGAAGAGATTGATTGTAAGGAATTTCTTTTTCTGCCGGAGATATACCGCGCTGAAAGTTCCATTGCCCAGAGAATAAGGATAATGACTAAGTATCCGCCACAGGAGTGTGAAATTTTTACTTCCGAGGTGCTTGCGTTTGAAAGTGCAAATGGAATTACTTTTGACGATAAACAACGCCTTGCTATTGAAATAGCGACAAAAAAAGGACTTCTTATTTTGACCGGCGGACCCGGTACAGGTAAAACCACTACCGTTAAAGGTATAATAACAATGATGAAAAACAGGGGGATGAATGTTGCCCTGGCGGCGCCTACGGGACGTGCGGCTCAGCGGATGACTGAGCTTACCGGATGCGAGGCAAAAACAATTCATCGTTTGCTTGAAGTGGAATATCGGGAGGGAGCAACACAGCCGGAATTCGTGTATAACCTGCGAAATCCGCTTGATGTTGACGCCGTAATAGTTGATGAACTTTCTATGGTTGACGTTACAATATTTGCCGCTCTTTTGGATGCTCTGCCGCTTCATTGCAGACTGATAATGGTAGGGGACAAAGACCAGCTGCCGCCCGTAGGAGCAGGAAACGTTTTGTCAGACCTTATGAAAAGCGGACTTATCGATGTAATCAGTCTCGACAAGGTATTCCGTCAGGCGATGCAGAGCAGAATTGTAACGAACGCCCATCTTGTTGTTGCGGGTGAAATGCCCCAACTGCATGATAACAGCAAAGATTCTGATTTCTTTTTCCTCAACGAGCCGTCGCGTTATCTTGCGCCCAGAAAAATACTCGACCTTGTTACCCGCCGAATACCTGCAGGTTACGGTTATGACTGTATCAAGGATATTCAGGTGCTCTGTCCCTCGCGAAAAGGCGAAACTGGCACGGAAAATCTCAATGCTATTCTTCAGCAGAAACTTAATCCTCCTGACGAAAGCAAAAATGAAATCAGGTATAAAGGCTATATTCTGCGTGAAGGCGACAGGGTAATGCAGGTTAAAAATAATTACGACGTGCCCTGGTTCAGAAAAGACGAAAGCGGGAGCGGAGTTTTTAACGGAGATATCGGTATTCTTACACGAATTGACCGTGCCCAGGATATAATCAACGTGCGTTTCGACGACCGCGAGGCAATGTATTCAATAGAAAACGCAAATCAGCTTGAACTTGCGTATGCAATGACGGTGCACAAAAGTCAGGGTTCTGAATTTGCCGCGGTGGTTATGCCGACTATCGGCGCTCCTCAAAAACTTTGTTACCGAAACCTTTTTTACACAGCGCTTACAAGGGCGAAAAATCTTATCGTTTTGGTCGGCACTGAGGGCAGTATAAGGGCAATGGTTGAAAATGACAAAAAAAGCAGGCGTTACAGCGCTCTTGTTCATTTTTTATCTGTTGACAACGATGATATAATAAAGTAGCATATAGTAAAGAAATATTTAGGATGAGCAGAAATGTTTGGATATGATTTAGGAATTGATTTAGGCAGTTCGAGCATCGTTATTGCCGTTCCCGGAAAAGGAATACGCCTTGACGAACCTGCTTACGTTGCTTATGATGATGAAAAACAGAAGGTGCTTTATGCAGGAAAGAGAGCCTATTTTCTCCAGGGCAGAGAGCCTGAGGGAGTTCAGGTGGTTCAGCCTATACTTAACGGCGTTGTAGGTAACTATTCTCTTGCCCAGCAGATGATGCGCCATTTTATAAATAAGGTTATCGGCAGCAGTATATTTAAGCCGAGAATTGTTGTTTCCGTTCCGGCAATGAATACTGACGTTGAAAAGAGAACGATTGTTTCGGTGCTTATTAACGCCGGAGCCCGTTCGGTCTGCCTTGTTGAGGAACCGCTTTGCGCCGCTTTCGGCGCAGGTATTGACCCGATGCAGGCTGTCGGCGCATTCGTTATTGACCTTGGCGGCGGTACTACAGACATGGCGGTAATAAGCCAGGGCGCAATGAGCCAGTCAGAGACAGTTAAGATAGGCGGCAACGACCTTGACGCCGAAATTATGAAATATCTTAAGGAGACCCACTCCCTTTCAATCGGACTGCGAACAGCCGAAGAGATAAAGAAAACGGTTGCCTGTGCTGTTCCGAGAGACGAGGACGTTACAACTTACGCCAAGGGTCAAGATCTTCTGTCAGGCCTTCCGAGAGAAATTGAAGTCAGCGGCAACTCTCTTTACGAATGTCTTAAACCATATTTTGAAACGCTGGCAAGCCACGCATCCGCTCTCTTTGAGCGCACTTCGCCCCAGCTGGTTACAGATATAAGCAATTCTGGCGTTGTGCTTACAGGAGGCGGAGCAAATATATGCAATATTGACAAGCTGTTTTCCGAAGCGCTGGGCGGAATAGCCGTGCGCAAGGCGGAGGATGAGCTTCACTGCGTTGCAAAGGGCACAGTCGTTGCGCTGGAGCGAATGCACATTCTGGATAAATACGGATATCGTTATCAGACAAGAGACGATGCTCATATCAGATAAAACGGAACAGAACAGGGGAGGTATAATATGCACAGATTTTCAAAATGGCATCCCGCTGTTCTGCTCCTTTTCTTTTTGTTTGTAATACTTCTGTCGTGTTTGTCTTCAAACCCGATTTACGTTCTTATATCATTTGCGGGCGCGCTCTGTTGTCAGTTCTGCGCCGACGGAGAGGGAAGACTGAAAGTTCTTCTGTGGGCGGTTCCGCTTGTTATCATCGTGGGGATTTTTAATTTTATTTTTACCCACTGGGGCGAAACGGTGCTATTTATGGCAGGAGAGACGGCATTTACACTTGAGTCGCTGATTTACGGTTTATATCAGGGAATGATTTTTGCTTCTGTAATGATGTGGCTTCGTCTTTTCGGAAAAACAGTGAGCAGTGAAAAACTGCTGGCAGCCGCGGGAAAAGCGGCGCCGTCGCTTTCATTGTTTTTTTCTATGACGCTGGGAATGATAGGAAGATTTCAAAAAGACGCGCGTAAGATAAAAGAAGCGGCGATGGGCCTTCCGGACAACGGAGCAAAGCCGTTTCAAAAAGCGCTTTCCCAGTTTTCAACGCTTGTTACGCTTTCGCTTGAAGGAAGCATGACCACCGCGGACGCAATGCGTGCCAGAGGCTACGGAAAAGGCAGGCGCAAAACATATGACAGATTTTCGTTTACACCGGTTGACGCTGTTCTTACGGCGGCTGTAATTCTTCTTTTCAGTGTTACTGCTTTTGTTGTTATTTCAGGCGGCGCCCAGTTTATTTTTGATCCGTACATTGAGCTGGTTACCTTTAATCCCTTAGGCGTTATCTGCGCGGCTCTGTTATTTTTCTGCCCGATTATTACAGATTTTTCGGAGAACTTAAAATGGCTGTTATTGAAGCAAAAGAATTAACTTTTACATATCCAAACAGAACATTACCTGCGCTTGAGAACGTAACCTTTTCGGTTAATGAAGGCGAACTTGTTCTGCTTATGGGCAGGTCGGGCAGCGGAAAAACGACGCTGCTCAGGCTTATGAAAAAAGAGATTGCGCCATTTGGCAAGATTGGCGGTACGCTTGAATGCGGCTCGGAAAATATAGGCTTTGTTTTTCAAAATCCAAACGATAGTATTATCACAGATAATGTTATAAGTGAACTTGCGTTTTCAATGGAAAATGCAGGCGCGGACAGCGGCAGTATCAGCCGTAGGATAGGCGAGTGTTCAGCATTTTTTAATCTTCAGGACTTATTGGACAAAAAGACGGACGCTCTTTCCGGCGGAGAAAAGCAAACAGTATCTCTCGCCGCGTCAATGATGACTGCTCCTGACGTTTTACTTCTTGACGAGCCCTGCGCCCATCTTGATCCGGTGGCGGAGGAAAAATTTGTCCAGGTAATTTTGCGGCTTAACCGAGAACTTGGAACAACAGTTATAATCAGCGCCCATGACCCGGAAAAACTCCTGCCTTATGCTGACCGGGTAATGCTTCTTGAAGACGGGCACCTTTCAAAATGCGCACCTCCTTTAGAATTTGCTCTTTGGCTAAAAAAGGAAAACCACGAAATGCTTTCTGCAATGCCGCCGGGTGTAAGACTGTTTGACCAGGCACCGCTTACCGTTCGTGAAGCCATTGCTTTTTCCTCTTCACTTTCAGAGCGAAGTGAGGAAGAAAGTGCTGACGGCGAAACGGCGCTGGAACTGAAACATATATGCTTTGCTTATGATAAAAAGGGAAGAGATATCCTCTTTGATTTATCATACAAGGCCCAGTCAGGCAAAATAAATGCTGTAATAGGAGCCAACGGAAGCGGAAAATCAACTCTGATGAAAGTAATTGCAGGAGTATTGAAGCCGTATTCAGGAAAGGTGAAAACAAAACTCAAAGCGGCTCTTTTGCCCCAGACGGTGCAGTTTTTATTTACTCATGACGAGGTGGGGCAGGAGATAGGCGTAGACACAGCCGAAGCTCTGGGAATAGGTGGATTGCTCAGTTACCATCCTCTTGACCTTTCGGGAGGCGAAGCAAGACTGCTTGGGCTTGGTATCGTGCTTGAGACCGGAGCTGAACTTTTGCTTTTGGATGAGCCGACAGCTGGTCTTGACGCAGTTGCTAAGCAGCGTCTTGCAGAAAAGCTGAAATATTTGTGCTTGGGCGGAAAAACTGTGCTTCTCGTTACCCATGATCTGGAGTTTGCCGGAAAATATGCAGACTGCGTATCTTTCCTTTGTGATAAAAGGCTTTCAAAGCCTGCTTCCAGACGGGAGTTCTTTTCCCAGATGGAACTTTATACAACCCAGGTGCGCAGGATAACAAGGCGATATCTAAAGAGCGCAGTATCCGAGGAGGATATTTTATGAAAAAAATATTCCTCTTACTGCTTGTAATTCTGACCTTGGGACTGATTGTTGTTTGGCAGATATTTTGGGCAGATACAACGTCATGGTATGTGGTGGCGGCTGTTTTGCTGGTGCTCAGCGCAGTGCCGTTTTTTGCCCGATTTGAACACAGGGCGCCCACTGCCCGCGAACTTTCTCTGCTTGCTGTAATGACGGCGCTGGCGGTGGTAAGCCGGGCTGCGTTTTATCTCGTTCCGCAGGTAAAACCGATTGCGGCGGTGGTAATAGTAACCGCCGTTTGCCTGGGACCATATGCCGGCTATATGACCGGCGCAATGGCGGCTCTGCTTTCAAACTTTATATTCGGCCAAGGTATCTGGACCCCATTTCAGATGGCGGCGCTTGGCCTTGTGGGTCTTGTAAGCGGACTTGTACTTAAACCAAAAACAAGCAGTCCGTTTAAAATGGCGATTACAGGTTTCGTCTTGTCAACGGTGCTTTACGGTTTTGTTGTTGATCTCAGCACCGTATTGATGACGGTAACGCAGTGGAACTGGAAGTCCGTTGCTGCCGTTTATGCCGCAGGTATTCCGTTTGATCTCGTTTTCGGTGCTTCAACCGCCGTTTTTTTGTTTGTTTTCGGAGTGCCGCTTCAAAAGAAAATTTACCGTATTCAAATTAAATACGGATTATTTTTATCAACTGCTTCGGAGGTAGAATAATGAATAATGACATTATTGAAAAGCTTTCAAAATTTGCTCTTGTCAGCGCAATAATCGGATTATGTACCCTGGGCGTTTGCCCCGCATTCGGCGTGATGGCGCTTGTTGTGCCTTACGTTTTCAAGCGCAAGGGGGCTAAGTGCAGCGAACACGCCCAGAGCCTTTGCAAAAAAGCCCAGATAATCGGCTGCATCGACCTTGTTTTGTTTGTTGTTGACCTGGTTTTGGCGGTAATCTTCATGTGATTTTACCATCGGTGAAAACAATGAAATTTGTTAATACTTATAATGATATAATATCCGTTTTCAGCGGTGAAACATTCAATTTGATTTGTGGTTACTGCAAATGAATAAACGCACACCAAAAGGTGTGCGCTTTCTTTATTGTGTATTGTTTTTTAGTCGGGGTAACCGTTGGGGTTTTGTGACTGCCAGCGCCATGAATCTTCGCACATTTCGTCAATTCCTCTGACTGCTTCCCAGCCCAGTTCTTCTTTAGCTTTTGACGGGTCGCAGTAGCAGGTGGCAATATCGCCTTCGCGGCGGGGCTTAATTTCGTAAGGGATTGGCTTGCCGCAGGCTTTTTCAAAAGCGTGAACCACGTCAAGCACGCTGTAGCCGTTGCCGGTGCCAAGGTTGTAGATAAAGAGGCCTTCTTTATCTGCGATTTTTTCAACTGCTTTAACATGGCCGATAGCCAGGTCAACAACGTGAATGTAGTCGCGGACGCCTGTTCCGTCGGGAGTATCGTAATCGTCGCCGAAAACACCGAGTTTCTCAAGCTTGCCGATTGCAACCTGAGTAATGTATGGCATAAGGTTGTTGGGAATTCCGTTTGGATCTTCACCCATTGTTCCGCTTTTATGGGCGCCGATGGGGTTGAAGTAGCGCAGCAGGCAGATTGACCATGAATTGTCGCTTACGTAAAGATCCTGGAGTATGCACTCAATCATATATTTTGTGCGGCCGTAGGGGTTTGTAACTCCGCCGATCTCCATATCCTCTGTAAACGGCGCCTTGTTCTTAGTGCCGTATACTGTAGCGGAAGAGGAGAAGATAATTTTCTTACATCCGTGACTGCGCATAACGTCAAGCAGAACGAGAGTTCCGTTTACATTGTTGTCAAAATACTCAAGGGGCTTGTGAACGCTTTCGCCTACCGCCTTAAGACCTGCAAAATGAATTACGCAGTCAATCTTTTCGCTTTCAAAAATTTTGCTCAGACCGTCACGGTTGCGGATATCGCACTCGTAAAATTTGAAATCTTTGTCAACCAGCTGACGTATACGGTCAAGAGAAGAAGGTTTGCAGTTGTAGAAGTTATCAATGATAACAACATCGTATCCGGCGTTGATAAGTTCAACGCAAGTATGGGATCCGATATAACCGGCTCCGCCTGTAACAAGAATTGCCATGATTTTTCCTCCTGATGGTTTAAATTATATTTATTAAATTAATATGCTTTGCCCCAGTAAAGAAGCTTGCTTGCGGGTTTTCCGCAGCAGACGCATTTGTCGCCGACTTCTTCCTGTTCAATCGGAATACAGCGAGAGCCTACACCTGTGATTTCTTTTACCTTTTCTTCACATTCAGGATCTCCGCACCACATTGCCTTGATGAAGCCGTCGCCGTTTTCTTCAAGAGCTTTTGTGATTTCATCCATTGTTGTGCAGGTGTATGTGCGCTTTTCTCTGTTTTCCAGAGCGTTTGCGTAAAGAGCGTCGCGAACTTCCTGAAGTTTCTTCAGTATAGCGTCTTCAAGCTCTTCAAATTTTACGAAAGTTTTTTCGCGGTTATGTCTTGTAACAAGAACGCACTGACCGTTCTCAATATCTTTAGGACCGATCTCAACTCTTACCGGAACGCCTTTCATTTCGTATTCGGCAAATTTCCATCCGGGTGAGTTGTCGCTGTCGTCAATCTTAGCGCGGCATACTTTCTTAAGTCTTTCGGTGATTTCCTGAGCTTTTTCAAGTACGCCTTCCTTGTGCATTGCAATAGGAACAACTACTGCCTGAATAGGAGCAACAGCGGGAGGAAGAACAAGACCGTTGTTGTCGCCGTGGGTCATAATGATTGCGCCGATAAGGCGGGTGGTCATTCCCCAGCTGGTCTGGTGCGGGTAAACGAGTTTGTTTTCCTTGTTTGAATACTGAATATTAAATGCTTTTGCAAAGCCGTCACCAAAGTAATGGCTTGTGCCTGCCTGAAGGGCTTTTCCGTCGTGCATAAGAGCTTCAATGCAGTATGTGCGCTCAGCGCCTGCGAATTTGTCGCTTTCGGTTTTCATTCCCTGAACAACAGGCATTGCCAGATATTCCTGGCAGAATTTTGTGTAAATGCCCAGCATCTTCTCGGTCTCTTCAATAGCTTCTTCGGCAGTTGCGTGAAGGGTGTGACCTTCCTGCCATAAAAACTCTCTTGAACGCAGGAACGGACGTGTTGTCTTTTCCCAGCGAACTACAGATACCCACTGGTTGTAAAGTTTGGGCAAATCGCGGTAAGAATGAACTATATTGCTGAAGTGCTCGCAGAAAAGCGTTTCGGAAGTAGGACGAACGCAGAGGCGCTCTTCCAGCTTTTCGTTGCCGCCGTATGTAACCCATGCGCATTCGGGAGCAAATCCTTCAACATGGTCTTTTTCCTTTTGAAGCAGAGATTCGGGGATGAACATCGGCATGCATACGTTTTCGTGGCCTGTTTCTTTAAACATGCCGTCAAGAATGCGCTGAATGTTTTCCCAGATTGCGTAGCCGTAGGGGCGAATTACCATGCAGCCTTTTACGCTGGTATATTCGATAAGTTCCGCTTTACGGCACACGTCGGTATACCATTTTGCAAAATCCTCTTCCATAGAGGTAATTGCGTCCACCATCTTTTTCTGTTCCTGTGCCATATAATACTCCTTAAATATGTATTTCTGAGATTTTATTATAAACCAGAAAACAAAACTTGTAAATAAGAATATAAAAAAGTTAGGTTTTTCTCATAATTATTTTCATATAATTAACACGAATTTATAATACCATTGACATTTTACACTTTTGCGTTATAATGACTATTGCAAATGATAATGTATATAAAATTATACAGGTCGTAATATTCATAAGAAAAATAACCAAATTAGTTTAGCATTTCCTCTGTTTTTTTTACATGAAGCGCTTTTATTTTTGCAAAACTTTATTTACATTGAAAATTCTCAGGTGTAAAATTGAAATGAAATTGAGGGGCGCATGTTCCCGAACAATAGTGAAGTTGTTGGAGGTGACTCGGTTTGCTGATGAAAATGGATATAGCTGAAAAGCTTGTTGAAGAATTAAATACAGAAACCGTGTTCAGCCTTTTCGGCGGCAAGATTACTTTTGACGAAGGTACGGTGGTCAGCTGGATAATAATGGCCGTCTTTCTTATTGTAGGAATAATTCTTACAAGAGGTCTTAAAGTCCAGGGTGAGATCTCAAAGCGTCAGCTTTTCCTTGAAATGTGCGTTGAAAAAATGCATACGTTTTTCCATAAAATAATGGGCAAAGACGGAGATAGATATATCCCATGGATGATGACAGTTGCGATATATATCGGCGCATGCAATATGTGCGGAATATTCGGCTTTAAATCACCCACCAAAGAGCTAAATGTTACCCTCGGTCTTGCGCTGACAAGCATAATTCTTGTTCAGTATGCCGGAATACATAAAAAAGGAACGAAGGGCTGGCTTAAATCATTTGCAAAACCGGTTGCAATCGTTCTTCCTATAAATCTGCTTGAGCTTATTATCAAGCCTATGTCGCTTTGTTTCCGACTTTTCGGTAACATTATCGGAGCGTACATCATCATGAAACTTATCGAAGCGGTAGTTCCGGTAGGTATCCCAGTGGCTTTAAGCCTTTACTTTGATATTTTCGACGGCTTCATTCAGGCGTATGTTTTTGTATTTTTAACATCTCTGTACGTTCAGGAAGCCATCGAGGATTAATAAATATAAAAATAATTTACAAAGGAGAAAACAATTATGTCAGTAGCATTAGCAGCAGCAATCGCCGTTCTCA
>URGA01000003.1 GCA_900547275.1 uncultured Oscillospiraceae bacterium | reverse complement strand
GGGATATAGTTCATGAATGATGTAAACATCGGGAAAGATAATTCTCGGCACTCGTTTGTTTTCACAGGCAAAGGTGGTGAGTATTTTCTTATTTGTCAAATGCCGGATTGGTCATATAGTAGTTCTTGCTGTTGAGCCTGTCGGTCACAAGGCGCAGACCTTCACCAAAGCGCTGGTAGTGGACTATTTCTCGCTCGCGCAGGAACTTAATCGGCTCAATAATATCGGGGTCGTCTACAAGGCGGAGAATATTATCATAGGTTACTCTTGCCTTTTGCTCCGCCGCCAGGTTCTCGTTAAGATCTGCAATCGGGTCACCTGTTACCTGCATTGAAGCGGCGCTCCAGGGAGTTCCGCCTGCCGCCTGGGGATAAACAGCGTTTGTGTGGTCAACAAAATACGGCGCAAAAGCACTGTTTTCAATCTGGTCGTCTGTTAGATTTTGCGTCAGCTGGTGAACGATTGCACCGATCATCTCAAGATGTCCCAGTTCCTCTGTACCTGCCGAAGACCCACAATTGACCTTTTGTGCGCTTAAACCATGGATTAAAATATTGATATAAATACAGTAATGTATTATAATCAATAGAAAAATAATAAATAAGAGGCAGTATGGATACTAAATTTATGAAAGAGGCCATTGAGACAGCCAAAAAAGCAGTTGAACACGGCAATGAGCCTTTTGGAGCAGTTCTTGTAAAGAATGGCGAGATAGTTTATAAAAATGAAAATCAGATTTATACCAATAAAGATTATACCGAACACGCAGAAATTGGACTAATTCGCAGATTTACACAGGAAACAGGTATTACAGACTTGAGCGAATATACATTATATTCAAGCTGCGAGCCTTGTTATATGTGCAGCGGTGCGATGGTTTGGGCAAAACTCGGTAAACTTGTATACGGCGCAAGCGATATTGACCTTTGCGAAATTATAGGTAGTACTGGCAGTGAATGCAGTAAAACTGTTTTTGAAAATTCACACTATGCGCCTCAGGTGGTAGGCGGTGTTCTTCGCGAAGAAAGTATCGCATTGCTTAAAGAATATTTCAAAAATAATGAAAAGAACTAAGAGGTAAAATATGTATTATGTTAATGATGACGCAGAAATATGCGGCTTTTATGAATGTGCAGATTGCTGTCAAAGATTTTTAGATGAAAAAGTAGTTCCGTATATGGTTTGCCCATATTGCGGTGAACAGACTGATATGGAAATAGGACCTGACGATGAAATGCCCGCTGTAAAAGAAAGTGCAAAGTTAATTAAAGTTATTGAAGGTAATGAAGAAATCAAAAAAACGGACGCATTATTAAGCCTTGCTTTGACAGGCGGCGATTACAACTGGATATAAATAAAAAGGATGCGATTTGTTTCGCATCCTTTTATGTTTTATTTATCCATATTCATTGCAATTTGCTCAGGAGTAACAGGAAGAGTTGTAAATCTGTGACCTGTTGCGTTAAATAAAGCATCAGTTACAGCAGGAAGGGGAGTGTTTATAACAACTTCTCCTATTGATTTAGCACCAAACGGACCCCTGTTTTCGTAACTGCTTTCAAATTCAACGCTGATCTTACCAATATCCATACGGGTCGGAATTTTGTATTGCATTAAAGAGTTTTCAAAGAGTTTTCCTTTACTATCATAGGTGATATTTTCTGTAAGCACCATTCCGATACCCTGCAAAATTCCGCCCTCTGCCTGAACTCTGGCAAGGTTTGGATTTATAGGAGTTCCGCAGTCTACTGCCGCACAGTAATTAACTACGGTAGTTTCACCTGTTTCAATATCTGTTTCAAGTTCTGCCGCACCAACCATAAAGGGAGGCGGAGATGTGGGCGAGGTGTTAGATTTTGTTACCTCAAGGGCAATATCGTTTCCGCACATAGATGATGTTGCAATATCTTCCAGCGAAACACTGCTGTTATCAGTGTTACAAATAACTGCCTTGCCGTTGAATTCTGTTTCATCTTCATTGCAGTTTAAAAGTTTGGCGCCGATTTTGCAAATTCTCTTTCTTAACTCAATAGCGCACAGTTCAACTGCTTTGCCGGTAACGAAAGTTGTGCTTGATGCATAAGAGCCGGAGTCATACGGAGAATTGTCTGTATCTGCACCTGAAACTGAAATCTGTTCAATTGGGCATTCGAGAACTTCACAGGCAATTTGAGCTAAAATAGTGTCGCAGCCTGTACCCATATCCGCCGCACCGATTATAAGGTTATATATACCTTCGTCGCCGAGTTTGATTGTTGCAGAACCAACATCCACATTGCTGATACCAGAGCCCTGCATTGCCATGCCCATTCCCACACTGCGAATTTTAGTGTCGCTGATCTTTTTGAATGGATATTTGTTGTCCCAATCTATCATTTGGCGTACTCTGTCAAGGCATCTGTCCAGGGCACAGCTTGTGTTTGTTTCGTTGTAGTATGCAGGCATTACATCCCCTTGGTGAATAATGTTCTTTATTCTTAAATCAAACGGGTCCATTGAAAGTTTATGAGCAAGTTCATTTACTGCTGACTCAACTGCAAAAAGTCCCTGGGTGGCGCCGTAACCGCGATAAGCACCTGCTGACATTACATTTGTGTAAACTACATCGTAACTAAACTTGAATGCCTCGCATTTTCCGTACAGGGGAATTGACTTGTGACCCGTTAATCCAACGGTAGTGGGCCCGTGTTCGCCGTATGCGCCTGTGTTAGATAAAGTGTAAAGGTCAATGGCTCTGATTGTTCCGTCATTCATTGCGCCAAGTCTAACATGCATTTCCATTTCATGTCTTGGAGAAGACGCGATCATAGACTCAGTTCTCGTGAAAATTAACATTGACGGCTTTTTGGTTTTCCAGGTTACGAATGCAGGATATATTTCTGAAACGGAACTTTGCTTTGCACCGAAGCCGCCGCCGATTCTCGGCTTTGATACTCTTATTTTTGATTTAGGAATACCAAGCGCATTTGCGATTATTCTTCTGCAATGAAATACAATTTGAGTAGAACTAACCACATTAAGTCTGCCGTAAGTGTCAATAGTGCAGAAAGTTCTGAATGTTTCCATCATCGTTTGTTGGTTTGCTCTTGTGTGATATACTCGGTCAATTACAATATCGCAAGAGTTTAAAACCTCGTCAACATTACCGTTTTCGCAAACCTCGTGGGCACAAAGATTTCTCTTGTTGTCTGCTCCGACAGGGCATAAAGACTCCCAGTTGTCTTCAGGATGAACAAGAATTTTATTGTCAAGCGCCTTGTGAAAATCTAAAATCGGCTCAAGAACTTCGTATTCTACCTTGATTAACTTTAAAGCCTTGTTAACGTATTTTTCGTCTGTTCCTGCAACAATTGCCACAACATCTCCTACAAAACGAACATGTTTGTCCAGCAGTAATCTGTCATATGGGCTCGGTTCAGGGTATGTCTGGCCTGCAAGAGTAAATCTTCTTGCATTTTCGGGAATGTCTTTGTATGTATAAACAGCCTCAATGCCGATAACTTTTTTTGCAATATCTGTATTTATAGATTTTATTATTGCATTTGCGTGAGGACTTCTCAGCAGTTTAACAACAAGGCAGTTTGACGGCGCAATATCTTCTGTGTAAACCGGTTGTCCCGTAACAAGCTGCATTGAGTCAATCTTTTTTATAGGTTTATTAACAGATTTCATTTTGTGCCTTTTCGTCCCTTCTCTTTAAAAAGTTCTTTATACCTCTAAGCTGACCTTCGTATCCTGAGCATCTGCAAAGATTACCTGCAAGGTACTCTTTGATTTCTTCGTCTGTGGGATTTGGATTTTCTCTTAAAAGCGCAATGGTGTTCATAATAAATCCCGGATTGCAAAATCCGCACTGCTCCGCACCTTGTTCGGCAATAAACTGGCCAAAATCTCTTGCCTCTTCCTGAAGTCCCTCAAGGGTAGTAACTTCTTTTCCGTTTGCTTTCACAGCAAGAACCGAACAGGACAAAACAGGCTTGTTATCAAGAAAAACGGTGCAAAGTCCGCAGTTGGAAGTGTCGCAGCCTCGCTTTACACTTAAACAACCGTGCTTTCTTACAAAATCAATTAAAAGCATATCTGTATCAATATTGTCGTTAACAGTTTTGCCGTTTAATTTAATTGAAATTTGCATTATTTTGCACCTCCTAATTCCAACACTGCTCTTTTGCTGAGAACGCCTGCAAGGTGAGCCCTGTATTCTTTACTGCCCCGCATATTTGAATAAACTTTAATTTCCTCTTTTACATTTTCAGCGATTTTTTCTGCCAAATCTTCAAGTAAATTTGAATTGCTGTTTAAATCAAAGTCGTATTCAACTTTACTTGCGTTAAACGGTCTTGCACCAAAAACAAGTCTGATCTTATTATCTAAAACAGAACTTGCACAAGTTAATACCGGAAAATCGGTTTTGCTATTTCTTACGGATTGATAAAAGCACTTTCTGCCGTTTTTTGCAACTTTGATTTTCATTAAAATATCATTGTCAAAAGGCATTTTTATAAATTCTTCGAGAGGGATTTCTCCTCTTTTGTACAACACAACAGTAGTGTCTAAAGACAAGAATACACTTAAAACATCTGAAAAACCATATCGGCCAAAAATACTTCCGCCGACTGTGGCGCAGTTTCTAAACTGAACTCCTACTATTGATTTTACTGCATCCCTAAGTGCGTTGTTAAAGCAGTTGTTTAACTGAGTGTGTGTTTCAATATCTCTTAAAGTTACATATGCGCCTATCTCAAAACAGTTGTCATTTTCTTTAATTTTATCAAGCCCTAATTTTGAAAGGTCAATGATTGTGTCATAATTTTGCTTGCTCATTTTAAGCCAAAGCATACCGCCGACAATTTTGTTTGACCTTTTTTGATTAAGCTTATAAGCCTCTTCTATTGTATCAGGTGATACAAAATTCTTTGCTGTAAACATAATATACCTCTGTTTCACTGCGATAATCCATTGTTTTAAGTATCTGTTACTATATTGTTTATAACATATTTTTGTGTTATAATCCATTGTAGTTTCAAAACTATAACGATAGGAGAATGAAAAATGAAAAAATTATTAGCGTTATTTGTAGCAATCGTTTTAACATTCAGTTTCGCAGGTTGCTCAAACACACAGCAAGAACAGAATGCAAGCAATGCCACTGAAAACTCTGCTGTTGCAGACAAACAGGTTACTTATCCTGTTACAATTACTGACCAGGCGGGCAGGGAAGTAGTTATCGAAAAAGAGCCTGAAACAATAGTCAGCGGTTACTACATTGCCACATCAATTTTAATTTCACTCGGCCAAGAGGACAAGCTTGTAGGTATAGAGGCTAAGGCTGACAAAAGAAATATTTACGCGCTTAGCGCAAAGGAAATTGTTTCTCTTCCGTCAGTAGGCACTGCAAAGCAGTTTGATTTGGAGCAGTGCGCCTCTCTTAATCCAGATGTTGTTATTCTTCCTTTAAAACTTAAAGACGTTGTAGAATCATTAGAGAAGTTGGGAATAACCGCAATAGTTGTAAATCCTGAAAGCACAGAACTTATGCAGGAAACAGTGGAAATATTGTCCACTGCATTGAACTGTACTGAAGTAGGAAATGAGATTATCGAATATTCCAATAATTCTATTCAGACTTTAAACGACAAATTAAAGGATGCTGACGCACCTACCGTTTATTTTGCAGGCAACAGTTCTTATCTTTCAACTGCCGGTGCAAAAATGTACCAAAACAGTCTTATTGAAAATGCGAAGGCAGTAAATGTTGCAAAAGAAATTGAAGATACCTATTGGGCAGAGGTTTCTTATGAACAGCTTATTTCTTGGAATCCGGAATATATAATCGTTGCATCTGATGCCGAATACACAGTTGATGATATTCTTAATGATAAAAACCTTTCATCATTAGACGCGGTTAAAAATAAGAATGTCTACAAAATTCCAAGCGAATTTGAATCTTGGGATTCACCTGTTCCGTCAAACTTCCTTGGCAGTATTTTCATTGCAAGTAAAATTCATAAAAATGCTATTGATAAAGACTATTTAGCAAAAGAAACAAAAGATTTTTACTCCAAATTCTACGGCTTTGAAGCAGATACTTCTCTTTTAGATTGATTTATGAGCAAACTGAAAATTAAAAACAGCAAAATACTAATAGTTATTTTGTTTTGTTTTGGAATTTTACTTTTTCTGTTGTCGTTATTAGTGGGCAAGTTCGATTTGTCACTAAGCGAATTGTTAAACTCAAATGAACTGCATAAAAATGTGTTTTTCACTTTAAGAGTTCCGCGAACAGTTGCCTGCGTTGTGGCAGGCACAGTGCTTTCTGTTTCCGGTTACGCCTATCAAACTGTGTTTAAAAACCCTTTGGCGTCACCTGATATAATCGGTGTAGCCTCAGGGGCAAGCAGCGGTGCAGCCTTTGCAATTTTGTTTTTGTCTTCCACTGCAATTGCAACTACTGTCGGGGCATTTGCAGGCGGAATGATAGCAGTAACAGTAAGCTTGGCAATTTGCTCGGCAATAAAAAGTAAATCCACCTCAACAATCGTTTTGGCAGGGGTGGCGGTTAACGCGTTTTTTCAGATGATTTTAATGGTGCTGAAATTATCTGCCGACCCTGAAAAACAACTTGCCTCAATAGAATATTGGATAATGGGCAGTCTTAATGCAATTACTGTCAACAGCCTTATTCCTATGGCAGTGGTCGGCATCGCTTGTGTAATACTGCTTTTTGCACTTCATCGCCAAATTTTGCTTTTGTCCTACAATAGCGAGGAGGCGGAACTTTTAGGCGTCAACGTTCCTAAAATGAGAAGAATTGTTTTGATAGTTTCAACTCTCGCAGTAGCAAGTGTAATCAGCGCCACAGGATTGATAAGTTTTGTGGGTTTGATTGCGCCTCATATTGCAAGAATGTTGATGAAAACTAATAAAAAATCAACAATGTTCTGCTCTGCCCTTGTGGGTGTAATTACTATGCTTGCGGCAGATATTTTTGCAAGAAGTGTTACGGAAAGCGAACTGCCTTTAAGTATATTTACTTCACTGGTCGGAGCGCCGTTTTTAGTGTATCTTCTTGTTAGGAAGAAAAATTATGAGTAATGAAAATCAGTTGAAAATTAATAATTTGTCAGTATCCTACGGAAATAATAAGGTGCTGGAAAATCTTTCTTTTTCTGTTGACGGATTGTGTGCGGTAGTAGGTCAAAATGGCTGCGGAAAAACAACTTTGTTGAAAGCCGTTTCTCAGCTGATTGACAGCAGCGGGGAAATAATCTTTGAAAATAACGATATAAGAACTCTGTCTTTAAAAGAAAAATCAAGACTTATAAGCTACATACCTCAAAAAACAGGCGTTTCAGAGGATATGAGCGTTTTAGATGTTGTTTTGTCTGCATTTAATTCAAGATTATCAATGTTTGAAAGCCCTTCTTCTTCACAAATTCAAAAAGCAGAAAACGCATTGAATTTTGTGGGTCTCGAAAATTTCGGTGAAAGAAATTACTCTACTTTAAGCGCAGGTCAGCAACAGCTTTGTATTATAGCACGAACTGTGGCTGAAGATACAAAACTATGGCTTTTGGATGAGCCGGACAGCGCTCTTGATATTGTCAATCGTTATTCAACTATGAAATTGCTTTCAGGCATAGCAAAAGAAAAGGGCGTTACAGGATTAGTAACACTTCACGACCCTATGCTTGCTCTTTATTCTTGTAAAAAAGTAATTGTAATTTCAGAAGGTAAATGCGCAGGGATAATAGATACAAAAACTGACAGCCAAGCTGAAATTGAAAAAGTGATGAGCAAAGCGTTTTGCGGTGTAAAAGTAGTAAAAGCACTTGATAGATACGCCATATTTCCTTGTTGTTAATTCGGTGAAAAGTTATGAAATGTGATATTAAAATTTATATCTGCTCTGACAGCGGTGAAAAATTTTTCGGTCAAGGACCCTACGAGTTGCTTAAAAATATAGACAAACTCGGTTCGTTAAGAAAAGCGTCAATGGAGATGAATATGGCTTACACAAAGGCATTGCAGCTTCTTGACAAAGCAGAAAAGGAACTGGGTTTTAAACTTTGCGAAAAATCAATAGGCGGCAAAGGCGGCGGAGGCAGCGTGCTTTCAAATGAGGCAAGGGAGTTTATAGATAAGTATGAAAAATATGCAGATGAATGTCGCAAGTCTTCACAAGAAATCTATAATAGATATTTTGCTCAGCAGTAACAAAACTCATCTTGTTGTAACCGGCGCTGTAAACAGCGGGAAAACCACCTTGGTGCAAGAGCTTTTAAAAAGCATAAAAAGTGAGGGCGTTGACCAAATTACCACTTATGCAAAGAAAAAACAGTGCGTGCTTTTTAAAACGAATTACTGCCCGGAATTTGTAGTCGCAACTTATGACGCTTCTGTTGAAACTGAAAGATGCAAAATGAAAATAGTGGAAGACACATTTTCAAAAAGATGTGTTAACGAGATTGAAAAATGTATCAACAGCAGTAACAAATGGTGTGTAATCGATGAGATAGGCTATGTGGAAAACTCTGTAACAGAGTATCAAGACGCAGTTGAAAAATTGATGAAAACAAAAAAGTGCGTTCTTGTTTTAAGAAAACAAAATTCCGAATTTTTCAATAGAATTGTAAATGATGAAAATGTGTTTGTTTGTGATTTAGATGAAAAATTACCGCGAGTTACCTGCGTTGTAATGGCGTCGGGGCAGTCAAAACGATTTGGAAAAGAAAATAAATTGTTATCAACTCTTTTTGATAAAAAACTTATTGAATATTCGATAAATTTAGCAAAAAGTCCTTTGTTTTCTAAGTCGGTTGTGGTGACTGTCCATAAAGAAATTTCGGAAATTTGCAAAGAAAAAAATATAGACTGTGTTTTTCATTCTTTTGAAGATAAAAGCGATGCTATAAAATTAGCATTAAAATATGCAGAAAATTCAAACGGAGTAATGTTTTTAAACGGCGACCAACCGTTAGTCAGTGAAAAGAGCGCTGAAAAATTACTGCTTTCGTTTTCTTACAATAATTGTATAATTCGTCTTGGATACAATAATGTCTGTGCAAGTCCCGTAATATTTCCTGAAAGTGCCTTTAAGTATCTTGCGAATATCAAAAAAGGCGAAAGCGGACTTGACGCTATTAATAAAAGCGGTTTGAAAACAATTTGTGTTAATGCAGATAATGAATATGAAATATTTGATGTTGATACAAAGGATGATTTAAAAGAGCTTATGGAAACATAAGTTCTTTTTTTATAATCACATTGCGTGCAAAGACAGATAAATGGAAATGTGCCTATACCGGCTGAAAATTCCTTTTTAAATATAATCAAAGTAAACACTTGAAATTTATTCTGAGACAGGTTATGATTTAATTAAAGAAATGATGTTTTGAGGGATTGAGAAAAGATGGATAACTTTGATGAAGTAATTAAAATAGTATCTTTTATAGTATTGTTGTGGGGGTGCTTTGAGTTTTCCCGTATCTATTTTTCATATGATCCAAATAAACCTAACGCAAAATATATTACTGTAAAGAACGATTTTTTGGCACGATTGCTTATTGCAAAGCCAAGCCGTAAAAACAAAGACAGTATTAGCGAAAGCGACCGAAACAAACTTTCACTCTTTAGTTTAATTACATATATAATTCAGGCAGTTTTGGTTATTGTGTTTGTAATCTTACAGATTGTTCCTTCAATTCCCTGCGAGCCCTTTAAGTTTAGCTTTTGGAAGCGCGGCGGTATTATGCTTTACACGTTAAACGATAAGATACCGCTTATTCTAATAATGCTTCTTTTTGTTATTGAAATGTTATTCAAAACATTGTCGATATTAATAACTATTATCAAGGATAAAAAGAAAAAAACAGAGACAAGGGATGTTTTGTCATTTGTAGTTATAGCCATAATAGCTGTGGCTTTATCCGTGTATCTGGTTATACATTTGTTTGTATAAATCCTAACATCAATTAATTATAAAGGAGAAAAATTATGCTTTTTATTGAATATCCAAAATGTTCCACGTGCCAAAAGGCGAAGAAGTGGCTTGATGAGAATTCAGTGGAATATACTGACAGACATATTATTGAAGATAACCCCACATATGAAGAATTAAAAATGTGGTATAACCAAAGCGGTCTTGAACTGAAAAGATTTTTTAATACCAGCGGAATGCTTTACAGGTCAATGGGACTGAAGGATAAACTGCCGTCAATGAGCGAAGACGAACAGCTTAAACTTCTTGCTTCAGACGGTATGCTCGTTAAGCGCCCGCTTATCGTATCGGACAAAGTAATATTGACAGGCTTCAGAGAAAAAGAGTGGGCGGAAAAACTCAAATAAAAAAGAAAAGCACAATGTATGTTTTATACATTGTGCTTTATTATTTCTATTGAAATTTCCTCAAATCATCCTTGTTTTGCGACTGCCCATAGGGTTCTGTTGCTGTCAGAAACGGCGGACATTGTCATAATTTTTTTGCCGTTTTGTGTGCCGCTGCAAAATGCTCCGTAAAATGTTTCGCCGTCAATATTCAGTGTGAACGTGTATGAGTTGTTGCCGAGATTTAAATCGTATTCCTTTGAGCCAATAGTTATTTTTCCGTCTTTTATTTCAGCGGTTGAAACAGGCTCGATAGTATCTGCTATCGTTGACCAGTCGCCGGCTTTTTTGGTATCAGCTGAAAAGAAAATTGCTTCGTATTCTCCGTTTATATCTGAATTTGTGACTGCTTTTGCTTTTTCTCCGTTATATGAGAGGGGAAGCATCGTCAGCCAGCCGTTGGCAGTTCTGATCATCTGGTGAACCTGCACATTGTGGAAAGCGCCTTCGCCGTCGTTATACCGCTGGTGATATACCTGATAAATTCTGCCGTCGTCGTCAACAAGGCATGAAGAATGACCCGGTGACAGCTTTGCAGTATCGTCAAAGGAAAACTGATAGTTGCCAATGATTTTTGTTCCGGTGCTTACCATATCCGTCGCCTTGTTTCCTGCAAGGTCTGTATACGGACCGTCGGGATTTTCGCTTCTGTATTCGCGGATATTGTAGCCGTCAAGCGCTCCGAGCCCGCCGTATGTGAGAAACATATAGTAATATCCGCTCTGATTATCGTAAACGATGAACGGGCCTTCTCCTGTTCCTTCAGTTGTCTCGTTGGTGCAGGAAAGCTGTTTTCCGAAGTAAATATCGTAACCTTCAGTATTGCGCATTGAAGCGTAATCCGGCATACCTGTTTCCTCAATAAGAGGAACGATATAAATGCCGCCGCTGTAAGAGCCGTAAGCCATCCATAGATTGCCGTCTTTATCATAAAACGCGGCGGGGTCAATAGCGTTTGGATATTTGCCGTAGGAGCAGTCGTAATTTCCGTCGCTGTCAAACCAGTCCTTTTCCTCTACTTCTTCCTTTGTGAATGTTCCGTTTTCAATAAGGTCGTTAATGTTTGTAAAGGAGTAGTGAAGCTGATTTTTCGGCTTGCCGGTAAGCGTTGTCCTTTTGCTGAAACCGCTGTAGATCATTGTGTCAACAAACTGAAACGTGCCTTCAGGACTGTCTGAAACTGCAAGCCATATTACAGACGCCGTTGTTCCCCAAACTGATGAGCAGGCGTAGTAGCAGTATTTGCCCATGGCTTCGTTATAGATAACGTCAGACGCCCAAACGTTAGTTTCCCATTCGTCTTCGCTTTTTTCAAAAAGCCGTTGAGCGCCGTCGCACCAGGCGAATGCCTTTTGGTAACTTTCTCTCAGCGTGGAGCCTTCTTTAACAAGCGTTCTGTTGCTGTCAAATACTCCTGAACTTATCGTTTCCCAGTTGATAAGGTCATTGCTTTTGGCAGACGCAATATGAGAACCTGTTACATAATAAGTACCGTCTTTTGATTTGTAAATTGACGGGTCGTGAACAGATACTCCGTTGCTGTCGTCAAAGTTCAGCGCGTCGCCCTCAATAGGCTCAAGAATGGCTTCTGTGCTTCCGGCACCGCCGCATCCCGTAAAGCAGAGAACTATAAAAACCAAAGACAGCACTAAAGATAAATATTTCACTGATTTTTTCATAACCTCACCCCTAAATTTATTCTCATTTTGATTATACAATATAGGTGTTAAAAAAACAACGACTGTAATAAAAACAGTGATTAATTGTATATTTGCCGCTTTTAATAACGCTAGTTGTAAAATGTTTTTGACTGTGTTATGATTTTTATTGATGAATATTTGAAATATAACTAATGATAAATGCGGCGGAAAATATATTTATGAATGAGTATGTTTGCAAAATTGCTTCTGCGGAAGAAATAAATGAAAAATGGGATTATGAAATTGCAATTCATAAGAATGATGAAAACTGGATTGTCTGGAAAAACGAAGCTATTCAGCGCTCAAAAGAGGGCAGGAGCATTGTTTATTTCGGCGTTCTTAACGAAAAAATAATATCTGAAGCTACAGCAGTTTTAGACAAAAACGAGGTTCAGAACAGCGATCGTCTTGTAGACGAAAATACGGCGTATCTGTGTGCTTTCAGAACTGTTAAAAAATATCAGGGAAAAGGCTTTTTCTCAAGGCTTTTTAATTTCATGGTTGACGATTTGAAACAAAGAGGATATAAAAAAGTTACATTAGGTGTTGAGCCTGAAGACAAAAAGAACCAAATGATCTATCATAAATACGGATTTAAAGAATATATTAAATCTTCTTGCGAAGTTTGTCCTGACGGCACAAAAATCAACGTGGATTATTACGGCATGGAAATATAACAAAATAATAGGGTAAATTATCATGAAACAAATTGCTGAAATAACTGACATGGATATATTAAATAAAGATGGTTATTCTAACGCAGAACCACGGATTACGGCAAGAGCAATACTGAAGAATACGAACAATCTGTTTGCTATTATGTACAGCGATGATTTCGATTTTTATTCTTTTCCCGGAGGAGGGGTAGAAAAAGCGGAGGATATATTAGAAGCTCTGAAACGTGAAATTAAAGAAGAAACGGGATGTAATTGCAGTGCTATTGAAGAACTGGGGTTCGTTAAAGAAAACAGAGCATATTGCGATTATACCCAGATATCTTATTATTTCTTTGTTAGGACAAACGATACAGAGCTCAGACCCGTATTTACGGAGGCTGAGAAAAAGCACAAAACAACTGTAAATTGGTATTCGCTTGATGATGTAATAAAACTGATCAAAGAACCTTTTTATGACAACATTCAAAGACGTTTTTTGCAGGCGAGAGATATTGCTGTGCTGAATGAATTCCTAAAAAATAAAGGCTTGGACAATTTTTAAGTCCTAACCTTGTTGATTTAAATATACAATATCAAAGAAACAGACAGACTGCGGGTTTTGCAGTCTGTCTGTTTTTTATCTTATGCTGTCATGAGCCATTTCTTCGAGACGGTTTCGGTCGGTAATCTGTATTTTGCCTCGCGTAAGTTTTACTATGCCTTCGCTTTGAAAGTAGCGCAGCATTCTGGTTATCACTTCCCGCGCGCTTCCCAGGTGGTTTGCCAGCTGTTCGTGAGTGGCGGAAAGCGTGTCGCCGCCTGCAAGGTCCTCTTCCTCAATAAGAAGTGCCGCCAGCCGCCCGTCAAGTTTTTTGCTCAGTATCTGGTCCATTATCCACATAACGTCTGAAAAACGTGAAGCCATCAGTTCGTTTGTGTAATTCGCTACCGGGGCAGAGCGCTCCATAAGCCGCTTGTAAACATCAGCGGGAATAACATAAACTTTTGTATCTTCCAGCGCTTCTATCATAATGTCAAACTGTATGCTGTTTAACATACATGAAGCGGAGAACAAACAAATGTCGCGTTCAAAAAGGCGGTAGAGCGTTATCTCCTTGCCCTCGTCGGTAATAACGTATGCCCTTAACTGACCTGAAACGACTGTCAGCAGTCCTGTGCACTGGGTTTTGTCCCCTGAAACTATGCATCCTTTTTTATATTCTCTTTCTTTTGCGCTTTGGCTAAGTGCTTTCTGTTCGTCTTGCGAAAGTTTGCTCCAGAAAGGGAAAAAGTTTTCAAATGTCATAAAATTCACTTCCGTGGCAGTTTTAAATCAGTTGTTGCCCGAACAGCCGTGTTTGTCTTCGCCGCAGGTGTGGCCGCCGCAGTGGTATTCGCCCTCGTGGTGGTGATTGCAGAGAGTATCCGGGTTGTAGTTCAGTTTGCCGTTAAGGAAAGCAATTACGCTTTCGTCGGCACTTCCTGTAACTCCCGGATAAAGTTCAATGCCTGCCTGGCTCAGGGCAGTTCTTGCTCCGCCGCCTATTCCGCCGCAGATAAGAACGTCGGCACCGTTTAGTTTGAGAAATCCTGCCAGTGCTCCGTGGCCGCTTCCCAGAGCGCTAACGATGCGAGCGTCTTTTATTTCATTTCCCTCAACTTCATAGAATTTGAAATTTTTGCAATGGCCGAAGTGCTGGAAAACAGCACCGTTTTCATAAGTAACAGCTATTTTCATTATATTGTCTCCTTTTGAAAAAATAATTTATTCTTTTTTGCCCCAGGCGGCGGCTTTTGAACAGGCACATCTTGGCTGATGTGTTTTGTCAGCGCGGCATTTTTCAGCGCTGCCGTCGCAGAGAAAGTAATCTCCGCCGTCAATTTTAAGTTCGGCGCCTTCAACAAGGCATCGGGCTGTTTTTCGTCTGGCGCTTGAGTAAACGGATTGGGCAGTCGTTCGGGAAACGCTCATCTGCTTTGCGCACTGCTCCTGGGTAAGACCCTCATAGTCAATAAGGCGGATTGCTTCGTATTCGTCAAGAGTCATAACTATGCAATCCATGCTGTGTTTTTTGCCGTTTTCCGGTGAAAATTTACAGCATATCGGTTTTGCGCATATGCGCCGCCTTTTGCATGGCCTTGGCATTTTTTTGACCCACCTCCGTTCACGTTTACACACAATTGAATTATAGTATCATTACCGGCATATGTCAATAACTGTTTTCGGCATATGCCAAAAACAAACTTTACGTTATTAGCATTGTGTGGTAAAATATATAAACCGAAAGAGGTGTAAGAATATGAAAATGATAACTCTTGCAGAGGATACTCCTTCAAAAGACAGCAGAATTTTATATGAGCACGGGCTGAGTGTTTATGTGGAAAGTGAAAATCACCATTTACTGCTGGACACCGGTGCAACTGACGCTTTTGCCGCCAATGCGAAAACGCTTGGAGTTGACCTGAAAAGCGTTGACACCGTTGTTCTCAGCCACGGCCATTATGACCATTCAGGCGGAATTATTGCTTTTAGCAGAATAAACCCAAACGCACCGATTTATATGCAGAAGACTGCGGCGCAGGAGCATTGCCGCCTTTTGGAAGACGGCGGCGAAAAGAATATCGGCATTGACCCGGAGATTGTAAGCCTGACCCAGGTGAAAATGATGGATGGGGATTACAACATTGATGACATCCTTTTTGTTTTTACAGGCGTTACAGGCAGAAAACTTTGGCCGAAAGGCAACATGGCGCTGAAACTAAAGCAAAACGGAAGCGTCGTTCAGGATGACTTTTGCCATGAGCAGTATCTTGTTATAAGTGAGCATGGCAAAAACTATCTTCTTTCAGGCTGTGCGCATAACGGAATTCTTAATATTATCGAGGCTTACAAAGAACGCTTTGGAGGCTTTCCGGATGCGGTGGTAAGCGGTTTTCATATGATACACAGCACGCCTCTCAGCCGCGAGGATATAAGCGATATTGAACAAACGGCAAAAGAACTGGCAAAAATGCCCACTGTGTTTTATACGGGTCACTGCACCGGGCAGGAAGCGTACGATATAATGAAACCAATTCTAGGAGAAAAATTAAAGCCTATTCACAGCGGTGAAATAATATTTGAACAGGAATTTGAAACAGTGTCTTAAGCGGAGCATATGCTCCGCTTTTTGTTATATATAGCAGAACCCGCGACATAAAATTCAGTGGAGGAGTTGCTATGATAACAAAAATTATTTTAAAGCCGAAAGAAAACAAGATTAAGGCTTCCGATGAATTTGCGTTTAAAATTGAAGAGGGTGCGTTTGCGGCTTTGAGAGAGCAGGGACTTATAAGCCGGGCTCAATATGAGGAGTGCATTGGCATATGCTCAAGAAAGCATAAGAAATGCGGTGATGGTTTTGAACTGTGACGTAATCAGTGTCGCCGCTTACTGCCGCGTTTCTACAGACAGTCTTGACCAGGCGAATTCTCTGCAAAATCAGCAAATGTATTTTGATGATTACATAAGCCGACATGACGGCTGGAAACTTTATGATATTTATGCCGACGAGGGGTTAAGCGGAACGACAACGAAAAACAGAAATGCTTTTAATCAAATGCTGGAGGACGCTGAGAAAGGTTGTTTTGATCTGATTTTAACAAAAGAAATAAGCCGTTTTGCCCGCAATACACTTGACAGCATCAAGTATACAAGACGGCTTCGGGAAATCGGCGTTGGGGTAATCTTCATAAACGACGGTATAAATACCCTTGACAGCGACGCGGAACTGAGGCTTACAATTCTCGCTTCCATTGCTCAGGAGGAGAGCAGAAAAACGTCTCAGCGAGTTAAATGGGGTCAACGGCGAAGCATGGAAAGAGGCGTTGTTTTTGGGCTTCAGCCATTTGGATATAATCTTGAAAACGGTGTTCTTACCGTAAACGAAAATGAGGCTCAGATTGTGAGAAGAATTTTTTACGAATTTCTCCAAAACGGAAAAGGCGCCCACAGAATAGCGGCTGAATTTCAGACTGAAGGGGTGGCGCTGTCGCCGAGAATGAAATCCTGGTCTCACACAGCCGTACTGCGTATTCTTAAAAATGAGAAATACTGCGGAGACTTAATCCAGCAAAAAACATATACTCCTGATTATCTTACCCATGCGAAAAAGCGCAACGACGGAAAGATTGAAAAGGTAACAATAGTTTCACACCATCAGCCGATTATTTCAAAAGAGATTTTTGACAGTGTCCAAAAAGAACTTCAAAGGCGCTGCGGTTCGTCTTCTTCAAAAGACGGCTATGCAAACAGATACGCTCTTTCCGGGAAAATAAAATGCGCGGCGTGTAACAGCTCTTTTATCAGGCGAAGGAAGTTAAGGCAAAAGGGCAGGGAAGAGATAAGATGGGTCTGCAAAGGCGGTACAGACGGCACTGGAAAATGTTCTTGCGCAGGTTCTATTGCGGACAGCGACATTAAAGCTGTTCTTTGCGGTATAATATCGGAAATTACGGATGACAATCAGTATATTTATGATGAAATAAAAAGCGCTCTTGAAACAGTGTTGGCCCGTTGCGGCGGCGCTCAAAAACTTCGGGAGAAAACGGCGAAAACAAATGAGGCTAAGGAACGGTTGATGAAACTTTATCTTTCCGGGGAAGTTACGGAAGAAGAGTACATAAAAGCAAAAAGCCGCATTGACAAAAGGCGCAGCAGACTTATTTATGAAATGTACAGCGAGGCTAAAAACGTTCAGAGCGAAACGGAAAACAAAGAGAGGCTTTGCATTGCAGAGAGTTACGCTCGGCGAATTTTAAGTGGAGAAGAATGGAGCGAAGCGTTTTTCCGTTCTCTGCTGGAAAGCGTAACGGTTTATCCTAACAGATGTCTTGAAGTGAAATTTCGCTTACTGCCTCAAAGTTTTTCTGCTCGTATACTGAGCGGAAAACGTGAGATTGAAGCTTATGAAAAAGAAAAGGACATCGGCGGCTGTTCTGCACCGATGTCTGTCAGTAACCCTTTTAATTCGGGGTACGGCATTGAATAACGCTGTGAAAGATAGCGAAGACTTGCTCCCAGTTCTCCGTCAGGGCCGCCGTACTGGGTAAGAATTATCATGGCGGCTTTGGGGTCAGGGTTCTTTATGTGAACCGGGTATTGCAGTTTCTTTATATAATTGAACATAGTTGTGCTCCTTTATCGTTTTTTATATTCTATGTTCAAATACCGCTTTGGTGCGGGAAGTGCAATCCGCTATAATTCATCCTTTACCCTGAGACCGTATATCGAAAGGTCTACTTTTCCGTTTATAACTTCAACGCCTTCCGCTTGAAGAAACTTTTTCTGACCGTCTGCTCCGCCGAAAGCATAATTTTTTGCCAATTCTCCCTTGGCGTTTACAACTCTGTAGCAAGGGTACTTCTTCGGGTCTTTGTTTGCGTGGAGAATATTTCCCACCGCTCTGGCGGCTTTTTTGTTGCCGAGTGCCTGGGCAATTTGTGAGTATGTAACAACTTTGCCGCTGGGAATTTTTGTTAAATACTCAAAAACAGATTTTTTGTCCATTTATTTCGCCTCTTTTTCAGTATTTTTTAGACTGCTGTAACATAATTGTAAGGAGTAAATTAAAAGAAAAAATAATGTTTGTAAAATATGTAAAATGCGGTTGAAAGAAACTTTAAAACTGATATAATATTACTGTATTTTAAGAAGGACGGTGCTCTTATGGATATTTATGAAGCAATTACGGCGTTAGTTCAGTATGCCGTTAAAGAAAATCTTATTGAAGAAGAAGACAGGGCTTTTGCCGTTAACCGCTTGCTGGAGGCGCTGTCTCTGGACAGTTATGAAGAGCGCAAAGTAAGCGCTGATATCGACTTGGAAAAAATACTCTCGTCAATACTCGATTACGCCTGTGAAAACGGTCTTTGTGAAAATTCCGTGGTTTACCGCGATCTTTTTGATACTAAGATTATGGGACTGCTTACTCCCAGACCGTCTGAAGTTATCCGCGAATTTCGCCGTAATTATGCCGAGAGCCCCAAAGCGGCAACGGATTATTATTACCGCTTGAGCCGCAAAAGCGATTACATAAGAGGATACAGAATTAAAAACGACGTTAAGTGGGTAACTTCAACTCCTTACGGTGATATTGACATTACTATCAATCTTTCAAAGCCTGAGAAAGACCCGAAAGCAATTGCCGCCGCGCTTTCAATGAAGCAGAGTTCATATCCTAAATGTCAGCTTTGCCGTGAAAACGAAGGCTACGCAGGCAGAGTCAATCATCCCGCAAGACAGAACCACCGCATAATCCCTATTACTGTGGGCGGTTCAGACTGGTTTTTGCAGTATTCCCCATATGTATATTATAACGAACACTGCATAGTTTTCAACGGCTGTCATACTCCGATGAAAATTGACAAAAGCGCTTTTGAAAAACTCTTTGATTTTGTTAAACTGTTTCCGCATTATTTTGTGGGTTCAAATGCCGATCTTCCCATTGTCGGTGGTTCGATTTTGACCCACGAGCATTTCCAGGGCGGCTGCTATACATTCGCTATGGCAAAGGCACCTGTTGAAACTCCGTTTGTTTTCAGCGGCTTTGAGGATGTTGAGGCAGGTATCGTCCGCTGGCCGATGTCTGTAATCCGCCTGCGCAGTGAAAACACGGAGAAAATATGCGACCTGGCAGACAGAATACTGAGAGACTGGCGCAAGTATACCGACGAGGATGCGTTTATTTACGCTTATACAGATGATACTCCTCATAATACAATAACGCCTATTGCCCGTTTCAGAGACGGCGCTTTTGAACTGGATCTTGTTTTGCGTAACAATATTACGACGGATGAGTATCCGGACGGCTACTATCATCCCCATCCCGAATACCAACATATTAAGAAAGAAAATATCGGTCTTATTGAAGTTATGGGTCTTGCTGTGCTTCCGTCAAGACTTAAAACAGAAATGGAACTGCTGGAAAACGCAATGGTCAACGGCTCCGATATTGCTTCTGACGAGCGTATCGCAAAGCACAAGAAATGGGCCGACATGATAAAAAGCAAATATACCGTTACGGCAGAAAACTGCCACTCAATCCTTCAGGACGAGATCGGCGCCGTGTTTGCCGCTATACTTGAGCAGTGCGGCGTATTCTCCCGCGACGAAGAGGGCAAAAAGCAGTTTATCAAGTTTATGGAGAGCGTAAAGTGACATATTAACTAAGAATATTTCATATTCTATATTGCACTGAGCTAAAAATATTTCAGCCGGGTTTTGCCCGGCTGATTTTTTTGCGTTTCGGTCTAAAAGCGCCGTAATTCCCGTGTAATCTGTTTTTTTCTTTACTTTGCGACTTAAATATGGTACTATTTAACATATTGTTTTTTGGAGGGATAAGATGACAAGCGCGCATATTTGCATTATGATCTCTATCGTCGTCTATCTTGTTGCTATGCTTGCAATCGGAATAGTTTGCTCAAAGCGCAACAATACGGTAGATGATTTTTATCTCGGAGGGCGAAAACTCGGTCCTGTTGTTACCGCAATGAGTGCTGAAGCTTCCGATATGTCAAGCTGGCTGTTGATGGGACTTCCCGGCGTTGCATATCTTACCGGCGTTGCGGACGCAGGCTGGACGGCTATCGGCCTTGCAGTAGGAACATATTTCAACTGGCTGATTGTTGCCCGCAGACTGAGAAATTATTCGGCTCATATCGGAGCAATAACAATTCCTGATTTCTTTACAAACCGCTATAAAGAGCAAAAGCATATTCTTACCGCAATGGCGGCTTTGATTATCATTATATTCTTTGTTCCTTATACAGCGTCAGGATTTGCCGCCTGCGGTAAGCTGTTTGCAACGATTTTCGGTGTTGACTATCACGTTGCAATGATTATTTCCGCTATTGTTATCGTAGGCTATACAGCCACAGGCGGATTTACAGCCGCTTCAACAACAGACCTTGTACAGAGCATTATAATGAGTATTGCTCTTATTGCAGTTCTTATTTTCGGCGTTAATCAGGCTGGTGGAATGGAAGCCGTTATTGACAATGCTTCTAAGATACCCGGCTACATTTCAATGACTGAAACATTCAATCCTGAAACGGGGCACTCCTCAGCGTACAGTGCCCTGACAATAGCCTCAACATTCGCATGGGGTCTCGGCTATTTCGGTATGCCCCATATTCTGCTTCGCTTTATGGCTATTGAGAGCGACAAGAAGATAAAGACTTCCCGCCGTATTGCAACCGTTTGGGTAGTTATCTCCATGGGCGTTGCAGTATTTATCGGCGTTGTAGGCTCTGGAATGGTTGCCAACAATACAATGGGTGCTCTTGCTGATAAAGAGACTATCATTGTTGAAATCGCAAATCTTCTTTCACAGCACGGAATTCTTCCTGCTCTCATTGCCGGGGTAATACTTGCTGGTATCCTTGCCAGCACAATGTCAACGGCAGACAGCCAGCTTCTTGCGGCTTCCTCAGGCGTCAGCGAAAATATTCTCGGAGGTTTGTTCGGCATAAAACTTTCATCAAAGTCAAAGATGATAGTTGCCCGCCTTACACTTATAGTTATTTCTGTTATCGGTGTAATTCTTGCTTGGAATGAGAATTCATCAGTATTCAAGATTGTAAGTTTTGCTTGGGCAGGCTTCGGCGCATCTTTCGGTCCTGTTATGCTTCTGGCTCTCTTCTGGAAACGCTCAAACAAGTACGGCGCAATCGCAGGAATGATTGCAGGCGCTGTTATGGTATTTCTCTGGAAATATTACATTGCAGGTCTTGCAGATATTCTGAATATCTATGAACTGCTTCCTGCTTTCCTTTTCGGTCTGCTGGTAAACGTTATCGTTTCGCTTTGCACTCCGGCTCCCGACAAGGAGATCTGCGACGCTTACGACCATGTAAAGTCAATATAATATTATAAATTAAACAAAGACCGTCTCGGCTTAAACCGAGACGGTCTTTTTGTAAATATATAAGAAATATTGTCGTAATAGGGCGTTATTTGACAAATCTGCGAAGTCTGTTGGCAAGCACTGCCGCAAGGACAACCTTTACGGCGTCGGGAAGAATAAACGGCACAACGCAGGTTGTTAGCGCAGAAGCCAGCGTTGCTTTGTATGCTATTATAAACCAGATTGTTCCGAAAATGTAGCAGGCAATTACGCCGATAGCCATGAACAATATCATTTGCCAGAAATCATGACCGAATTTATCAATAAGAAGTCCCGCCAGCAGAGCAGTGAATATAAATCCTACAATAAAGCCGCCGGTAGGTCCTGTTACTGCAGCAACTCCGCTTTTAAAGCCGGTAAATACAGGCAGTCCGATCATTCCTATGATTATGTAGATTATTACTGAAAGAGTGCTTCTTTTCCAGCCCAGCAGTCCCGCCGCAAGACAGATTGTGAATGTCTGGAGCGTAAAGGAAACCGTCATAGGTATTGCGATTTGAGCGGACGCCGCAATCAGCGCGGCAAATAGCCCTATGTAAGCAAGATCTATTGTGCGTACTTTCGGCTTTTTATTTTTCTGTTTTTCGTTTGTCTGTTCCATTTGTTTCACCTCGCTGAGTATTATGAACGAGAAAAACAGGAATGTCAACAAATTTCAAAATCAAGGTTTACAATTAAGAAAAAATTAAACGGCAGATGATGTTTCTGCCGTTTTTCATGCGGCTTCGGTGCCGCTTTCTGTTGTTGTGTTTTCAAGGGATGAACCGCATTTTGTACAATAATAGCCGGAGGTGTTTTCGGGGCGGTAGTCGTATTTGTACGTTTTGCCGCATCTGCATCTCAAAACGTAACCTTTGTTTTCCTCTTCGTCCTCTTCTTCGTCTTCCTGAGCCTCTTCTTCGGATATTACTGCGGCTTCAAGTTTGTTATAAACCATTCTGCTGAAAGGCGTGCTGTTGTCCAGCATTACGTAAGCGAATGCGGTGCCGCTGCTTAGAGTAAATGCAATTATCAGCGCCACAGCTATGCACTGAATTTTAAGCAGCTTTTTATTTCTCAGTTCCTTTTGATATTCGTTATATTTGTTCATTTTTATCCCTCAATACTTTATTATAGCACTTTGCACAAAATAATTCAACAAAACATTGCGGATTAACTCTGTATTGAACAAATATGCGAAAATTATCACTTATATGTTTCAAGTTTTGTTAAGTGGTTGTATAATTATGCTATTCTTATTAGGAGATTTATTTATTATGCAGTTATTAAAAACAGAAAAAGAAAATTATATAGGACAGGCAGACCCGTTTGTTATGGAGAGCAACGGCTCTTATTATATTTATACAACGGGGGAAGACGGTATTTACGCCTATTACTCAGACGATCTTTTCAGCAACTGGCAGCTCCACGGAAAGGTCTTTACTTATGAGGGCGGAGAGTCTTTCTGGGCTCCGTCTGTAATCGAACTTGACGGAAAATATTATATGTACTGCTCTTTTGAGTATTACGAAGACGAGCCTGACCAGGGCGGTCATCACCAGGCAATGTTTGTGTCTGTTTCAGATTCTCCTCTCGGACCGTTTACAGGCGCTAAGCAGATCCTTCACCCGTTTTCTATAGACTCTCATATCGTTAAAAACGAAAGCGGTCTTTTCCTCTTTTATTCCACAAACAGATTTGAAGGGGAGAGAATAGGCACATATATTGTTGTTGACAAAATGCTTGACCCGTTTACTCCTGAAGGAAATCCCGTTACGGTTGTAGAGCCTACTCTTGATGAGGAGATTTTCCGCCGCGACCGCTACAAAAAAGGTCAGCACTGGCACACTATTGAGGGTGCTTTCTATTTCAGAGAGGGCGACTGGCAGTACGTTATGTACAGCGGAAACTGCTATCTTCAGCCCACATACTACATCGGCTACGCAAGAGCAAAAACAGACGAAACAGACCTGACAAAAATCAAGTTTGAAAAATATCCTGACGACAATACATATATGCCCGTTCTTAAAGCGAATGAGTGGGAAGAGGGCACAGGCCACCACAGCATGATAAAGAAGGACGGAGTTTGGTATGCTGTTTACCACGCGCGAAACGTTGAGGACGATGGTTTTGAGGGCGACCGCCGCAACGCGAGAATTTGCAGACTTGAAGTAAAAGACGGAATTATTACGGCTCACCGCTTCCGCGATAAAGTGTGATTATCAAATAAAGTCTGTTAAAGTAAAATAATAGTTATTTTTGCGTTATTTTAATATAATTATTAAAAATTAACTATTGATTTTTTTGCTGAAATGGTATATTATGGAAATACCGAAATTCATGCAGAAATTTATTTTTTGTATATGTTGGTAATCTATGGCCAAGATTACTAATCTTTTGCGAAGGCTGTCTATGTAGGAAGGCGGAATTAGCGAAAGTCGGGGCAAAGAAACCGCAATGGGGGCCGGTCTTTTCTCGCTATTACTGACCGGTTGGCTTCTTTGCAAAAGAAAGCGCAGGCACTTTTGTGCCTGCGTTTTTTTATTTTATTCAGTTGTTTTTTTCTTAGAATAAGCAACAAACATGAGCGTTGTTGTACCAACAAACACAAGGATTACGGGAATAACATAAATTAAATCTTCAATATTGCCTGTGTCTGGGCTTTTTGCACTGTCGTCTTTTCCGATATTTTCGGTTACGGAAGCTTTTGATTCGTCTTTATTACCCGAAACATTTGAATCTATTGTATTATCAGTGTCTTTATCTGTCAGATCTGTTGGCGACCCCTCGGTTAAATTTACTGTTACAGCCATATTGCCATTTAGCCAATCTTCGCTATATGCTCTTGCTTTATATGAGTAATCATAAACAATGGAATCATACCACTTATCAAGTGTAATTATACCCGTTTTAGCATTATATTCTGCTCCGTCAGTTATAATTTTAATTCTTCCGAAATTTTCTTTGTCTACTTTTTCAGACAAATCGACGAGCCATTTTCCGTCTGATGTGGGTATTGCTTTCAGATTTATTGTTTGACGTTCTGTATAATAGCCTTTTCCGTTCTCGTATTCACCATTTACTCCCCAAGTTTTTATATCTGTGTTTAGGAAATCGTCAACTTGAGCGATATGATTATCTGAAAATGCTACCGTATTCAGTTTTAAATGATTTATTTCTAATTTTTCCAGTTCGTTTTTACCGCAGCTTAAATTTTTTAATTTGGTGTTTTTAGACAAATCAAGTTCTTTAATTTTGTTATTAGGAATCATCAAAAGAGTTAATTCTTTATTATTGCTTAAATCTATTTCTTCAATTTTATGACCTTCACACCTTAACTGAGCAAGTTGTGTGAAAAATTCTATTCCTTTTATAGATTTTACAGGTTCTTTTTCAAAATAGTTAGATCCATAACTAAAAGCCAAATCTTTAACTTTTAGTGCTTCACTTTCGGTTATGTAATTTGCATTGCTGTGACTGATTGTTTTACCAATAACATACTCTCTGAAATTTTTGTCAGGAAAATTGTTTTCACATATATGCAAATCGCCGCTTTCATTTACGCATGCCGGCACACCTGTAAAGTCAGCAAGGCTATGGTGGACACATGCCTGGCTTGCGCCGAGAGAGCTTTTGCTGTTTGAACTTGCAAATACAATTTCTGAACACATAAAAATTGAAGCGTTTAAGATAACTGCAAGAATAATCGATATTATTTTTTTAGATTTCATTTTTTTCTCCTTTTCATTATATTAAATCCAATAGCTTTTCAATGATTTTTGCAGAATATTCTCTATACAGAGTAAGGGAATAAACATTATAAACCATTTCACTGTCGGATAATTTGTGTATTACACACTTGTCGGTATAAATCCATTTAACAGAAACACCTTTTTTTATTTGTGCGCCGCATTTAAATGGCTTTACATAGCTTTTTATTTTACCGACAGCTTTTATTTTTAATGATTTAGAGGATTTAACAAATGATTTTATATAGATAATATCTCCTATAGCAATTTCGTTCATCAGTGTGTGCAGAGACGGTGCGTCTGCTTCATTCCATCCTAAAAGAGCATATGAATTTTCGATAAAATTTCCCGTCATGTCTACGTTATCCCAATAAGCGCCTATTCCCCATAATTTCATATAAATAATACCTCCTTTCGAAAAAATATTAATATTATGATTTAACGTCTGTATTATACAATTTAATTTTAATATTGTCAAGTATAACTATCATTGTGATAATTCATTATCACGACAATTAGTGTATCTTTATTTTGAGGTGATGTTTTGGAAAAGGAATTTTTTAATCTATCCGACAGGATAAGGATGTTGCGCGAAAGAAGTGGCATAAAACAGGCAGAACTTGCCAAGACTCTTGGAATTTCTCGCTCTGGTGTAAATTCGTGGGAAATGGGACTTTCTGTACCGTCTACGCGGTTTATTGTTGAATTGTCTAAGATATTTGGAGTATCAACAGATTATCTTTTAGGCGTTGAAAGAAATTCTGTTATATCTGTTGAAGGATTATCAAATAAACAGATTCAAACATTGCTTGATATTATTGATTGTTTTAAAGATAAATAAAAAAGGACTTGTTCAAAATATGAACAAGTCCTTTCAATTTGCCCGATTAGTCCTGATCGCAGAAATCAGCGTCCCAGGGCCAGGGGTCGTTGAGCCAGTCGTCGCTGTTTTTGCCGTTTAGCGTGAGCGCTCCGAATTGTGCTTCGTATTCTTTCTTCAGCGCACTGTATTTTTCCTGGTATTCACGAAAGAGCTTTTCTGCTTCCGGACAGTCAGGATGAGTGTCAAGATAGATACGCATTTCCCACATCGCAAACTGAAGTGCGGAAAGACGCCGCATCATTTTATCCTTTTTCATCTCCTTTTACCTCCCAGAAATTCTTTGTTGAGGCAGGGAAACAGCGTGCCGTTGTTAAGGGCTTTTTCTTCATCGTAAGTTACCGTTTCTTCCTGCAGTGGAATATATGCCATAGTTACCGTTGCGTCGCAGGGAATGGCAGGCCGTTTTTGAACGGCGTTATCTTCTTTTTTTAAAAAGGATGGATTGAATAAATCTTCGTACTTTTCCATAAAAAATTAAGCTCCTTTCTGTTTTATTCTATGTAACCCAACGCTTTATGCCAAAAAATATAACTGATGTGTTTTGCGTAAAAATTTTTTCGGCATAGTATGAGTAGGGACGTTTAAAACTAACAGGAATTGGCAATCCTAAAAATGACAACAACAGGAAGGTGATTTGATGCTTGTGAAACGCGGAGAGATATATTATGCTGATTTGAGTCCGGTGGTTGGCTCTGAGCAGGGCGGAATTCGTCCGGTTCTGATTGTTCAGAACGACGTCGGCAACCGTTATTCGCCTACAGTTATTGCGGCGGCAATCACATCACAGCATGACAAAAGCCGCCTGCCTACTCATATTGAAGTAAACGCCGGAAGCTGCGGACTTGCCAAGGACAGCGTAGTCCTGCTGGAGCAGGTGCGCACTATTGACAAACGGCGGCTTAAGGAGCGTATGGGCGAACTTGATAATCAGGATATGGGAAAAGTAGATCACGCCATATCCGTATCTTTCGGTTTGTGATTTTACAGCATGGAGAAATAACCGCAGGGTTGTTTCTCTTGTTTTTTGTCTGGCATATGCTTTCGTGTTATGGTATACTTAAAGAAAAACTCAGGAGAATATACTTATGCAGAGAATAGCCAGATTTGAAAAAGTAAGTTTTGAGCAGTTCCAAAAAGACTGGATGAAAGCTTTTCCGCAAACAGCAGACGTAAAAGTGGTTTACGATTCTATAAAACTCCCACAGCGCGCCACCTCGGGCTCTGCGGGTTATGATTTTTACGCTCCGGCTGACGTTGCTTTCAATCGCGGAGAGTCGGTTCTTGTGCCTACAGGAATAAGAGCCGCAATCGCCGAGGGCTGGGTGCTTTCTATTTATCCCCGTTCAGGTCTTGGATTTAAGCACCGCGTAGGACTGGATAATACAGTCGGAATTATTGATTCGGATTATTACAATTCCTCAAATGAAGGCCATATCATGATAAAAATGAGCTGTGACGCCCACGATGAGGGCCACGTTGCCTGCGTTGACGGGGGAGATGGTTTTGCCCAGGGAATATTTACGCCTTTCGGAATAACTGAGGACGATAATTCCACAGGTGTAAGAGACGGTGGTTTCGGTTCGACAACTAAAAAATAAATTATTTTTAATATTTCAGGCTGAAAGCAGCGTGTCAAGCGGCACGTTGCTTTTTTGTTTATTACAATATTGTCACATTAGCGAAATTTGTTGACAAAGGAACAATAACGTGGTATTTTGTAGTTGTAAAGTGTATTACGTGATGTAATACAGTAATTACACACCGTGCAATTTGAAAAAGTTTATCACTTCTTAACTTTTCCTTTGAATTAAAGCTGTGATTTAACTGCTAAAATTGTTAAGGATGAAAAGGAGGCTAAGTTATGAAAAACATTTTGGAAATGCTTGAAGCTGCGGCGGAGAGACTGCCGGAGAAAACAGCGTTTGCAGATGATAAAGTCGATATAAAGTACGGCGAACTGGTAGAAAGTGCCAAAGCCGCCGGCTCCAGAATTGCTGAAACGGGAATGAGAAACCGCCCGGTTGCTGTTTTGACCCAGCGCGGAGCGCCCTGTATGAAGGTTATGATGGGCGTTTTGTACAGCGGTAATTTTTATGTAATTATCGATCCTGAGATGCCGGCTGAAAGAGCCGATAAAATACTTAAGACACTTGAGGCGGAGTTAATAGTTTGTGACGAAGCCAACAGGGAAAATGCTAAGAAGCTTGATTTCAGCGGCAGTTGCCTTATTGCCGAGGAAATAACCGCCGGTACGGCAGACAATGAACTTCTGGACGGCGTAAGAAAGCGTATGATTGACACAGACCCTGCATACGCTATTTTCACTTCAGGGTCAACAGGTAATCCCAAGGGCGTTGTTGTTAACCATCGCAGTGTGCTTGCCTATTCAAAGTGGGCTGTTGACGCTTTTGCCTTTGATGAAAATACGGTTTTCGGTAATCAGACCCATTTTTATTTCAGTATGTCTGTTACGGATATTTTTACTACCCTTCGTACAGGTGCAAGTATGCACATAATACCGAAACAGTATTTTTCGTTCCCGATGCTGCTTATGCAGTTTCTTAACGAAAGAAAGGTAAATACGATCTACTGGGTACCCTCCGCATTGTCCATTGTGGCCAACCTTAAAGTGTTGGACTATGTTATGGCAAAGTACATTGAAAAGGTATTGTTTGCAGGCGAGGTAATGCCTGCCAAGCAGTTGAACTATTGGCGCAGTAAATACCCCGAAGCATTGTTTGCCAATCTGTTCGGCCCGACGGAGACAACCGACATCTGTACATACTATGTGGTTGACCGTGCGATTTCCGATTCGGAAAGCGTGCCCATTGGGATTGCCTGCGATAACTGCGACAGCTTCGTTGTTACTGACGACGGACGTCTTGCGGGAGTAGGAGAAGAGGGAGAACTTTATGCCAGAGGTTCGTTTCTTGCCATGGGTTATTACAACGACCCGGAGAAAACGGCGGCGGCTTTCGTTCAAAATCCGCTTAATCCTCATTATCCCGAACGCGTTTATAAGACAGGCGACCTTGTGCGCTGGAACGAGCGGGGAGAATTGATTTATATTTCCCGCCGTGACTTCCAGATAAAGCATATGGGCTACAGAATTGAACTGGGCGAGATCGAGGCGGCGGCAACTGCGGTAGAAGGAGTTGACGTTTCGGTTTGCATTTATGACGGCGAACGTGACGCGCTCATTCTCGTTTACGTAGGCTCAAGAGTTAAGGAAGAGGAAATGCAAAAAGCGCTTGCCGCTTCTCTGCCGGCATACATGATGCCCCAGAGAGTGATTAAAACAAATTCTGTTCCTTACAATCAAAACGGTAAAACAGACCGTAAAAAACTTGCTCAAATATATAATGAAGAAATAAAGGAGAAATAAAAATGGACGAGCTTTTGGAAATTCTTGAAGAAATGAAACCCGGTGTTGATTTCACCACAGAAACCCACCTTATTGACGATAAAATTTTTGACTCGCTGGGCATTATGGCTCTCGTTGCGAAACTCAGCGACGAATTTGATGTTGATATAACCCCGCTCATGATCGTGCCGGAGAATTTTCAATCCGCCGAGGCTATGTGGGCAATGATTGAGAAATTGCAGGAAGAATAAAAAATGTCGCTAACATCTGTTGCATATTTTGTGTTTTTAGGCGGTACGTTTCTTGTTTATACCGTTTTTCCAAAAAAGGCAAAATGGTGCGTACTTTTGGTTGCCAGCGTTGCTTATTACGTTATGGCAGGCGGATGGCTTGCTCTTTGGCTGGCGGCGGCAACTGCTGTGGTCTATTCTCTCGGCATGGTGCTGGGAAAATTGACCGAGAAAAGCAAGGCTGCCCGTAAGGAAGCTCCTAAAGAAGAGCGAAAGCTGATAAAACACAAATTTGATAAAAAGAAAAAAATTACGGTAACCGTTGCTGTTATTTCGGTTTTTGCAATGCTGGTTGCTGTTAAATATGTTAATTTTCTGGGCGAAAGCGCCTTTAGTATCGCGGCGCTTTTCGGCAGTGACGCTGTTTACACGCCTGTAAAGATTATGATGCCTCTGGGCGTTTCGTATTACACCCTTTGCGCTGTCAGCTATGTTGTTGATGTTTACCGCGGAAAATACGCACCGGAGAAAAATCCCGCAAAACTTGCGCTTTTCCTGTGCTTCTTCCCCCAGATGACGGAAGGTCCTATCGGTAAGTATGAAATCATCGGCCCCCGTCTTTTTGAGGGCCACGGCTTTGATTTTGACCGCGACGCTCAGGCTGTCTTTAGAATTTTCTGGGGACTTTTCAAGAAGTTTGTTATTGCGGACCGCGCTAATATGTTCGTTGTGACAGTGTTTGACAAGGGCGATCAGGCAGGTTCAATGGTACTGCTGGGAACTTTGCTTTACACCATTCAGATATACATGGAATTTTCGGGCTGTATGGACATTGTCTGCGGCAGCGGAGAACTCTTTGGTGTTAAGCTTCAGGAGAACTTCAAGCGTCCTATCTTCTCAAAAACCATAAACGAATTTTGGCAGAGATGGCATATTACTCTGGGCGCATGGATAAAGGAATACGTTTTCTATTCCGTTTCCCTTTCAAAACCGATGATGAACCTGAGCAAATCTGCCCGCAAGCATTTTAACGATTATTTTGCAAATCTTGTGCCTATGACTGCGGCGCTGTTCTTTGTATGGCTCTTTAACGGCATATGGCACGGCGCAAGCTGGAAATATGTTCTTTACGGCCTTTATTACTACATACTGATGACGATTGGAATGTATCTTCGTCCCGTTTCTGATAAAATGCTCAAAGCCCTTAAAATCAATCCTAATTCAAAAGGCTTTGGGGCAATGCAGATGCTGCGCACATTTATTGTTGTAAATATTGCGATGATGCTTTTTAGAGCAAACAGCGTTCAGCAGTGGCTGACAATGCTTGGCAGTATCTTTACCGATTTCGGCGCAAGTGCGTTTGCAGACGGTACGGTTTTACGTCTTGGCAACGACTGGCAGGATTTCGTTGCAATAGCAGCGGGAGTGCTTATCGTGTTTATCGTTGAATCTATTCAGGAAAAGGGCGTTGATATAAGAGAAACGCTGGCAAAGAAACCCATTGTTCTGCGCTATGCTGTGTTTATAGGCCTTATTGTCAGCGTTGTTGTGTTCGGCGCTTACGGAACCGGATATGAAACGGTTGCTCCGATTTACGGACAATTCTAAGAGAGGTGATCTTATGTCTGAAAAAGTTAAACTTATTTTGAAAAACTGCGTAAGATTTCTGTCTTTTGTGCTTATACTCGCACTTTTGCTTTACGGATTGTCATTCATACTTGAACCAAAAAATAACGACGTTGACGCCGGCTTTGTAAATCCAAACGCAAACGGCTATCTTTCCCTTGAGGAGAATACGCTTGACGTTCTTTTCGTCGGCAACAGTGACGCTTACAGCGGCTTTTCTCCGATGGAAATGTGGAATGATTACGGTTTTACTTCATATGTCAGCGGAACAGGCCACCAGATGATAGGTGAGTCTTTTGAAACGGTAAAAAAAGCTGCCCAAAAACAGAAACTGAAAGCGGTTGTGCTGGAAACAGACGGCCTTTATACAAGCAGCGATTCATTTAAAATAATCGCAAAAGATATAAGACGCTTTGTGTTTGACCATTTCAGTGTTTTTGATTACCATGACCGCTGGAAGACTGTCGATATGAAAACGGCTTTTTCAAAGAAGCAGTATTCCGCCAGATTTGCCGCCAAGGGACAGTTTGTTTCCGGTGCGGTGGTTCCTTACAAGGGCGGAGAATATATGAAAAAAACCGACAAGAGGGACGATATTAATCCGTTCTTTATAAAAACTCTCGACGAGATGGTGAATTTCTGCGAGAAAAATGATATTACACTTATTCTAGTTGAAGTTCCGTCTCAGAGTTCCTGGAATATGAAGCGCCATAATGCCGTTGCCGATTATGCTGAAAAGAAGGGTCTTACGTTTATTGACCTTAATATTAATCGAGACGAAATCGGCTTCGACTGGAAAAAGGACAGCCGTGACGGCGGAAATCATCTTAATTGTTACGGCGCTCAGAAAGTTTCCAAATATGTTGGAAAATACATTAAAGAAAACATTGAACTGACAGACAAACGAAGCGATCCTGCTTATGAGTCTTGGAATGCTGACTTTAAAGAGTATCAGAAAAATCTTAAATCCAGCATGAAGAAAAAGGGTAAATCCTCTTCTGACAAGAACTCGTCTGGTTCAAAAAACAAAAAATCACCGTCAGATTCAAAATCAATTGAAACGGCGGCGTGATATACGGAACTTTACATCCTCCTTGAAAAACGGCTGAATGAATTTTCATCAGCCGTTTTTCGATATTTGTAATCTTTATATTTTCTTTATTTTTTCTTGCCACCGTTTTGGAAAGTTTATGGTTTAATACAGACGATGGGTTTCCTGAGGATGTTTTTTATGTTACAATTATGAACAAAGAAGGGGGTAATGGCAATGTACAATGTGCTTGTGTGTGACGACGACTCTGCCATACTTGAATCACTGCGGATATATCTTTCTGCCGATGGCTACAACGTTCTCTGCGCTTCAGACGGAGTTGAGGCGCTTGATCTTCTTGGATCAAACGATATTCACTGCATGGTGCTTGATATTATGATGCCAAGGCTGGACGGCCTTAAAACAACGCTGAAAATAAGAGAAAAGTATAATTTCCCGATTATTCTTTTATCTGCAAAAAGCGAAGACACGGACAAAATAACGGGCCTTGGCTTCGGCGCAGACGACTACGTTACAAAGCCTTTTAATCCGCTGGAACTGACGGCGAGAGTCAAAAGCCAGATTAGGCGATATGTAACCCTAGGCAGTCTTGAGGTTAAAGAGAGCCAGCTGGTGACGGGCGGCCTTGTGCTGGATACAGACAGTAAAGAGGTGACCGTTGACGGCGAGAGCGTCCGCCTTACTGCAAGGGAATACAAGATACTGGAATATCTTATGAGAAATATGGGCGTTGTGCTGTCAAGTTCAAGTATTTATGAAGCAGTGTGGAACGAGCCTTCTTTCGGAACGGAAAAAACCGTTACCGTTCATATCCGTAACATAAGAGAGAAAATAGAGATAAATCCTAAGGAACCCAAATATCTCAAGGTGGTGTACGGACTTGGATACAAAGTGGAAAAATATTAAGTATTCCCTTGGAATAAGGGTAATGTGCGTTTTGCTGTCGCTGATAATGGCGGCGGCGTCTGCTGGAATGATGTTCTGCGTTGCTGTTGCGGCTTATGTTTTCGGACAGCCTGAGGTGTTTTTGAAAAATACCGCTCTTGATGGCGTTACGTATGCAAATTCGTCTGTTTTTCAAGAGAGCTTAGATGAAGATGTTATGGCGATAAACATAATTGCGGGGCAAAAGACCAATGCCGCGATGGTTAAGAAAATGAAGAACCGCAAGGCTGACGAGATTGAAGTCGCTGTTGCTAAGTTCAACGAATTTAAGGCTAAATCAATACGTGACTGTCTTATTAAGTATGCAGAATCAACTGCATATGAGATAGATTATGATCAACTGCCGGAATACAAAGTGCCGGATAAGACTGTCGGCGAAGTTGTCAAGTATAACGAAAAGTCGCCGGCTCTTTTCCGTGACCTTCAGCAGATAGTTAACGGAACTGCAAAGGGCCTTGATTTTCTTAAATATGAGGAACTGGCCGATTCGCTGGCGAACGCTGTCTCGGGAGAAGTTTACATTTCCCTTAGCGATTATAGTTATGAAGCAGATATCAATCTTAAGATTGATGATATGACGTTTGACCCTATTAATGCGTATTGTACTGCTGATCAAAGCGAAGATGATGTTCGTGAAGAACTTTCTAAATCATATGACGATATGGTTTCGTATGTATCCATTACAGAAGACATGGTGGAAAGCGCAAAAGAATTTCTTAAAAATAAGCCTTCGCTTCATTATTACGCAGTAAACAAAAATACGAATACGGTTGTCTCAAATCTGGCAGACGGTGAAACTGTGGATGACATTACGTCATATGACGTTGTCTTTACTCAGAAAGACGATGAAATGCAGCTTTGCGGCGACTCGTATGTTATGATTGTCGACGGTAAAAATTACTGGAAATCATATTATAATTACGGTGGTATATACGTTACGGGAACACAGATAACGCTGGGAGTTTCTCCGGTGGTTTCTTCAGAAGCGTCGACAGACCCAGGGGCTACCGACAATTATTATCAAATCCAGCAGTTTTGCAATAGAATTCTTTCACTGCCTACCGTTCAAATGACGGTGGCGGCTATGGTCCTGGCAGTGCTGGCAATAGCTCTCCTTGTTTTCGGCCTTGTCTGCTGCGGAAACGTTAACGGATACGAGGGCATAAAAACTTCGTGGATAGATAAACTGCCTACCGACCTGCATTTTGCAATATCTGGAAGTATTATTTTCTGTATTGGTTTTCTGACGGCTGGCTTTGTGGAAAATTTATCTGTACAGAACGCCTCTGCTTTAGAATATTTCGGCTGGATTGTTGCCGCTGTTGTATTGATTGCGCTGGCTATTTGGGCGGTTTATACGGAACTGTGGTATTCGTTTATCCGCGTCTGCAAGTCTGACAAGAAGCTATATAAAAATCTCCTTGTGTGGATGATTGCTGTTGGGATTTTCCGCCTTATGCGTAAAATTTTCCGAAGAATGAAAGCCTCTTTTGCTAAAGTCAGCAAAGTGATTAAGTACAGTCCGCATCATTTTAAACGCAATATTGCAATAACGGCTTTGATTTACATTCTTGTTAATGCAGTTCTTGTGCTGATATTTGAGGCAATACGTCCGGACACAAACGCAGCCCTGTTTATTCTGCTCTTGCTTGTTGTGTTCAACGTCTTGTGTATTTGGTATGCAATAAAGTTCCTTTATCAGCTTGACATAATCATTGAAGCGGCTTCCGAACAGCGTGTTCCTCAGTTGAAAACTGAAAAACTGCATCCTGCCCTTGAAGCGCTTAGCAAAAGTCTTCAGATATCAAATGCAAAACTGCAATCCGCCGTGGCAAAAGCGGTTAGAGACGAAAGACTGAAAACAGAACTTATAACGAATGTTTCCCACGATCTGAAAACTCCCCTTACTTCAATTATCAATTACGCTGACCTTTTGTCCAAGTGCGATATTCAGGACGAAAAAGCATTGGAATATATAGGCGTTTTAAACGATAAGAGCAGTAAGCTGAAACGTCTTATTGAAGATCTTATTGAAGCGTCTAAAGCCTCTACCGGAAATATAACGCTTCATCCGATGCCGCTTAATATGGGCGAACTTGCCGCCCAGGCGATAGGCGAGAACCAGTGGGAGTTTGAGAAAAATGATTTAAGCATTGTTTTTGATGATACGTCTGATGCTCCGATAGTGCTTGCTGACGGTTCAAAAACATTCAGAATTCTTGAAAATCTGCTGTCAAACGCCGTTAAATATTCGGCAAAAGGTTCTAGAGTTTATGTTCGGGTATATCGGGATAACGGAATGGGCGTTTTTGAAATAAAAAATATTTCAGCCCAGCCTCTTAATATATCTCCCCAGGAATTAACCGAACGCTTTGTTCGCGGCGATTCCTCCCGTACCCATGAGGGCAACGGCCTGGGACTTTCAATTGCCAAGGAACTTTGCTCCGCCCAGAAAGGAAAACTGGAAATTTTAATTGACGGCGATCTATTTAAAGCGAGAGTTTATCTTCCTGTAAATAACGTGCAGTAATTTCAGCTGTCTTTAACTATTTACAACAAGAACCTGTTATATATGAAGCGGTCCGTCTGTTTTTTTCAGGCGGGCCGCTTCGCTTGCTGTGTTAAAATTAAAGCCCTGAGGCGTTTTCGCTTCAGGGCTTGTTGTTATTTGGTTTCTTTTGGCTTCATCGCGTTATAAGAAGTGAGTACGGCTTCTTCGCTTATGTTACAGCCGAGTTCGTAAATGGGAACAGATGAAAAAATCTTTTCCAGAACGTCAAACAGGCAGTTCATTGCGTTAGGACCGAGATTTCGTACTGTCTGAGAAAAGATATTGAATACCGCTTCCCTCGTGTCCGCTTTATTTATTCTGTTTACCGTGTCACGCTCAAGAAAGCATATTCCCGCAAGTTTTACGATTTCGGGCACGGAATAATCGTATTTGCCGCTCCAGGGAGTACCGCAGGCATAAACTTCGCCGTCGATTATTCTTATTGCAGGTTTGTCGTCGTTTAGAATATGGGCTCTGTCTCCGAAATGTTTCAGCCAGAGCTGGGTGTGGGTGGATTTGCCCGTCCCGCTGTCTGCCGAAAAGGCGTAAGCCATACCGTCAACCACAACGCAGCTTGAGTGAAGCAGAATACCGCTGAATTTAAGCAGTTGGGTATAAAAATCAGAGCCGGTGAGCATATAAGTCCAGTCGTCACGGTTCATTTCTGGATGGTCTGCCATAGCCTTATCGATTCGTTCGTCAGTTACGTCGATAACTATATCCGCAGTGCAGTTTTCCTGCTCTTTTGACAGGTACGGAACCGCTTGCTTCTCTGTTCTTCCGGTAGGATTTTTTATTTCAACTTTAAGCCCCGCGATGTCGTAAAACGCCAAGTCTTGCACCTCATTTCTTTCTATTGGTAGTATATAGGAAAGTTTCTTTTCAGTCAAGCAAAAGGAAGAGAACAAATGTTCAAAAACGTGTTGACAAATGCGCCGCGGAGGTGTATTATTATCAGCAGAAGAACAAATGTTCTAAAGGAGGCAAAACAATGGAGCGAACAATACTGCACGTGGACTGCAACAAATTTTACGCATCCGTCGAATGTCTCCACAGACCGGAGATACGCCATCTTCCGGTGGCGGTGGGCGGCAGTGAGGAAAGCCGTCACGGAATAATACTCACAAAAAATGAAATAGCTTCTAAATATGGGCTTGTTGTCGGCGAACCTTTGTGGAAAGCCCGCCAGAAATGTCCCGATTTGGTGATTGTTCCGCCTAATTTTCCGCTTTACGTCCGCTTTTCAAAAATGGCGCGTAAAATATATGAAGATTACACAGACTATATTGAGCCTTTTGGCCTTGATGAAAACTGGCTTGACGTTACGGGGGACAGGCGAACAGGCGAGGAGATTGCCCAGGAAATACGCCGCCGAGTAAAAACCGAACTGGGAATAACGGTAAGCGTCGGCGTTAGTTTTAATAAAGTTTTTGCTAAACTTGGCTCAGACTATAAAAAGCCGGACGCAGTAACCGTTATAAGCAGAGAGAATTTCAGAGAAATCGTGTGGCCTTTGCCGTGCAGTGACCTGCTTTACGTTGGCCCTGCCACTACCCGAAAACTTAACGGATACGGAATTTATACAATAGGCGATCTTGCGCTGGCGGATTTGTCATTCCTCCATGCAATTTTCGGAAAAAACGGAGATACGCTTCACGCCTTTGCGAACGGGCTTGACGTTTCGCCGGTGCGCAGGATGGATGTCAGCCGTGCTGTTAAGAGCGTAGGGAATTCTACAACAACACCAAGAGATCTTGTTAATGATACAGACGTTAAAGTTGTTTTTACCGTTCTTGCAGAGAGCGTAGCCAGGCGTATGCGCGAGCAGGGGCTCAAAGGGCGTACAGTCGTTATCCATTTAAGGGACAAAAACCTCCGCTCTTTCAGCAGACAGTCAAAAATGAATGCCGCAACAGATGTCAGCGGCGAGATATTGAAAGAGGCTTTTGACCTTTTTAAGCGCAGTTATAGCTGGGGGTCTCCTCTGCGCAGTGTAGGAATTGCGGTAACAGATTTTGATTTTGACACGTGCGTTCAGTTTGATCTTGACAAGACCCAGGAAAAGCGGGAAAAACTGGAGCGGCTGGAGAGCGCCGTGGACGTTTTGAAAAGGCGCTTCGGCAATTACTGTATCCAGCGGGCGAGCTTGCTGGGAGATACAGGACTTTCACGTTTTAATCCTCACGATGAACACACAATCCATCCTGTCGGATTTTTTTAAGACGGAGGTGACGGAAAATGAAAAATTATGTCAGGGTAGTCGCTTCTTTCGATACAGAAGGCGCTGTTGTTCCGCTTAAAATGGAGTGGAACGACAGGTGGCTGGAGGTTGACAGAGTTACTGATGTTAGGCCTGCCGCTTCCCTTAAATCCGGCGGCGCCGGTATTCGTTATACTTGTTTCGTACTGGGGAAAAGAACATACCTTTTCAGAGAAGAAGACAAATGGTTTTTTGAACTTGTAAATTAATGGATTTTTCTATTGCAATTTGGCAAACGGGGGTATATAATACCCGTATGTTTACGTTTATAAAAAATCTGTTTATTAAGTACAAAGAAATCATCATGTATCTCATTTTCGGGGTGCTGACTACCGCGGTCAACTGGATGGTTTACAGCCTGTTGGTTAAGCTTTGCGGTGTTAATATCACCGTTAGCAATATCATTGCGTGGTTCGCCTCCGTTATCTTCGCTTTCGTTACCAATAAGATTTGGGTGTTCGAGAGCAAAAGCTGGGAAATCAAACTGGCGTTCAAAGAGTTTTGCTCTTTCGTTGCCTCTCGTCTTGCCACCGGGGTTATCGAGTGGGTAGGTCTTCCGCTGTTGGTAAAGCTGGGAGTTGACCAGACGATATTCGGAATTGAGGGCTTCGTTGCTAAAGTAGTCGTTTCCGTAATTGTGGTGATTTTAAATTACGTTTTCTCAAAATTAATAACGTTCAGAACAAAAAAAGAGCAGTAATCTGCTCTTTTTTGTTATATATGTCGGTTGCATAGCAATTTGAAAAGTGATAAAATATTTCTAGTATTTCTAATGGATATAGAGGTGTGTTATGGCTAAGCTGTATACTGAAATGACCAAAGAAGAACTTCTTCAGGAAGAAAAAGTTCTGCAGAAAAGATACGACGCGTTCAAGGCAAGAGGCCTTAAGCTCGACATGAGCCGAGGCAAGCCCGGCAAAGAACAGCTTGATCTGTCTGTAGGTATTTATGATGTCCGCCATTATATCGCTGACGGCGTTGACGTGCGCAACTACGGTATGCTTGACGGTATTCCGAGCTGTAAAAAACTGTTTGCCGATCTGCTGGACGTAAATCCGGAAAATGTTATTATCGGACCTAACGAAAGCCTTACACTGATGTATGATTTTATTTCTCAGTGTTACAGCCACGGCATCGGCGACAAGCCGTGGTGCGAACTTGACGAGGTTAAATTCCTTTGCCCAGTTCCCGGCTATGACCGCCACTTTAGTATCTGCGAATACTTCGGTATCCAGATGATTAACGTTCCTATGAACGAATTCGGTCCTGATATGGATGTTGTTGAAGAATATATCAAAGACCCCAGCGTTAAAGGTATGTTCTGCGTTCCTAAGTATTCAAATCCCCAGGGAATTACATTCTCTGACGATGTTGTTCGCCGCATTGCCGCAATGAAACCTGCCGCAAGCGATTTCCGCGTAATCTGGGATAACGCTTACTGCGTTCACGACCTTGTTCCGGACGGCGACGTTCTGCTCAATATTTTCGATCTGCTTCCCGAGTACGGAAATGAGGATATGATAATTGAGGTTGCTTCAACTTCAAAAATCACTTTCCCCGGCGCAGGTATTTCCTGCCTTGTCGCAAGCGAAAAGAACCTTGATATCATCCGCAAGCGCCTTACTGTTCAGACAATCAGCTACGATAAGATGAATCAGCACCGCCACGTTCAGTTCTTCGGCAATGCAAACGGTATCCGTGAGCATATGAAGAAGCACGCTGCTATTCTTAAGCCTAAGTTTGATATTGTACTGAACCACCTTGAAAAAGAAGTTGCAGACAAGGGTATAGCTTCATGGCACAATCCCAAGGGCGGTTACTTCATTAGTTTTGACGTAATGCCCGGCTGTGCTAAGCGCGTAGGCGAACTCTGCAAGGAAGCTGGCGTAACTCTGACAACAGTCGGTGCTACTTATCCTTACGGCATTGACCCTGATGACAGCAATATCCGTATTGCTCCCACATTCCCACCCAATGATGAACTTGATCTTGCGGCTGAACTGCTGTGCATCTGCACACGTCTTGCCTGCATTGAAAAGCTGGTAGGCTGATGAAAGTCGGTGCGTCTACTTCCTGCTTTTATCCGCTGGAAACAGAAAAGGCGCTGAAGCAGGTAACGGAACTTGGTTTTCCGAAAGCGGAGATTTTCTTTAATGCTCCCCAGGAGCTTGAAGAACCGTTTGTAAAAGAATTGGCAGAAATTGCGCGGCGGGGAAATACTGATATTGTATCGGTTCATCCGTTTTCCAGTTTTTTGGAGAGCAGCTGCATTTTCGGTGATTATCAGCGGCGTTTTGACGATTTTATCGGCATCTACCAAAAGACCTGCCACGCGGCGGCTCTATTGGGCGCCTCCTATGTTGTTATTCACGGCGCGGTTGACAAGCCGAAAATACCGATCCCTGACGAACGATATTTTGAGCGCTTCTTAAAGCTCTGCGAAATCGGCAGAAGCGAGGGCGTTACCGTTTGTCAGGAAAACGTCAACAGATTTAAGAGCCAGAGCATAGATTTCTGCCGCAGAATGCGCGAAGCGCTGGGCAGTGATTTCCATATGGTTTTTGACATTAAGCAGACTGTGCGCGCCGGAGAAGATACTTTTGAGTTTCTTGATACTTTCAAAAATGAGATATGCCATGTCCATATAAGCGACAATTCGCCCGCTGGCGACTGCCAGCCTCCCGGAAGAGGGACGTTTGATTTCGGCAGACTTTACAGTGTTTTGGGCGACAGGATAAGCTACATTATTGAAATTTATTCAAGAGGCTATGATGTTTCGGCCGAACTTGCGGCGTCAAAGCTGTATCTGTCTAAGATTTGAATAAAGAGGTAAAATCATAAAATTATGAGCAAAGTCAGCAACAAAACAATGGGCATTTTCTGTATTCTGCTGTCCGCACTGTGTTTTACGGGTATGAATACTTTCGTCCGCTTAAGCGGCGATGTGCCGACACTGCAGAAAGTGTTTTTCCGTAATTTTGTTGCAATGTTCTTTGCTCTTTTTTTATTGCTGAAAAGCCATGATTCGTTTAAGCCTGGTAAAGGCAATCTTAAATATCTGCTGCTTCGCTCAATAGGCGGTGTTGCCGGTATGCTTGGCAATTTTTACGCAATAGATAAACTTGATTTAAGCGATGCTTCTATGCTTAATAAAATGAGCCCGTTTTTTGCCCTGCTGTTTTCCGCAATATTTATAAAGGAAAAAGTTAAGCCTGTTCAGGCAGTTGCTATCGCAGGAGCATTCGTCGGAGCGTTGTTTATAATTAAGCCCACATTTGCCAACGCAAATCTTTTTGCAAGTATCTGCGGCTTTCTCGGAGGAATGGGCGCCGGAGCGGCTTATACCTGCGTTCGCTATCTCGGATTGAGAGGAGAGAACGGAAAATATATCGTCTTTTTCTTCTCCGCGTTTTCCTGCGTTATTTTGGCGCCGTACCTTATTTTTGATTTTCACCCTATGACGCTTCAGCAGTGGATATTCCTGCTTTTGGCTGGCACCTGCGCCGCCGGCGGCCAGTTTTCCATTACTGCGGCTTATACTCATGCTCCCAGCAGGGAAATAAGCGTATATGATTACAGCCAGATAATTTTCGCGGCTATTATAGGCTTTTTCGTTTTCGGCGATGTGCCTGACAAATGGTCGTTTGTGGGCTATTTTGTTATTTGCGCAATGGCTGTCTGGATGTTCATATACAATAAAAAGGAAGATTCGCTTAAACGTGCATAAATTGCCCATATCTGGTGTAAAGTGAAAATACTTGCATTTTTCTATATGTTGTGCTACAATACCCCTTGTACAGAAAACGGCTCAGTCCGGTAAGTTCTGAACAGGGGGTATTTTTATGAAATGTCCGTTTTGCGGTTACGGTGAGAGCAAGGTAATTGACTCGCGTCCCACCGACGAAAATGAAAGAATCCGCAGACGCCGCGAATGCATGAACTGCTCAAAGCGTTTTACAACTTATGAGATTATTGAGGACGTTCCGATTATTGTTGTTAAAAAGGATAAAAGCCGAGAGGTTTTTGACCGCAACAAAATTCTTAAAGGTATGCTCCGCGCTTGCGAAAAGCGTCCGGTAAATATGGCAACTCTTGAAAACGCCATATCCGAGATTGAAACCACTTTGCAAAGCGCCCTTGACCGCGAGGTAACGAGCGTTCATATCGGCGAGCTTATTATGGAGAAGCTCAAGGAGATTGACGAGGTGGCTTATGTTCGCTTTGCGTCTGTTTACAAGGAGTTTGACAGCGCCAAATCCTTCGTTGACGAGATCTCAAAAATGAAATAAAAACTAAATAAAATAATTAAAGCCGGCAGTAACTGCCGGCTTTTGGTGTTTTTGGGTATTTTTTAAAGGTTGTGTTTTGTTTTAAAGTTGTCAATAACGATTTGGTAGCGCTCGCAGGCGTTTTTAACAGCGTCGTCCCAGCTTATGTAAATGTTGTTTTGGGCGGCAATGCCTATCCGTTTGAGCAGATCGCGGTTGTGCATTATCTGCTGGAGACGAACGGCGATGCTGTGGGCACTTTCAACGCAGAGAAAACCTGTTTCATTATCTGTAACGCCTTCGGAAGCGCAGCTGCCTGCAACAAGAAGGCTTGGTGTTGCGCAGGATGCGGCCTCGCGGACAACAAGACCGTTTGTATCAAACACAGAGGGGAAAAGCAGAATATCGGCGGCGCCGAAGTAACACTGGATTTCTGCTCTGTCTAGAATTTTTCCTGTGTAAATAACCTTGTCTGCAAGCCCGATTTTTTTAAAATATCTCTGGATGGCGTTTTCGTTTGCGCCGAAACCTACCATGATAAGGCGGAAATCCTCGCCGCGCTCTTTAAGAATTTTGCAGGCGTCAAGAATAAGTCGGATATTTTTGTACCATATCATTCTGCCTACATAGACAAATACCGGTATTCCCTCGGGAATGTGGTGCTTTTGTTTTATACGCTGAATATTCGCCTGGGAAACAGTTGTTTTGGGCATATCGCATCCGTTTGGCATTACAACGTAATCGCCTTCGTAGCCGAAGGTGCGCAGAGAGTCAACTGTACCTTCGCTGGTTACCCAAACTTCGTCTGCGGCGTTGATATTGCTGAGCATGAACTTGTAAGCATAGTCCATTGCAGGCTTTCCGGGAATACAGCGGTTAAAGTCGTATTCATACTTTGTGTGATATGTAAGCACTGTCGGTATAGGCTTAAGAGCCGTAACTCGTTTGAAATAATAACTTGTGGCAAGGGGACAGTGTGAATGAAGAATATCAAAATTACGATTGATAATTTCCTGGTGAAGTTCATGTTTGAAAGGCCAGCCTACGCTGTAGCCCTCTTTTGTGGGAACCCATAAACTTTTATAGCGGAAAATCTCATAAGGATATTTTTCATCCTGCTGGTTAGGATTTTTAGGAGTTATAACAACTGCTTCTCCCAGATTATTGCCGTTTATTTTTTCAGCATAGCACTGAGCCACGTTGCTTATTCCGTCCGTAGTGGGCGGAAAGGCGTCTGTTCCAATGGCAATTTTTATCTTTTCTTTCAAAAACTCACCTGATTTACAAAAATATAGAATTAAAGATTATAAATACAGTGTGTGAATTATATCATAAATAAATCAGTTTGTAAATTGTGATTTAATAATTTCATTTTTTGTTTAGAAAGAGCGTAAAAAAGCGAAAAATTATATGTTTTTTTACTGAAAAAAGTCTTGATATAAGGCGTCGGGCTATTATATAATAAAAAATGATATAGTATGTCTGTGCGTATAGTGATGCACACGCAAAGGGGGAGTTTTCAGATGGTACAAAGTTATTCAGTATCTTTGGCCAAAATCATTGAGGCTCATAATCTCGAAATCGTCTATCTGCCAAAACCGGCGGAGGAGATTTTGATTGTAACCAATGAGGTAAACCGTCCCGGCATTGTAATGACGGGCTATACTGATTATTTTGATTCTCAGCGTATCCAGATCCTCGGCTGGACGGAGTTTGGATTTTTGCTCAGCATGAACCCTGAAGAACGCAACAAAGCGCTTCAGTACTGGCTGGCGCTTCATCCTGCCGCCGCGGTGGTGACGAGAGGGCTTGAAATTCCCGATTATTTTGTCAATCAGTGCAAGGAACATCAGGTTCCTTTGCTTAGGACACGGGAGGAGACTTCGCCGTTTCTTGCAAATCTTATAGCGTATCTTAACAACGAACTGGCGCCCAGAATTACACGCCACGGTGTGCTTGTTGAGGTATACGGCGAGGGTGTACTTATTACAGGTGAAAGCGGAGCCGGCAAGAGCGAAGCCGCAGTTGAACTTATTAAACGAGGCCACCGCCTTATTGCCGACGACGCGGTGGAAATAAGAAAAGTAAGCGACAAGTCGCTGATAGGCGCTTCGCCAAGCAATATACGCCATTTTGTTGAACTTAGAGGTATCGGCATTATCAACGCTCGGCGTATTTTCGGTATGGGCGCAGTTAAGTCGTCTGAGAAGATTGACATGGTTATCCAGCTTGAAGCGTGGGATTCCACTAAAGCGTACGACCGTCTCGGCCTTGACAATGAATATACAAAAATTTTGGATGTAAAGGTTCCCGTAATGACGGTTCCCATTACTCCCGGCCGTAATCTTGCCGTTATCGTTGAAACAGCGGCGATGAATAACCGCCAGAAGAAGATGGGCTACAATGCCGCTAAGGAACTTATGGTCAGTCTCGGTATGGAAGAGATTGAACCTGAAGATAAAGAACTTGAACTTTGGCAAAATTCATAAGGGGGATATATAAAATGTACAGTATCGGAATTGATTTGGGAGGAACAAATATCGTTGCTTCCGTTGTAAATGATAAATATGAGATTGTTTCTACTTCAAAGACGAAGACAAATTCTCCTCGTCCTGCTGAAGAAATTTTTGACGACATAGAAAAAGTCTGCCGTGAAGCAGTAGATTCCGCAGGCCTGACCTTTGACGATATTCAGGCAATCGGTCTCGGAACTCCGGGAACAGTAAATGCAGAAGGTGTTATTGAATTTGCAAACAACCTTGCTTTCAATAATGTTCCCGCAAAGCAGATGCTTGTTGACCGTCTCGGCAAGGAAGAAATTTTCATTGAAAACGACGCCAACTGCGCAGCTCTCGGAGAAGCGTATGCCGGCTGCGGAAACGGCTCAAATAATTTTGTTGCAATTACTCTCGGAACAGGTGTCGGCAGCGGTATAATCATTGACGGCAAAATCGTTTCCGGCGTTAACAACGCCGGCGGTGAGTGCGGCCATATGGTAATCGTTGTTGACGGTGAGCAGTGCTCCTGCGGCCGCCGCGGCTGCTGGGAAGCTTATGCTTCTGCCACTGCGCTTATCCGTCAAACCAAAAAAGCTATGGACGAATATCCGGATTCTATTATGCACCGTCTGGCAGAGGAAGAGGGCAAAGTAAACGGTAAGACTGCTTTTGACGCAATGCGTCTCGGCGATATTGCAGGTATCGAAGTTGTAAATAACTATATCAAATACATTTCCTGCGGTCTTATTAACCTTGTAAACGCACTTCAGCCTGAGATTATTTGCATCGGCGGCGGTATTTGCAACGAAGGTGAAACGCTGATGAAACCGCTTCGCCGCTATGTTCAGGCTGAGCGTTACAGTATTCACAGTAAAATTCAGACAAAGATTATGAAAGCACAGCTGGGCAATGACGCCGGAGTAATCGGCGCCGCTCTTCTGTACAAAGTAAAATAACGAACGGTGATTTTTTGAAAACACTTATTGAACTGGCAAAAGAAATTAAATGTTCGTATGCTGAAAATGAGCCTATGGCGAAGCATACTACGTTCAAGATCGGCGGCCCCGCAAGATTGATGCTCTTTCCTGAAAGCGAGGAACAGATTGCGAAAATCGTAAAGTGTGCCGCTGAAAACAATATAAGACTTATTGCCGTCGGCAACGGTTCCAATCTGCTTGTGGCGGATGAGGGAATAGATGCCGCGGTTATGGTTCTCGACAAACATTTTTCAGATGTAAGAGTTGAGGGCACGAAGATATACGCCCAGGCAGGCGCTTCGCTTATGAAAGTCTGCCGCGCGGCTCTTGATGCAGGGCTGACAGGCCTTGAGTTTGCTTACGGAATTCCCGGTTCCTGCGGAGGCGCCGCGTTTATGAACGCAGGCGCTTACGGCGGAGAGATGAAGGACGTGCTATGCCAATGCAGCCATATTACTCCTGACGGCAGCCGCGGAGTGCTTTCGTCAGATGAACTTGATTTATCCTACAGGCACAGCGCCTACTATGATAACGGCTGTATAATTACGGGACTGGTTTTAGATCTTGAAAAGGGCGATAGAGATAAGATCCGTGAAAAAATGGAGGATTTGCTGGGAAGAAGAAAAGCGAAGCAGCCATTGGAATATCCCAGCGCAGGCTCAACTTTTAAACGTCCGCCGGGCTATTTCGCAGGCGCGCTTATTGAGGAATGCAACCTTAAAGGCAAACAGATAGGCGGCGCTCAGGTCAGCGAGAAACACGCGGGATTTGTTATAAATAAAGGCGGCGCTACCTGTAAAGACGTGCTGGAACTGTGCCGTTTTTGCAGTGATACTGTATATACAAAAAAAGGCGTAAAACTTGAAATGGAAGTCAGAGTGACGAAATAATATAGAGGTTATATATGGAAATTAATACAAAGGAACTGATAATCGTAACAGGCGTCAGCGGAGCGGGAAAATCCAGTGCAATGGGATTTCTTGAGGATGTAGGCTATTACTGCATAGATAATATGCCTCCGCTTCTTCTTTCTACATTTATAAGCCTTATTTCAACAAGAGACGATTATAAAAAAGTAGCAATCGTTGTGGACGTTCGTTCCAGCGAGGTGTTTGAGGACTTTATCAAAAGTATAAACGACGCAAGCGCAGAATACGGTTATGAAGTAAAAATTGTATATCTTGATATCAAAACTCATGTTGCTCTTAAGCGTTATAAACTTACAAGAAGAAAGCATCCTTATGCCGACCGCTTTAACGGCGATATTGCGGCCGCTATTGCTTACGAAAAGGAAATACTTGCGCCTCTTAGACAGAGGGCAGATTTTGTTATTGATACTTCTGATCTTGCCCAGAACCAGCTGCGCACTCGTCTGAGCGAAATTTTGCTGGGCAGTGACAAGGACATGATGAATATTCACGTTATGTCTTTCGGCTTTAAGCACGGTATCCCCAGCGAGGCTGATTTCGTTATTGACGTGCGCTGTCTTCCAAATCCTTACTGGGTTGAGGCTCTGCGTACAAAAACGGGGCTTGATAAAGAAGTAAAAGATTACGTTTTCTCATTTAAAGAATCTAAAGAACTGCTGGATAAGCTGATTGACCTGCTTGATTTCCTTAATCCGCTTTATATTAAGGAAGGCAAGAGCCAAATTGTATTTGCAATCGGCTGTACAGGAGGCAATCACAGAAGCGTTGCTATTGCAGAGGCTGTTAAAAGCCATTTTGAATCGCGTTGGGACAACGTTACGGTTAATCACCGCGATATAAACAGAAGTTAGGTCAGGCAAAGATGTCGTTTTCACAGGAAGTAAAAAATGAATTGGTAAAAACGGAATATGAGCAGAATTGCTGCAGAAAATCGCTTCTTTACGGAATGTGCATTTTCGGCAAAAGTTTTACTCCAAGGCTTGTTGCTCTCCAAACGGAGAACAGGGCAGTTGCCGATCTGTATTTCGATTTGCTCAACGAGATATGCAACGTTAAAGCCGTTTTGAACGTTTCACCGAAAGGACGAAGCTTTACCGTCTCTGTTGAGGAACCGGGAGACTGTGCTAAGATACTTAAAACATTTTCTCACGACGGCACAGGCAGTCTGCGCATCGACCATTCAAATTTTGACTGCGAAACCTGCCGCCATGCTTTTTTCGCAGGCGCTTTTCTTTCCTGCGGCACGGTGTCCAGCCCAAAAAAGGACTATCATCTGGAATTTACCGTCCCGTTTCAGAACTTGGCAAAAAGTTTTGTAACAATGCTACTTGAAGCGGAACTTTCGCCGAAAACCGCAAACCGCAAAGGTTACCATATAATCTACTTTAAAGAAAGCGAGTCTATTGAGGACTGCCTTTATCTTATGGGCGCGCCGTCTGCTATGTTTGAGATGATGAACATCAAGATTGTAAAAGACATTCGCAACAGCGCAAACAGAAAGGCAAACTGCGAGACCGCAAATATTGAACGCATGGTAAAAGCCGTTGGCGTTCAGCTTGATGCTATTGAAAAAATACGAAAAACGAAAGGCCTTGATTATCTTTCGGAGGATCTGAAAAATATGGCTTTGCTGAGAGAGGATAATCCCGACTCATCCCTGAGCGAACTTGCCAAGATGAGTTCTATGTCACGCAGCGGGGTCAATCACCGCCTAAAACGTATTGTTGAAATAGCGAATGAATTATAAGAAGGAATTTAATCTATGTTTACCCATTTGCACGTTCATACCCAGTTCAGCCTGCTGGACGGCGCATGCCGCCCGGAGGTCTTGGTTGCGCGTGCAAAGGAACTGGGAATGCAGTCCCTTGCAATTACCGACCACGGTAATATGTACGGGGCTGTTGATTTTTATAAGGAGTGTAAAAAAGCAGGGATACATCCCATCATAGGCTGTGAGGTTTACGTTGCGCCCCGTACACGATATGACCGAGAAAAGGTTTTGGACAAGGATTATAACCATTTGATTTTGCTCTGCGAAAACGAAATGGGTTACCGAAACCTTATTCAGATGGTTTCAAAATCGTTTACGGAGGGCTTTTATTTTAAGCCCAGGATTGACCACGATTTGTTACAGAAGTATCACGAAGGGCTTATCTGCCTTTCTGCGTGTCTTGCAGGCGAAATCCCACAGGCTTTGCTTCAGCGTGATTACGAAAAGGCTAAGGAAACTGCAAAGTGGTATCTTGACCTTTTCGGACATGACAATTATTACCTTGAACTGCAGGACCATGGACTGCCTGAGCAGAAAGTGGTAAACGAAGGTATAAAAAGGCTCAGCAGAGAACTTAATATTGAAGTGGCGGCGACAAACGACGTCCACTATGTGTACCGCGAGGATTCTAAAATTCAGCAGGTGCTTATTTGTATTGCCACCAACCATGTTTTGGGCGAAGATACGGGGCTTGAATTTCATTCTCAAGAGTTTTATCTCAAAAGCGAAGAAGAGATGCGCCTTGCCTTTGCCGATGTTCCGAAAGCGATAGACAATACGGATATCATTGCCAAGCGGTGCAATTTCGATTTTGAATTTGGCAATACGAAACTTCCTTATTTTGAAACTCCGTCAGGCACTGATCATTTTGAGTATTTCCGCTCATTGTGCCTTAAGGGAATGAATGAGCGTTACGGAGAAAATTCCCCTGAGGAATACATGGAAAGGCTCCAATACGAACTTGAGACGGTTAATAAAATGGGCTACACGGATTATTATCTTATTGTGGCTGATTTTGTTCACTACGCTAAAAGTCAGGGCATACCTGTCGGTCCGGGCAGAGGCAGCGGGGCAGGTTCAATTGCCGCTTACTGCATAGGAATAACAGATATTGACCCGATGAAATACGACCTGATTTTTGAGCGTTTCCTTAATCCTGAGCGTGTTTCAATGCCGGACTTTGATATCGATTTTTGCTACGAGCGGCGCCAGGAGGTTATAGACTATGTTACCCGCAAGTACGGCTCAGACCATGTTGCTCAGATAGTTACTTTCGGAACTCTTGCAACACGAGCCGCAATTCGAGACGTGGGGAGAGTTATGGGAATGTCATACGCTTCTGTTGACGCTGTGGCAAAGCTTGTGCCGCGGGATTTCCATATAACAATAGATCAGGCTGTTAAAAAGTCAAAAGAACTTCGCAGGCTTATCGATGAAAATCAACAGATAGCCGAACTTATCGATACCGCAAGAAAGATTGAGGGTATGCCTCGAAACGCCTCAACCCACGCGGCTGGGGTCGTTATCACTCGAGAGCCTGTCTCCCATTACGTTCCTCTGGCGCTGAATGACGACGTTGTTGTTACCCAGTATATTATGACAACTCTTGAGGAACTTGGACTTCTGAAAATGGATTTCCTCGGTCTTCGCACTCTTACGGTCATTGACCATGCTTCAAAAAACGCAGGAATTGATATTGAAAAAATTCCGATTGACGACCAACAGGTTTACAAGTTGTTTTCCCTTGGAAAAACAGACGGCATTTTCCAGTTTGAATCTCCCGGAATGAAAGATATGCTCCAAAAGCTTAAACCCAATAGACTGGAGCATCTTATTGCCGCAACTTCTCTTTACAGACCGGGTCCTGCCGACCAGATAGACGGCTATGTTGCCTGTGCAAACGATCCGTCGCTTGTTAAATATAAAACGCCGCTTCTCAAGCCGATACTTGAAAACACCTACGGCTTTATGGTTTACCAGGAGCAGGTTATGCAGATTTTTCGTTCTCTTGCCGGATACAGTTTCGGTCAGGCGGACGTTGTGCGCCGAGCTATGAGCAAGAAGAAGCACGACGTTATGGAAAAAGAGCGGCTTCATTTTGTTGATGGATGTTCAAAAAACGGCATTGACGAGAAAACGGCTAA
>URGA01000002.1 GCA_900547275.1 uncultured Oscillospiraceae bacterium | reverse complement strand
TTTCCCAGCCACTGGCTGTAAATCGCATTGTAATCCATAATACCACTCCTAAATCTTTGTTTTGGCACGCCTTTATTTTAATCCTATTATTATTTTATGTCAATAATAACAGGTTAATAATCATTGTAAATATAATCAATGTGATGTATAATTATTTCGTAATGAAAAAAGAGGAGATTAAATATGTACGCTAAGGTTAACAGCCTGGGGCTTTGCGGTCTTGACGTTTTTTCCGTAACTGTTGAAACGGATATAAGCAGCGGGCTTCCCAGATTTGATATAGTAGGTCTTCCCGACATGGCGGTGAGGGAGAGCCGCGAGCGTGTGCGCGCCGCTATTAAAAACGGGGGATATGAGTTCCCTGTTTCAAGAATAACAGTAAATATCGCCCCTGCAAACGTAAAAAAAGAGGGCGCTCTTTATGACCTGCCTGTATTTATCGCACTTATGAAAGCCACGGGGCAGGTTAAGTGCAATACGGATTTCTGTGCTTTTGTGGGCGAGTTGTCGCTGGACGGCGAGATAAGGCCATGCAACGGAGTGCTTCCAATGGTGCTCAGCGCCAGAGAAATGGGCATAAAAAGCGTTTTTGTGCCTTATGGAAACAGCAACGAGGGAAGCATTGTTGACGGTATTGACGTGCTGCCGGCGCGAAATGTCGGCGAGGTGCTTGCCCACCTTTCGGGAAAGAAAAAGATTGAACCATGCTACCGCGCTTTCAGCGACGAGGAAAATCCCGCTTCCAATCTTGATTTTGCAGATGTAAAAGGACAGCAGGCGGCAAAGCGAGCTCTTGAAATGGCGGCAGGAGGCCATAACTGTCTTATGATCGGCCCTCCGGGTACAGGTAAGTCAATGCTGGCAAAAAGACTTCCGTCTATTCTTCCTGAAATGACCTTTGAAGAACAGATAGAGACAACCAAGATTTATTCAATCGCCGGTGCGCTTCCCGGAGGTACAAGGCTGATAAATAAACGTCCGTTTCGCAGTCCACATCACACGGTGTCACCCCAGGGGCTTGCAGGCGGAGGAGCAGTGCCGAAACCTGGGGAGATTAGTCTTGCCCATAACGGCGTGCTTTTTATGGATGAATTTCCTGAGTTTGACAGACGGGCAAAAGAGTCTCTGCGCCAGCCGCTGGAGGATGGATTAATAACCATAACCCGCTCAGGCGGTTCCGTTTCATATCCGTCAAACGTTATGGTAGTTGCGGCGATGAACCCCTGTCCCTGCGGGTATCTCGGCCATCCGTCAAAGCCGTGCACCTGCACAGAAACTGCTGTTCGGCGTTACAGAGATAAGGTCAGCGGACCGATACTTGACCGTATAGACCTGCACGTCGAGGTCCAGAATGTAGATTTTGAACAGCTTTCAGATAAACGCAAGGAAGAACCAAGCAGTATTATCCGCAAGAGGGTGGATAAAGCGAGACAACTTCAGCAGAAAAGATTTGCAGGCACGAATATCAGCTGTAATGCTAAGATGCCACCTGCAATGACTAAGGAGATATGCGCCCTTTCAGATGATGCGGCGGCGCTTCTTAAAATAAGTTTTGACAAACTTGGGCTTTCTGCCAGAGCTTATGACAAAATTCTGCGCGTCTCAAGAACGATAGCAGATTTAGAGGGTTGTGAGTCAATAAGCAGTGTCCACGTTTCAGAAGCTCTGCAATACAGAGCGCTGGATCGTAAATACTGGAACAGATAAGGAGTAATTATTATGAACGAAATTTTTGAAAAAACCATGGCAAATCTTAAGAAAAACGGAATGGAGCCGTATTTTGCCAAAGACAGTGCAGAAGCACTGGAGATAGTAAAGAAACTTGTTAAACCCGGAAGCAGTGTTTCTCACGGCGGTTCTGAAACCCTTAAGCAGACAGGCGTTGTTGACTGGCTGAAAAGCGGAGATTTTAAATATATAGACAGAACCGGTCTTCAGGGTGAAGAACTGCGCAAATGCTACCTTGAGGCGTTTGGATGCGACGTGTTCTTTACTTCTTCAAATGCCATTACCGAAAACGGCGAACTTTATAATGTTGACGGAAATTCAAACAGAGTCGCCTGCATCGTTTTCGGACCCAGAAACGTTATCGTAATTGCGGGAAAAAATAAGATAGTTAAAAATATTGACGAAGCTGTTCACCGCGTTAAAACTGTTGCGGCTCCGCTTAATACAAAGCGCCTTTCCTGCAACACACCATGTGCCGCCACCGGAAAATGCGTCAGTCTTTCAAAAGACGCGTCAATGATTTGCGACGGCTGCCAAAGCGACGCGAGAATTTGCTGCAACTATGTTATCACCGCCCACGAGCGCCACACAGGAAGAATTAAAGTAATTCTTGTTGACGAAGAACTTGGCTACTAATAAGACATAAAATAACCCCGAACATTCTGAATTTTTTCAGACTGTTCGGGGTTTATTTTTATATTATGAGTTGTGAATACGATAAACTTTTACGCCGTGTTTCGGAAGAGTAGCGTTAATGGTGTTGTCGTTAAACCATTCGTCGCTCCAGAGTTCGTGAACCTCGTATTTGCCGGGCGTCTTTCTGAATGAAAGATATTCGTCGTCGGCAAGCGCGTTAATATCGTAAGTTACCGTGCGCCTTGATGAGCCTTTGTTAAAAAGACACAGGGCAACGTCACCGTTTTGAAGGGGACGGGCAAGAATATCAACTGAAGGAGTGCGCTTAATTCGTTTGCACGCCTTGCCGAGAGGATCCTGGTCAATATTGATAAGGTTCTTGTTGGTAACGATTTTAAGTGTAGGATTTTCCTTAACAGGCTCGTTGTTGCCGTCAACAAATTTTCGGATATCGTTGCCGAGAATAAGAGGAGCGGCCATCATGCACCAAAGCGTAAAGTGAGCCTTGTTTTCTTCCTCTGTCAATTTACCGTTGCCAACCTCCAGCATATCCGGATCGTTCCATGCGCCGGGACCTGAATGTTGGTAAAGTTTTACATTGTGCTCGTAAATTGCTTTTATGCTGAACCATTTAGCAAATATATCCGGTGTTGTGCGCCACATATTTCCGGCTTTTGCGCCCCATTTGTATGGGAAAGCAAAGCCCCATTCGCATATTGAAAATACAATCGGTTTTTCGGGTTTTCCCGTAAATTCAGCCCATTCCTGGGTTGCGTCGCGCAGTTCCTTCGCCATTCTGCTGTATTGAAGATAAGAAGAATCGGCGGTTGTAACAACAGGGTTATAAAGGCGTATGATATTTTCGCCTTCTTCAAGTTCAATGAGAAGCTGAAGTCTTGCTGTGGGGCTTGCGCCTCTTGTTGCAGGGAAAAATACTTCGTAATCCTTCGTACCGTTAACCTTAACGCGCATATAGCGTTCATGGCGGCAGATAGATTTGTTATATGCGATTGACATAACGTACTTGCCACTTTCATTAACTGTTAAACGGAAGGACGCCGAGCCTGCACCGTATCCGATCATGCCAATACCGCAGCCAGAGGGCAGTTCACTGCATTTTACAACCTTTCCTCTTCCGGTGTATTCAGCTTCGCCGGGAAGCAGGAGAATGCGGTTTTCCTTACTGTGTTCCTTTGAAATTTCAACGTTTTCAATAATCGGAACATCGCCGTGAAGAATTTTGTGGTGGCAGAAGTCGTATTTAAAGAATTCACAGCCCCATGAAGCGAGTGTTTTTGCGTCAATTCTCTCGTTTCCAAGACTTGCGGGCAGATCCTCGCAGGTTAATGTTCCGTTTGAGGAATAAAGACCGACTTTGAGCCCCATTTCATTGATTTCTTCAATGAGTTCAGGCATTCCCTTGCTGAAAGTACCCAGATCGCCCTGAAGACGTCCCATATCGTCTCTCATGGAACTCTGCCAGCAGTCGTCGAGATTTATGTATTCATATCCGGCTTCAGCAAGACCGCTGTTTTTCATAGCGGAAGCGATCTCAAGTATAAGATCTTCGTCAATATTCTGGCGGAATGTATTCCAGCTTGACCATCCCATGGGAGGAGTTGCGGCGCAGCCGCCGTAATCTTCTTCCTCAGAGAGATCTATTGTAAGTTTTGAAGGCTTTGTATATCTACCGATTGCGCAAAGCGGACAGTTGCCTGTTACTTTTGTAATGGCAAACCATGAAATAAAAAGTACAAGAAGTATGGCGATAATCGCTAAAATTAAAATAAGCGCAATCATAATAATCCTATCTCCTTAAAAAAGGCAAGCTCGTCCCGAGCAATGTTATAAGTTTCCTCACTGTTGAGGCCTCTTGCCGTATTTTTCATCAAATTTTTTCTGTGCCTTACATTGTAAACTATTCGGTAGCCCCAGGCATAAGGCACAAGCCAGGGCCTTCCGTCTAAAAATCGTATATACGGAATTTCTTTCATCTGGTCGTATGACGGAAACGCCAGATTAATCTTACTACTTATGGGATTTGCTTTCTTTCCGCTTTCCATTTGGCGGCGGGCCGCCACAGCGCCGTTGTTTCTGTTAAGATTGCCGAAAGCTCCGTAAGACGTGAGAAATTCTTCGCACTCTTCAGTGTTTTCTACAAAACACTTTCCGACATGATACCACTTATAGCAAACGGAAAGAACAATTTTTGCAAATTTGGCAATTCCTGCCTCTTCACATTTTTTCAGAACAAAATCAAGGTCGATATCGCATTTTAACAGCATAACGGCAAGATCAAGTATAAGTTTAATTCCTGCGCCGTAAAACAGAAAATGATGCGCCAAATGAGCGATAAGATATGCAAAATGATAGCTGTCGTCAGGTTTGCCGCAGCATCCTTCAAACTGAGCGTGCTCCATAGCGTCTGCAAAGGCGTCTGAAAGACGTTTATTGCCGTTTACCATATTCGTATGTACTTCAAGGAGAATATCTCCTTTTCGGTAATCGTAGACGGGTCCGTTTTGGGCGGTGCAGGCATATCCGTTGCTTACAAGCGCTTTCTTTGCCGCATTTCTGTTTTTTTCGTCAATAAGAATATCAATATCGCCCATTAGTCTGCACTCGGGAACAGGGTAATATTCTTTTATTATTGCACCCTTGAACAGCACGTGGCGGATTTCAGCGCGGTTGAGTATGTTATAAATACTCTCAACTGCTTTTTTTTGGCTTTCATAAAGGTAAATACTGCTGAAAAAGTATTCGCTTGCGGAAAGTCTGCATTTTTCCGGAACAGCAGAGGCGTTTTCAGCTGTATTAAAAACCGAGAAAGCAATGGAAATCAAATTATGCGCCTTTGCTTTCATGCAGAGCATGGGATAATTGATATTCTCTGCCATCGTCATCTTTTCTCCGTGGAGAAAAGCGTCTGTCATTTTAATTAGATAACGAGTTTCTTCATCCATTTTAAATCATCCGAAAACGGCTACGCCGATAATAAGGCTCAGTACTGATACGATCAGGCCGGCGATGAAAACACCCAACGAAATGATCAAAAAGGCTTTTTTGCGGTTAAGATGAAGCAGGGAAGCGAGAAGCGCTCCTGTCCATCCGCCGGTACCGGGAAGCGGAATTGCAACGAAGAAAAGCAGTCCCCACTCTCCGTACTTATCGATTTTATCTCTTTTGGCAAGGGTTTTGTTTTCCAGCCAGATAATTATATTGCGTACCTTTGGAACTTTTTTCAGTAATTCAAAAATCCAGTTGATTAAAAGCAAAATAAATGGTATCGGCAGAATATTGCCTAAAAAGCTGATTATGAATCCCACAAAGGTGTTCATGTCCAGCAATACTATTGCAGTAAACATGCCCAACCTGCATTCAAAGACAGGGCAGGCTGAAATAATAAACACAACAAGCCAGTCCGGTATGCCGTGAGCGGTAAGGTACTCTTGAATGGATTGACATATTTCTTGCATAATTCATTCTCCTATATAATATTGTTTTTGTCTAAGAAATCGTGGGCGGAAGCGAGAATGTTTTTGTCATTCTCAAATTTCAGCAAAGACATGGCGCGGTCATAAGTCAGCCAGATATAATCTTCAATTTCTTCCTGCTGAATATGGGTCACCGTGTCGTTTGTTGTCGCAACAAAAATTGATACTGTTTTTTCAATCTTGTCGCGTATGCGGTATTTTGAAAGGCTTTCAAATCCGTCAATAATGCGGATATGGAGACCGGTTTCCTCAAGGACTTCCCGCAGTGCGGTCTGTTCCTTAGTTTCACCCATTTCTATATGGCCTTTCGGAAATCCCCAGTGAGCTGAGCGCTTGTTCTTTATCAAAAGATAACGCACTTCGCCTTTTATATCACGGAATACTACTGCGCCGCAGCTGCTTTCGTACAGGCAGTCAATGTGATAAGAGGGGAAATCTTTCTCCAAATCAATATATTCTTTAATATCATTGATTATGAAGCGTGTGCTTTTGGGAGCAACAATCCAGATGCTTTTTTGTTCCTTTTTGCTGCTCATAATGGCTATAACACGTCCGTCAAAATTACTTACGGGATGATGAATCCCCATAATAAAGGCTTCCTGATTTTCCTGGGAATATACCTTGCCGTAATTTAGTGGATATGTATAGCCCGTACTGTCCGTTGAGCCATAGGGCATAACGACCTTGACTCTGACATATTTACCGAGCAATTTTTTCACCACCGAGTAGAAAGATACTATGTCAATTATTATATAAAAAAAATAGATATATTACAAGTATTAATTACATTAATTCATTGAACGTTTACAACCTCACAAAAAGCAAAAAAATGACGTACCCGAAGGTACGCCATTTTTTGTTTTGGATTAGCTGAATGTCTTAAGAACTTCACACAGCTGAGAAATTACTTCGTCGGTGTCGCCCTGAAGAAGTCCGAGTACCTGGTTAACTGTACCGGTGATTGTTTCGTTGTCGGAGCCGCCGATCAGTGAGCCAATCAGTGAGGAAACTGTGTTGTAGTTATCCTTATAGTTGATTGTCTCAACCAAGTATCTGAGAAGTGCAATCAGAGTTTCTGAAGCATCGCCCTTAACGTAGATACGTTCGCCGTAGGTAGCTGCCTGTGAAGCCTCTTTGATGTATTCGCCGTGGCTTGCAAGCTGGAACCAATCGATATCCATCAGTTCAAGACCAAGCGGAGTGCCTTTAATCTTGATGATGCCGAGCACCTGGTTAAGAAGCGGAACAATGTTGTCAACGCCGATGATGGGCTTGAGCATTGCTGTAAGATCATAAACGTCAATGTCAAGGTTCAGGCTCAGGCCGGTCTTAGCAAGAGTCTTGTTAAGGTCGAAGCCAAGCATATCGAATACCTTGTCAAGAACAACGTTTACATCAACGATGGGTTTCAGTGCGTCAAGAAGCGCAGAAATAGGAGTGAAGAGGTTTTCAATCAGCTGCAGCAGACCGTCGTTTGCAATGAACAGAGCCAAGTTCGGCAGCATTGCCATCAATGTCTGGAGCGGTGCGCTGAGAATGTCTTCAACCTTATCCCAGATAGGATTGATGATATCAAGAAGGATATTATCATAAGCCTTGTTGATATCCTGTCTGTACTGATACTGTGTCTTAACATTGTAAGCACTGAATGCTTCAAGAAGCGGAACTATGCATGATGTATATCCGTTTGAACCGGGGATATAAACGATGTCGAACAGTCCGAGTGAAGCGTCGTTAAGAAGTACATCAAGTACTCCGTAGAACGGTCTGAGTGCGGCGCAAAGAGCATTGAAGAAGCTTTCTCTGTCAGTTACGCCCCATTTCAGGCTGCTGGGATCGATGCTGGACCATGAAGAAGCGGAAGCAATGATTGAAGCGTTAGCAGGATATGTCTTGCCGTAGCTGGAGTCATTGAGAAGTTTCGCAACGTTTTCGGTCGAGTAATCGATACCTGTCATTGCCAGGAGTTCGGTCAGGTTGGTGTCGTCGTTAATCTTAACGCCTTCCATAGCCTTGCCGATACCCTGAACCATCTTACCGATGAGTTCATCCTTGAACAGAGCCTTATTGATTGTGTCATTCAGGTTGATGAATGAGCCGATAAGACCGTCAAGCATCGGGGAGATGTTCTTAAGGAAGTCAACGTCTACAGTTTCAGGATAAGCAAAGTCATATTCCTTTGTCTCATACTTGGTGTAATCCCAGAATGCGTTCTGAGGTTCTTCCTTAAGGAAGTAGAAGATTGCGCAAATGATTTCATCAGCGGAAGCAGTGCCAACCTGGTTAAGAACTACGTTGATAATGCTCATAACATCATCGCTGATCTTATCAATGCCGCCGAGAAGTGATTTAATAGGACGAATGTTGTCCGTAAGTGTGTTTGCAATGTAGCGAAGTACAGCAATAAGAGTTTCGCCCTGGTCAGCCTTGACATACTTTCTTGTGTAGTCGCCCTGGCTGTTCTTTGCAGCGCTCTTAACTGTTGTAACCTCACCGTGCTTTGCAAGATCAGACCACTTGAATGTTGCAAGAGTAATGTTAATATTCTTGCTCTTAAGAAGTTTGTTTACAAGCGGGATAACCGCGTTCTCAATATCGCACTTATAAAGGTTGTTGAGATCAAGGTGAATGTTGATACCGAGTTTCTCTGTAACAAGTGCGTTGAGGCTCTTGCCAGCAAATGTTTCAATGATAGTATTGATATTCAGGCCGTTATCCTTGAGAACCGGCAGGAGAGAAGTAACCGGTGACAGAAGGTTGTCTACAAGCTGTGAAATACCCTTATTGTCAATGAAATATGCAGCATTGGGGAGAACAGCGGATAATGTGTCAAACGGTGCTTCAAGAACATCGTTCAGGAATCCGGCGATAGGATTCAGAACGTCGATCAGTACGTTGTCCTTAGATTTCTTGATATCGGACTTATACTGACTGTAAGTCTTAACGTTGTTGCAGTCTAATGCTTCAAGCAGCGGAACAATTGCGCTTTCATAGCCATTGCCGCCGTAAAGCTTAAGATCCTCAATTTCCTTAACAACTGAAGCAAGATCAATCTTGATCAAAGATGTCTTGGAATATTTATCATTTCCGTCAACCTTGATGACGAGTTTGCCGTTGCTGAAGGTAACAGTATCTGAGCTGCCGCCTACAGACAGGTTGTTAACGAGTTCTGTTACGATTTCGCCGATTGCAAGATTGTCACCTGCAAGGAGAAGTGTAAGCACTTCGTTGAACGGACGGAAAATAGCAGCGAATGCATTGATGAAGCCCTGCTGTGCCTTAGCGGAACCATCAGTGAAGCCCCAGTTTACCTTGCTGAGTTTATTCCAGCTCTTAGCATTCTTAATTGCCTTAGCTGCAGATGAATAAGTCTTTCCGTAGCTCTTGTCTGTTAAGATCTTAGCAACGCCGTCTTTTGAAACATCAATGCCGGCATATTCAAGATATTCTTTGTAAGGATCAATTGCTCCGTAGAGTTTAGAAGCAAGTTTTGTAAGATTGTCGTTTGTGAAAATCAAACCACTTACAAGGTCGTTAAGATTGCTCTGATCAACAACGTCAAGTCCGTTAAGCAGTGCAAATACGGATTTAACAACGTTGTCTAACTGATCAACAGCGTCATCTGCTTCAGCAGCAGTAATGCCAGCGGGATAATAGAAGCCTGTTGTTTTTTCCTGAACATACTGAAGGAAAGTCCAGTAAACTTCGGTAGGATCTGTTGTCTTTGCAAGAACAGCGTTGATTATGTTCATCAGTTCGTCATAAGTGAGTCTGCTGATCATGTCAAGAAGCTGGCTTACAGATTCATTGTTGATAAGAACCTTGAGCATATCAAGGAAGTCATCGTTGGTAATAAGTTTAACTACCAATTTAATCAGATAGTCAAGAACTGCCTCTGCATTCTTGCAGTTAGCAAGTTGATTGAAGAGATCAGTTGGAAGCTGAATTCCGTACTTTGCAGTTGCAGAGTTAATAAGTTTAACAATTGTCTTTGCACTGAACGGGAAGTAAGAAGCTACTTTGTTGATTGTAGCATCATCGATATCAACATCTAAGCCTTTGACAACACCAAGCAAAGTCTTAGCAATGGTAGCGTCAATATCGGCAACAGATATTGAGGACAAGATGCTTGTAATGCTTGAGATTGTAGATGAAAGGCTGGGAATAAGGTTTGAAACACTCGGTCCAAGGATCTTGCCGACGCCGTTTACTTCTTTGACAAGAGGTTTAATAACGCCGTCCAGAACTGTGTACATATCTTTTGTAAGTACAACAGATATGCCCTTGATAAGGTTAGCAAGTACAGTTACAGGTTTAGCGTAGAATTCATTAAGAAGATTGCCAATAGGAGTAATCAGGCTCATAAGAGCTGTTGTTCCGTCTTTAACTGTGCCCTTAGCATAAATGCCGAGGTCTACGCCCTGTGCGTTTTCAATATCCTTAAGAACAGGATAAAGGATTGTGTCATAGTAACCTGTATCACAGATAAGTGTCTGGAAAATGTCTGCGATAACGCCAAGTGAATCACCAAGATTGGTGTAGAAGTCATTGACATTGCCTGCACGGAAGCCCCAGTTGATTGAAATGTTTGTTGAACCGGTCCATCCGTTTGTAAGCTTGTTGGCCTTGATGGCGTTGTGCCATGAGTCAAGGTTAGCAAGTTTAGCCTGAGCAGCTTTGTTGTCAATGTGTTTTGAAACAGCATGCGGAGAAATAAGTCCCTTAAGAGCTTCAGCTACAAGGTTATAAGAATATCTGCCTTCGCCGTTTTCAGAATAAATTGTCTGGTTGCTGTCATAGAAAACATTAAGTTTAGCAGCATCCTGATTAACAAGATAGTAATCAATAAGATTTTCAATCAGAACATATGTCTGAACAACAAAGTTGGTCAGAGTTTTTTCTGTGTATACGTTCTTGGCTGATGTATCTGTGCTCTTCTTATCGCCATCGTTAAGTTCGTGGAAATAACCGTTGAGCAGTTTCATCATGTAGTCGCTGTTATCGCTGCCGATAAAGTAGGAAGCGAGGCTTACTACGCCAGAAAGAATACCTGTTGTTGAGTTAAGATTGAAGTTGTTGATTGTTGAATTTTCGAGTACGCCTGAAAGCATAGCATCAAGTTTTGAAAGGAGTGAATCTCCGCTCTTGCTTGTTGTAGACGGAACATCGCCCCAAACAGCGCCTGTTGAAGAGGAGCCGGGTTTATCGTTGGGGAATTTAAGTTCAATCTCGTTTGCTTTGGATGTATCGATTTTCAGAATAACGTTTACAAGCTGACCGATATTTGAAATCAGGAAGTAAGCGCTTGACGTGTTCAAACCAACATAACCTGTTTCTTTATCATATACAGCCAGATCAAATGATGCGTCATCTTTGTAGTTCAGCTGGAATACACCGTTGAGAACGTCTGAGAGAACGCTGTTTTCGCCCAGACCGCCGAGAGCGTTAAGGAGCGAAGAAATGATCGGGATGTTTGAAGTAAGCTTGTTGTCAGTTGAGAATGTATCGTTAAGAAGGTCAACAAGAGCGTTAAACCAATCGTTAACGAAAATGTTAACAAATTCATCAAGAATAGCTTCTGCGTCACCGCCGCTTGCAAGGTTCTTGAAATCTACAAGAGACTGGTTTGACCAGCAGGTGTATTCCTGGCCGCTAACAGTAACTTTATCTGATTTGATCTTGTGGTCGCTGTATGACCAGTCAGATTCAATTCCGTATTTAGCAATGAAGTTCTTGCCCATAATGTCAAGAATGTGAGGAACAGCAACAAAGAGGTTATTAATGCCTCTGTTTGAAACTGAACCGTTGCTAGCAACTGATTTTACATCATTGCCGTGTTCAGCAACGTAAGTATCAACTGCCTGTGCAAAGAATGCAGCGAGTTCAGCAACAGCTTCTCCGCCCATTCCTTCTATGTCAGAAATTTTAGTTCCCTGAAGGAATTTATCTGCAACATAGATATTTGTAATTACAGGAGTCTTTTCAAGATTATATTTACCAGTTGTAGTTGCGTTATATGTAACGGAACCGTCATCATTGGTAACTGTATTGTAATAAGTAAAGGTGTAATCCTTGTCAGCAGTCAGCCAGTGCATAAGGTCAGGCAATACTTTGTTAAGGTCAAAGCGAAGAGCTCCGATACCTGTTGCGCTTCCCGCTGCCTGAGTGTACTGATAGAGGATACCGTTTTCTCCTGCAAGAACGTCACCGAGAAGACCGTTACCGCTGTTGTAATAGTTATCACCTTCACCGTTGAAAACGATGGGCTCGATAAGTTCATCAAGCATTACCACTACGGTAGGAAGTAATTCGAAGATTGTTTTTACAGGATTTTCATACAGTCTGAGATAAATGTCTGTAAGAGTGCTCTTGAGATCTACATTAGTTTCAAGCAAAGAACTAACTACGCTTGTAATAATTCCACCGATTTGGTCGCTGGGATCAAGATACTGGTTAATGTAACCGTTAAGAACTGAGCTTACAGCTGAAACAGCAAGTTCGGGAGGAACAGTGTAATCGCTGTACTTGAACTTTGTGAAGTCTTTTGCAAGTTTAACGCTGCTTATTGCTGTCTGGCAAGCCGTTACAACACTGATAACATCAGGCTGTCTGTTAGTAACGGTCTCTTTGTAAAAATAAGTGTAGAGGTAAAGTTCAGCCTGATCAAGATAGTAATCAAGGTCTTTACCGGCTTCGTCATTTCCGTAGCAAAAAGCTTTACCGATTTTCAGCTTGGTACCAGGATCCTGAGCAAGGAAATATGCTTTAGAAGCGTCGCTGAGTGTGCAGTAGCATACATAGCCGTCAGGGTAATCGGTGTACGGATTTTCAGCTGTAGATTTGAGATATTTATCAAATCTGTTTGAGTTAACACCGATCCAAGATGAATAATCATCACCATGAGCAAGATCTGCTTTGAGCTTTGCAATTTCTTCGTCAGTGAGTATAGCATCATTGAAAGCTGCGTTATAATCTTCAAGTGAAGTTCCGCTCTGAATGATAATACCTTTAAGGAATACATTCTGATAAGCAGTAGGATCATCTTTAATTTCGTTATAGTCAGTTTCTGTGATTCTGCAATAGTATTTGCAGGTTTCATCTACAAGCTTACTGTCTTGCATGAATGTTACATAATCCATGATATAGTAAATGATATCACTGAAATCAGTTATTGTAACATCACTGCCGATTTCCTTGAAGTAGTTAGCATAATCGTCTAATACATACTGAGCGTCGGCAAACTCGGGATAACTCAATAAATCGTTTACCGTTACGGTTTTACCATTGTACTCAAATGTGTAGACTTTGAGAGCATCAAGATTAATCTCTCCTGTACTTGGATCGATTGGAAGGTTTTCTGCGCTAGGATCTTCAGCGCTTACAGCATCAAGAACAAGCTGGAAAGCTACCATGATTGCGTTAAAGCCATCCTCGCTCTTCCTTGAATACTCAGAATAAGCAACGGTGTATTGCTTAAGCATTTCCTCGAGACCCTTCTTGTCTGCCGTACCGTTGAGTGTTTCTTTACAGTACTTTGCAAGTTCCGGGTCAGAGCTGGACTGATTGTCTTTACAGAACTGGTACAATGAATAGAAATCCATTGCGGCATCTTCGCTGTCATCGTCAAGGTATGAATACCATAAGTCAGCAGCGGGTGTGTAGCTGGAGTCGACACTTCTGATAATGCTGCCTTTATCAGCTCCGCCTCCAAGCAAGCCAAGCAATGTAGGCGCAAGGCCAGCTACAACATCGCTTACGGATGTTGTATCGGTAACAGTCATACCGAGCTTATCCTCAAGAAGATTTTTAACACGTTCCATGTTAAAAAGCTGAGGAGCATAGGTATCGACCATTTCCTCCAGCGCAGCATAAGTTGAGTCAGCGCTGGTCGAGTCTTTCCAAATGCCGTTGTCTTTTTCAGCCGCGAACGCGGTGAAGCCGACAGAGCAAGTGGTGACCATCATTACTACAGCTAAGAAAAAGCTGAGTAACTTTTTGCTCGTCTTCATAATTCATCTCTCCTTCTGTTATGATTGACGAACTTGTCGTTTGGATTTCATGTGTGGCGATAAGTGCGTTCACAACTTGAGCGTTTTGTTAACAATTCGGTAACAAATTACTTAGCTGAGGGCATAGTTCACCCACATGTACAACAAATACAGTATATTTATACCAAATTATAGAGGGCAAGTCAATAGGTTTTTTGCATATTTTAACAAAATATGAACGAATGCGAAGAATTAGTCGGATTTTGTGTGAATTCAATCAAAATTTCAACATAAATTGGTGTGATGAATTGTTACAGATGAATGTGATTGCGATGTGAAATTTAAGTGATTGGTAATTGTTCTTTTTGCTTGATGTAGAAGTTTTTTGTTATGACAATAAAGATCCGCTATTACAAAAAAATGGCGCAACTAAGCCAAAAATCAGTGTAAGTAAAGGTGAACAACATTACACGCCAAAACCAAGTGTAAAGTCATTAGCCATTACAGCAAAATAAAGCGACGTGTGACGATTAAAACGCATAAATATATTAACAAATTATGAACAATTAGTAAAATTATTTTGTACACGATAACAAAATATTCACACTAAAATTGTGCAAACTACCAAAATTCATTCGGCATCCCTTTCTATAACTTATATAACGTTGACTTTTGCAATGTGCTGTGGTTTAATGGTATTGCGTTAAATGTGTATTTTGCGCGTACTATTGTATAAACAGTGTTTGGGTTATGCCCATTCATCTTAATAGCCGGATTGCCCGGTGGTCAGAGGATGCGACAGCACTGTTTCGCAAAATCACTACTATCGTAGATTCGCAAAATTATGGAGGTAAAAAATTAAGTGAAAGCGAAAAAGTTTTCCCGTAAGCTATTTGCGTTATTTCTTGCATTAGTTATGGTTTTAACTTGCTTTTCTGGCGCTTTGAGTGCGTTCGCTGCTACTTCTTCCGAAACGAAGTATCACGACGGCGATCTGACTTACAACTCAATGACATGGCCTAATCTTGATGATGAGCAGACATGCACAGCTATTCTTGATTATGCTGACCAGATGCTCGGCGAACTTAACTTTACATTCACTTATACGGTCGATATCGTTGTTTCAAAAATTACAATCAATATCGACGCGACAAGTGTTGATGCCCTTATGCAGACTATCGAAGGCTTCCAGGGTCTCCTCGATTCTTACGGCGGCCTTATCGGCGGTGACGTTAAGAACATCAATCTTAACGCTACTAAGGGCATGAGAAGAAATAACACATCTTCTACGGATATGGTAAGAGGTATCGTTCGTCTTCTTTTCCAGAACTCAAACGATGCTAACCTTTATGGTAATGCTAACAAGAATATTCTTAAACAGTTCCTTACCGGTAATTTGAATCTCGGTCTTGTAGGTAATTTCCTCAATCTTTATGATACACTTGGAAATCTCTTTACTCCTACAATGGCGACAAATTACAGTAACTGGCAGAGCAACTTGGTATACAACCTTGTTCAGAATTTGATTCTTGAATACAGCGGTTGGTTTACCTCAGAGGAAAAGGCGGCTATTAGAACTAATTCTACTCCGCTTGACACAGTACTCTTTGATAAGCTGTCAACTGAGCTGCTTGCTAAGATCAATGTTTGTGTAACATATGCAGACGGAACGAACTCCGTTCAGCGTTATGCAGAATATCTTGAGGATGGCTCTGCTCCGTATATTGATACTACAAATCTTCAGTATACTGTTGAAGGTGACGGAAGCAACCAGAAGACAGGTAATGTTTATCTGTTCCGTTACAAGGGCGAGACAATCAACCTTGAAGAGTCAGACAATCTGTTTGACTTTGCTTACAAAGCATTTGAAATGGCTTGGAATACAGTATTGAAAGATACTCTCGGCCAGCTCAACTCAAATGTTGATGGATTTGACTATAACTATTATAGATGGTATGTAGGTGCAAAGACTTATAACCATACTTGGAATTATTCCAATGTTAAGTCTAACTACAGTGAGGATGCAGTAAAAGCATGGGCACAGTATGAGTGCACACAGGCAGCAGCTAATGCTGAAAAAGCAAGTGAACCTGTAGATCCTAACTATGCAGATGCTGACACATTCCTTAAGTACGTTAAAGAAAGACTTACATTCGACAGAGAAGTTGTAAGTGATCCGCTTTACACATGGCGTGATATCGATTCAACAACTCTCTTCAATAAGCTTCGTTACAGCCCTCTTGCTGATATGTACTTCAACATGGCAACAGGTCCTCTGAACTTCAGCTTTGCTGAAACAGGCACACCCAACATCAATGCATTCATGGCTAACGATTACAAGAATTATTCTTCACTTGTTGCAGGCCTTAATGACTTCCTTGTTGCCGCTGTTGCAGACTTTATGCCTCAGGGTGCTAACACAGGTACATATGACGCACTTGAAAAGGTAAATTCAAGCGATCCTAAGACAATCGCAACTACACTTGTTAAAAATGCATGTGCAGTAATTCAGTATGTTGCTGATTCTACTGATAAGAATATTCTCAATGCGTTCTATAAGAATAATGGACCTGAAACAGCTCTTGACGAAAGCAATCTTGAATCTGCTCTTCTTCCGTTCACAATCTCAGTTATCAAGGCTACAGGTCTTGTTAATTCAATTCATGATTCTGAATGGGATGCATGTAAGGACCTCGAAGGTGTTGCAGCAGTTGCTCTTAAAGAGTATCTGTCATATATCCTTCCTGATAAGGATTACAGCTCTCTGATGACTAAGTCAGGCGAGTATTACAATATAACACTTGACACAACTGTTCTTCCGATGGCTCGTGATGCTTTGGGTTATATTCTCAGCTCAATCGTTCCGCTTTATGATAAGAACGGTAATCCGTGGGATCCTTATACTGCTGATGTTGAAAGTGACGTAACAATTTACGATCTCCTTAATTCAGTTGTTGTATTCTATGCAGGAACTACAGAATTTAAGGATGGCGCAGAAGGCTACGGCGTAGCTAACCTGTTTGGTATTTGTGATAAAGACGGTAACTGCCTTATCAAACTTGAAAATGATCTCTGGACCAACCTTGATATCATTATCGATCATCTCGTACCTGTAATTGGTACACTTCAGTATGGCACAGCAGATAAATACGCTCAGGCTTCTTCAAAAGAACTGATTTATGACGACGTTATCAGCGGTTTCCTTGAGATTTCTGATACAAGCGCTCATAACAGCGGCCTTGCCGGTATTTCAAACTTCTGCTACAGACTGCTGTCATTCATCTCTGCACCGCCTATCAAAGATACAGCTTGCATCCAGACTGTTTACAATCTTCTCGCGGATCTTGTAAACGCAGTATTGGGCGCTCGCTACAACGGTCAGACATATGAAACAGTCGTTCCTGCTAAGGCAACTGATAATCATCCGTTTGACAACCTTCTTCAGGTTGGCGTAATTGCAGGAACAAGTGATAATAATTCAATCGGCGTATTCGGTTCTATCATTTATAACCTGTATCAGTTTACAGGCGGTAAAGGCGGAGAATGCGGATATCCCGACACTGTTCTTACATCACTCGCTTTTGCTGTTCGCGCAGTAAACAGCTTCCTGAGCCTTGTTCCTACCCTTGAAGATCATACTCTTCAGCTCGCAACTGCTTCTGTTAAGGACGCAGCGGTTAACTCAGTTAACCCGGGTAATACAATGCAGACTCAGATAATGGTTAATAATAACTGTTATGGTCTTAACCGTGCTTATCAGGAACTTGATGGCACTAACACCCAGATGACACGTTATCGTGTTAAGATCAATAGCATTGAGACCGATAATTCTGCATTTAAAGTTACTTCAAATGTTGCAGGCACAATTATTATGCCTGAGTCATCAACTACATTCAATGTAACTTACACAGCTCCCAGCGAAAATACAATAGTTCGCTATACAGTAAACTATGATATTATCGATGGTGATGACAATTCAGTTTATCCTAACCTTACCTGCTATGCTTATCAGTACACAACAACTGATAAGAACTGGGAAGATTCGGTTTATACTCAGACAAATGATAACCCTGCAGGTAAAGTGATGGACGGCAGCCTTCTTTCAGTAACTGCCGGTTCAACTCTTACAACTCCTGACGGACTTAACCAGTCAAAGGTTACAGGAGCATTCGCTTCACGCGGATATCTTAATGTTAACTATCCTGCAGCGATAGTTGTTGCTCAGTCAAACCTTGAGTCACTCAATCAGTATCTTGCCAGAATTAATAACGTTTCACTTATGTTCGGTGAACGTTCCATGGATGGTATTTACTGCTACGTTAATGATACGGTTTGGGATGACCTGACACAGAGCAATGTTGCTTTGAACCAGAACAATGCTATTCCTTGTTTCGATAAGGAAACAGGTGACGTTCTTAACTACAGACTTGTTGACTATTCAACAGACGGTGGTAAAAACTGGGTAAGAGGTGTATCTCAAGATGACAGCACACTGCTTGATCTTATCAACAGAGGAGAAGATGTTGAAATACGCACAAACCATGCTTATACTTTTGAAGAACTCAAGAGTAACGGTAATATCGCTGCTTATCATCAGGATGAAAACGGCGTATTCCAGTATCTGTATCTGAAATCAGGTTCAGTTGCGTATTCTACTCTTCTTGGAAAAATTTCCTGCGCAACTCCTATTGATGGTATTTACCTTGCAACAAGCAAGATCACAGTATCATCCAATTCTCAGGTATACTTCCAGTTCCTTGCTTATGACGGCACTACAAAGATTACGGGTCAGACAGCTACACTGAATCTCTGCTTCTATAACTCTGATACTTCAGCAACAGGCGAAGTTCAGCTGTATATCTGCGATGACAGTAACAGTGCTACACTTTCTTCACGTTACAATGAAGTTCAGAATTATCTGACAAACTACAGACCTTCAGACTTTATTGATTACAGCGAAGATACTCAGACATCAGAAGTTTACAACACTACAATCGAAGCTCTGACAGCTGGTCTGAACGCTCTTGCGACTCCTATCAGCACACAGTCAGCTCTTGAGCTTTCTGACGTTGTTGAAACAGTAGCAGCTACATCAGAAACACAGTCATTCTATGGTGACGAGGCATATAAGCCGGTTTCAAATTCTGCTGAGCTTCCGACATCACTGCTTGTTAATGCTACAAGCAAGGAAATCGGTGGTAAAAACTATTTCTTCAATGATGCAGAATGCAAGTTCCCGTTCTACACAAACAAGGCTCTTCAGGATGGTGATGTATCCGGACAGACCAGCCAGCAGATCGGCGACGAATACTACACTGTTGGTAAAGATGCTGTAGGCACAAATGTTGTTAAGGTTGACGGTAAGTGGTATGTAATGAACGACCAGGCTTACACATATAAATGGGATCTTAACACATATGATACTCCTTACTTTGTTAAGGATACAGTTAAGGAAGGCTATTACGATCAGGTTAACTTTGTTTACCGTGATAAAGACGGTAACAAGACCTCATCATCAAGCCTTACATCTCCTTGGGTTGTTAAACTTGCTGAAGGTAAAACTGTAGCCAAGGAAAATGACGGTGAAGATTACCGTGGTGTTTACACCAAAGCTATTGACTATCTCACATATGCTCTTGAGAATTGCCAGAACAACGTAAGTACTGAGGTTGCTCAGAACATTTACGATAAGGTATCTACAGTTCGTGATAATCTCAACAGCGTTAACTTCGACGTTGCAACATATGAGAGAATGGCATCTCTTGGTAAGCAAGCTGAAGATATGTATGAAGCTTGCATTTACAAGACCAGCGACGAAACAAGAGAAGTACTTGCTACATGCGCTTGGAACCAGATCGACAGCACAATCGCAGATCTCGTTAGTCAGGATACTAACCCGGATGCATCTGCTGACGATTACACCTATTACTTCACAACAACCTCTTCATCACTTCAGATTCAGGAGGCTATCCGTGTATTTGAACTGTTCATGAGCAAGACAATCGAACGCGGCTATCAGGGCGATAAGCTCGAAGCTGAAATTGTTTGCGCAGGTGGTTCAGATTACACAACAATGACAACTTCATGGACACCTGTTGAGGGTGAACCCGAAGCTAAGAACGCAACAGTTAAGACCACAGCTGATTCAGTACCTTACGGTGCAGTCAGTGAGGACGGTACTATCGTAAACGAAGGCGAAATTAAGTACTCAGATTCTTCATGGCAGAACTACATCAATGCGCTTGCTACAGCAGTTGACCTTGCTACTCTTGGTAACGGTGACTATGCTCACAAGACTCCCGCATTCTATGATGCTGCCGATAAGGATAACTACGGTGCTCAGATTTCTAAGGTTTATGATGCTAAGTCTAAGTTGGTAATGGCTGAAAACGGTCTTGAAGAAGCAACTGCTGCAACAGGCTACACAGTAACCGGTACAGTACTTGCACTTGCCAACTCATCAGGTAAGTTAGCTAGCGATTCGTTCACGGTTCGCGCTTGTGATGTCATTATCAATGATGAAGTTGTTGCAACAACAGATGATAACGGCGTATTCACAATCAATGATCTTGCTCCCGGCAATTACACTGCAACTCTTAGCTATGCTTACGGTTATGACCGCGATATTACTATAGAGGTTAAAGACGGTGACGTTGACCTTGGCAAGTATGGTATGGTTGTATGTAACTTCAAGAAAGATACCATGATCAACTCTTCAGACTATGGTGTATTCAAGTTGTCATCTAACCGTGCTTCAACAAGTGAATCTTATAATGCATACTGTGACTTTAACCATGACGGTATCGTTAACTCAACTGACTATGCAGTTTATAAAGCATTCACAAACAGAACTTTGAATTCTTCGATTTACGGATAATTCATTTTCCGGGGCAAAATATTTTTTGCCCCGGAAGAAAAATAAAAACAAGGAAAATTTATGAGTATTTTCAAGTCAAAAAATTTCATTGCTGTTTTCCTTTCGCTAATATTGATTTTAACCTTATATTTCCCCATTTCTTCTTTTGCTGCTCCAGGTACTCTGGGCAGTGAAAAACCGCATCTGTATTGTTCATTCGCCAACAGCGAGGACGGCGGAGAGGCTGACGGAAATAATCTGACAGCCGGAACATACGATGTATCGTTTTTCCTGTCGGGTATGCAGTCTTTTGCATTGCTTGACATTATGGGAACTTATGACACGTCTGTTATGACAGTTAACTCTTACAGTGAATTGTTAAGCGACGCGGAAGGTTCTCAATTTAAGTCACCAGGCGTATTTATGGAGAACGGAAATTTTGATTTGGTATTGACGTCGACGAATGATGACTGCTCAGTTGTCAATTCGGATGGTCAGCTTCTAATCAAAATTAATGTTACAATATCATCTGCTTCTGCAGTTGATTTTGCGGACGTTCTTACTTTAAATACTCACCCACAGGAAACATTCATTGAAGCCGATTTTACTGATTATCCGGATTATTCTGCTCCCGACCATGATTGCTATGCTCTTGTGACCGAAGCAGAAGATTATAAAGGTACTCTGTATCCCATGACAGCAGACCTTTCTCCGTCAAGCGGTTATACGGTTTCAGGCACCGTTATTGCACTAGCTAATACAAACGGAAAACTTGCTGATTCTCAATTCACAGTAAGAGAATGTGATGTATTAATTAACGGGGAGATTGTTGCAACAACTAATGATCAGGGTGTGTTTACAATTGATAACCTTGCACCTGGAGATTATAACGCAACGCTTTCTTACGAATATGGATATGATCATGACATTCAATTTACTGTAAAAGACAGTGCGGTTGACCTAGGTAGTTTAGGTATGTGTGTTTGTAACTTTAAAAAGGACAATATGATCAATTCTTCTGATTATGGTGTTTATAAATTGTCATCAAACAGAACCAACGCAAATCCTGCTTATAATCAATACTGCGATTTTAATCACGATGGTGTTGTAAACTCTGTGGACTATGCAGTTTATAAAGTATTCAATAACAGAACATTAGATAGTTCTATTTATGGTTAAAGATAACGGATAATAATTATGGAGGTAAATTTATATGCGTAAAGGCGCAAAAAAAATTCTTTCTGGATTTATTGCTGCTCTTATGGTAGTATCTGCAATTCCTTTTACAGCTGTTGCTGCTCCTACAGAGTATCAAATCGGCGATAATATCAGAGAAGAAGATCTTTTGATCAATCCTGGCGATATTGATCCTTCGATCGAAATTGTTTGGACTGCTTATACCGGTAAGGATAAAGCATTCGTTACAAACGAAGATGAATTTTGGACCGAACATGCAGGAGAAGTCATTTCTGATTACAGTGAAGTATCTGTTGCTGGTATGACTCCTGATCAGCTTCCTTCCACAGCTGTAGATAAGAAGGGTTATGGATATGTTGCTTGCTCCTTCATTCTTCATGGTAATGGCGGTCAGTGGGGTAACACGACTGTTAAATTCGGTTACAATCCTGATGAACTTACTGTTGGTACAAGAAAGAGTGCAACAGTATTCTCACCCAACGGTGACTTTATAGTTAGAAGTGAAGATAACCTTTTTGATAAGGATTTCAATACCGTAATTGAAGATAATGCTTCTTCATTTGTTACTGACGATAACCTTGTTAGTACAGATGGTCAGATGTATCCTTGCTGTGTAGCTATTTCTTATGGTACAACAGTTTGGGAAGATCCTGAAGAAGGAACAGTTGAAAGACCTGCTATTTACGTAGGCGATACCTACAATTTCATGTCAGATAACCCTGACGTAACCATCGATGGTTTCTATATTGCAACTATCGGTTTCAAAGTTGCTCCCGGAACAGTTATCGGAAATGACCTTCTTCACTTTGATGGTCAGATCCCTGAATTTGTTTCCTATTGTCCTTCAACCAACGACTTTGCTCATGCATATTCATGGTTGGAAGATACTTCATTCCAGTTCGATCTTATGCCTATTGGTAAACTTGAACTTGGTACAACACCTGTAACTCCTTCTAAGGAATACACTGTAACTTACAAGGATGCTAATGGTTCTGAAATCAGCACTGAGAAGGTTAAAGAGGGCAATGTTCCTGCTCAGGTACCGGAACTCCCGGCTAATGACTACGATACAGAAAATCATTACACCTATTCATGGGACGGCGATACTACAGCTCCCATCACAGGAGATACAACATTCCAGGTAGTTAAGAGCGGTACTCCTCATTCGTATACTTCTAAAGTAATTCAGGACGCTACTTATGACCAGCCTGAAATCACAAGATATACTTGTGACTGCGGTTACAGCTATGATGAACAAACTGCTCCTCCGCTTTCTCATGAGCACAACTATGGTACTCCCGTAGCAGATTATGAGTCAGGCCAGGCATTTGTTGAAGAAAAGGCTTATACACATACCGCTACCTGCACAGCTGAGGGCGAATGCAATGCTCCTACAAAGACAGATAGCTGTACATTTAATGACGGCGAAGTAATCCAGGAAGCTGATTACGGTAAGCCTGAAATCACAAAGTACACCTGCACAGTTTGCGGCGGTACTTACACTAAGGAAACTGCTTCTGCTCTTAAGGGTTATGATGTAACAGTTAAGGGCTCAGACATGGGTACTGTTACTCTTAACGACGTAGCTGTTGACGGCGATTCTCTTACTAAGAAGATCGCAGCAAACGGCGCTGTTAAGCTTGTTGCTACCGCATCTGATACATGCGAATTCGTAGGCTGGCAGGTTGGTAACAAGATCGTTTCCACCGATGCTACATACGAAACAATCGTAAACGCTCCTATCACTTATACACCTGTATTTGTTGATAAGTCCGAAGCTCTTGAATTTGTATTCCTTGATATGTTCGGCAACGTTATTTCTTCACAGAGAGTATCTAATGCTTCTGAAGTAGTAATCCCCGACGCTCCTGTTTATAATGGTTACAAGTTCACAGGCTGGACAGCTAATGCTGATACAATCCATCAGTCTCAGGAATCTATGACAATTACTGCACTGTTTGAAAAAGACACTGACGCTAACTTCACTGTAAACGCTGAAGGCGCTACAATTTCTTACGGCGATGTTTCCGCTGAGAACACACTTGCTGATGTTCCTTACGGCACTCAGGTAACCGTAACTAAGGAAGGCGCAACAGGCTGGCAGATCAACGGCGCAGACGTTGCTTACGGCGATTCCTACACATTCTATGTTGCTTCTGACGTAACTGTTGCTCCTATCGATACAGCAGTTACAGCTAAGCCTGTTGTTGCAGCTGTTTCCTACTCACAGCTCAGCAACAGCCATAAGGTTGAATTCGTTGCTTCTCGTGCAATGACAGATGACTGCACACTTATCAAGGCTGGTTGGGTTTACGGTAAGAATCTTACCGATGCTGACCTTACTCTTGATAAGGTTGGTCAGGTAGGCACCGGCACCGATTCTGGTGTTGTTAAGGCTGCTTATGTTTCCAGCACAGAAGGAAATACACAGTTCATCCTCAGCTACGGTATCACTGCTCAGACAGGTACCGCTAGTGCTAAGGCATTTATCACCTACAGAGATGCTGACGGCGAAATCCAGACAGTATATTCAGACGCAATGAACTACACATACGGCGCATAAGAATATACTAAGTTAATTCTATCGCTCCTGCCGGCGGGCAACTGCCGGCAGCGATAAGGCAAATCATGAATAGGAGGTAAGTCTTTCATGAAAGAAGCTTATTCTAAGCCTGTTGTTGACGTTAAGGAGTTTAAGGCTCAGGATGTCCTGACCGTATCAGGCCCTGAGATTACTGACGGCGAAGACGACTAATTGGCAATTTAATAATTGCTAGAGCGAAAAGGAGCGGAGGAAAAATCCTCCGCTCTGATTTTTTTATTTTATAGTGGAATTTTTCAAAGCCTTGTGTTAATATATACGTAAGCGTAAAAAGTGAATTTCAAATTCACTTTTGAAATACACTATTGAGGTGATTTTATGAAGAAAAAAACCGGCAGAATCATATCATTGCTTCTTGCACTGATGTTTATGCTCTGTTCATTTCCGATTACGTCTTTCGCTCAGACGACTGTGGATTTGAATGACAATTATCTTTTCCGCCAAAGAACAAATGCTTTCCATATTGTTGCTGGAGAGAGAACAAGGCTTGATTTTAAGCCGCAGTATACTGCTGATTATACGCTCAGTCTCTGGGGTCATGTCAGCGGCGGCAGAAACATAAGATTTTATCTCTATGATTCAGAAGGCAATGAACTTGCTAACTGCAACGACAGAACCACAAATCTTGACCATGCAACCATTACATATACCCTTGAAAAAGGAAAGTCATATTATTATGAGGTTCAGGGCTGGCTGAGCACTACCGAATGTAATGTAGACATTGAAGAGTTTACGAGCACTGAAAGCGGATTGCTTGATGACGAAAACGGCCTTAAAGTACGTTTTGATAAAACTCAGTTCGTGGGCTACAATCCCCAGGAAGTTTTGGACAATCTTTTCCTGATAATTTACGACGCTCAGGGTATCAGTTTTGTTTGGAGATATAAGGAAGCTGTGCCGAACCTTCAGATAAACGGCATAGATGTTATTATTGATATGTCTGCCTGTGGTGCTTGCGGACCAAACACCATCACAGTAAGTTATGCAGGCTACACTGAAAAAGGCGAGTTCAACATAAACCATGATTTCAGTGTGTTTGTAAGCCACGTTGATCCTACCCCGGATTCACAGGGCTACGATATTTATAAGTGCTCAAACTGCGATGAGCAGACAAAGACTAATTTTGTGGATTATACAGATTCCTATAAAATTTCAACCCAGGGAACAGATATGGGCACTCTTAGATTCAACGATGTTGATGTAACCGGCGGCGGTTCTGTAGACGTTAAAAAGGGTACATCCTGCACACTGTCTGCAACCCCTAACGACAGCTGTTCATTCGTAGGCTGGCAGTACAGCAACAAGCTTGTTTCATCTGACGCGCAGTATAACTTTATCCCGTTCTCAGACGCTGAATATAACCCTGTATTTTCAGACAACAGTAATACAAAGACGTTTATCTTTATGGATACATTTTCAAACGTTATATCCTATCAGACGGTTGATGATCCTAAAGATGTAGTTGTTCCGAAACCACCTGTATACAGCGGTTATAAGTTCCTTAACTGGTCATATTCTGAGGAACAGATTCATAACGCTAATTCTTCACTTACAATTTACGCTCTTTACGAATCAGACAATTCAGTTCAGTACAACGTAAATGCAAGCGGCTGCTCCATTGAGGTTGACGGTGCTTTATACAGCGACAGCGCTCAGGCGCCTTACGGCTCATGGGTAACTGTTACTTCTCCTGATGCTACCGCGTTCCTTTGCGACGGAAAAATTGTTGGTTACGGAAACACATATTCATTCTATGTTTCATCAGACATAACACTGGATACAACGACTGACGATGTTGAACAGATACCTGTCGTTTCAATTGTAGCAAAGAATTACAATGAAAACAGCGGCAGAGTTGAATTCTCCGCAACACGTTCTGTTGTCGGCGAAGGAAATGAACTTGTTGCTTCCGGTTTTGTATACGGTAAAAACATGAACGATGCAGACCTTACTGTTGAAAACGTAGGCAAAACAGGCACAGGCAATGATTCAGGAACAGTAAAAATGGTTATAAACCGTGACACAAATCCTGACGGACAGTTTATTCTTGTTTACGGAATTTCATCAAAGGTTGGCGACGCATGCGCTAAAGCCTTTGTAACATACAAAGACAGCAAAGGTAAAGTCAATACCGTTTATTCCGACATGGTTGTTTATTCATACTAATAAATAATATTAAATGCGGCAGAAGCATTGCTTCTGCCGCATTTTTTATATTTGCTATTACTTTTTAATCTTTGGCTTTTTCTTCAGCTTCAAGATCGGCTGATGACTTGTTATAGATATAATCTATAAGTTTGTTTTTGTTTGCGTCTTTGTCAATGCTTATAACTGAGTTGCCGCTGATTGTGGCGTAAGACCAAGTGCCTTCAAAGGGAACTTGAGCCTGATAGATGTTGCCCATGCAGGGGAGAGCTTTCATTGCCAAGCTCATCAATTCACCTTTGCTCATATCTGTCTCAATATAAGGAGCCGCATTGTAAGCCATTTTATAAAGTGTTATTGGGTTAGAAGACTTCATTTTGCTGAGTATTGCGCTCATTACCGTACGCTGACGCTCAGTGCGGACAAAGTCGGTATCTATCTTCCTGATTCGGCAATAGGCGAGAGCCTGTTTTCCGTTTAGTGTTTGCTTTCCGCTTTCCAGTTCAACGTTGCCGTAACGTTTCGGATGACCCGTAACTTCTTTTGCTTCTGCTTCAGTAACTTCTACTTCAACTCCTCCGATTGAGTCAACAAGTACCTGGAACATTTCAAAGTCCGTAACAACATAGTTGTCAATTTTTACTCCGAAGTTGTATTCTATTGTGTCAACAACGCCTTTGTATCCGCCGTAAGTGCAGGCGGCGTTAAGTCTCTGCTCGGTATCTTCGCAGGGAATGTAGACCCATGTGTCACGCAGGAAAGAAGTGAGCTTTATCGAGTGGTGCTTTGAATCAACAGAAACAAGCATCATCGTATCACTTCTGGAAGTTTCAGAGCTTTCATCAGAGCGAGCGTCAACTCCGAGAAGTAAAATGTTTTTAACTGATGAACTGCTTGTCAGCTCAGAGGAATTAACGTATTCGTTGTCCTTGTGCTCATCATAGTTAATCTTACCCAAAACAGGGAAGATAGAGCCTACAATGGCGAGGATAAGAACGAGAACAAAAATCGGAATACCGGAAGCAACGCTGATTTTGTGCTTCTTCGGACCTTTTTCGCCGTTTCCCGATCTGCCGCCTCTTCTTCCTCCTCCGCCTGAAGACGACTGCCTGTCCCGTCTTGAAGAACCGGTGTTTCTGGATGAAGGGTTCTGGCGTCTGCTTGGCGAGCGCTGAAAATCGTCCGGCGTTTCGCTTGTAAAAGAATTGGGAATTTCTTCTTCTGCAAGCAGTCGGTCGCCGCCGGAATAAACATCCTCATAATCGCAGGGATTAAATCCACCGCTGTTTTCTGCTGAACGTCTTGAGCCTTCACGGCTGTTGAAGTTCAGGTCTATATAAGGGTCAGTTGAGTAATAATTCTCATCCAGCGGTACAGTTCGGTCAAGCGAGTCGTTGTCTGTCCTCCGCTTGGGATTCCAGCCCTCGTTTTCATACCTTGGCATATTATCACCTTATTTCTCTATTAACTTTGTAAATGAGATTTTACTATAAACAGCGCGGTATTTCAATTGGAAATTTATTTAATTTATAATTATTTTGACATTTCCTTATAATTCTTTAACAATCTAAGAGACAGTCGCGCGTTCTATAATTATATTTTAGCACATTAGGAACAATATTTCAAAATATGTTGACAATTCCGTCTGTTTTGGAATAAAATATTTCCGACGAGTTGCACAGGCAGTTGCGCACGAATGTGTGAGGAAAGTCCGAGCAGCGCAGAGCAGGATAACGGCTAACGGCCGCCCAGGGGGGACTTAGGGAAAGTGCAACAGAAATATACCGCCGCTTTTGTGGTAAGGGTGGAAAGGCGAGGTAAGAGCTCACCGAGAGGGCGGAGACGTCCTCTGCCATGTAAACCCTATCCGCTGCAACGTCGACTGAAGGGTTGTCTGCTCGACACATAACTTCGAAGGACGGCTTGAGCGTACGGGTAACCGTGCGTCGAGATAGATAACTGCCCACGACAGAACTCGGCTTACGTGTAACTCGTCGTTGATTATTATACATACTGAGGTGTTAAATAATATGTTAGTCAATATGAAGGAATTGCTGGCCGACGCACAGAAGGGTAATTATGCTGTCGGCTCTTTTTCTGTTGCAAATATGGAAATGGTGCTCGGCGTTTTGCAGGCGGCTGAGGAATTAAAGGCTCCCGTAATTCTTCAGATTGCGGAAGTGCGCCTGAAGCAGTCTCCGCTGGAACTTATCGGTCCCCTTATGGTGGCGGCCGCAAAAAATGCCAAAACTCCTGTTGCAGTTCATTTTGACCACGGCAAAACTGTAGAAAAAATAAGCCAGGCGCTGAAACTGGGCTTTACTTCCGTAATGTTTGACGGCTCACATTTACCTCTTGATGAAAATATTGAAATGACAAAGCAGGTCATGGTGCTTGCGGCTCCTTACGGGGCGGCTGTTGAGGCAGAGATCGGCTGTGTAGGCGGCTCTGAGGACGGCTCAGAGGATATTGCAATTAACTGTACAAAACCTCAGGACGCTGTTAGATTTGAGAAGGAAACAAAAGTTGACGCCCTTGCAATAGCTATAGGCAACGCCCACGGCAATTATAAATCAACTCCTCATCTTCGCTTTGATATACTGGCCGAAGTTAACGAAAAGACCAGCACTCCTCTTGTCCTTCACGGCGGAACAGGTATTTCGCCGGATGATTTCGTTCGCTGTTCAAAAACAGGAATTAAGAAAATCAATATCGCCACCGCTACGTTTGACAGTGTTGAAAACAGCGTTCGCTCATGTTATAATGATAAAAGTATTAAAGGTTATTACGACTTGCAGGCGGCTGAAGTTGAAGGTGCTTATGAAAACGCAAAGAAGCACATTTTGATTTTCGGCACAGACGGCAAAGCTGAATAACTGTTTATAAAGAGAGGATTTTCCAGATGAAATATGTAGAATTTGATATGTCAAAGCCAATTGACTTTATCCCGATCGGCAGAATTGCCATTGACTTTAACCCAACCGATATGTACAAACCTTTATCCGAATCGTCCAATTTCAATAAATACGTCGGCGGTTCTCCCGCAAATATTGCAGTGGGTCTTGCACGACTGGGATGCAAAGTAGGTTTCTGCGGCTGCGTTTCCAACGACCAGTTCGGTGATTATGTTTTTAATTATTTTGAAAAGGAAGGCATTGACACAAGCCACATTACACGCGCTAAGAATGGTGAATGCATAGGCCTGACTTTTACGGAAATCCTTTCTAAAGAAGAGTCTTCAATTCTTATGTACCGCGACAATGTTGCGGATTTCTGCATGGCTCCTGAGGATATTGACGAGGAATATATCGCTTCTGCAAAGGCAATCGTAATCAGCGGAACGGCGCTTGCTCAGTCTCCCTCAAGAGAGGCTTGCCTTAAGGCAATGATGCTTGCGAAGAAGAACAATGTACGCATTGTTTTTGATATCGACTACCGCTCATATACATGGAAATCAAAAGACGAAATCGCTGTTTATTACAGCCTTGTAGCCCAGAATGCGGATATTATCATGGGCTCAAGAGAAGAATTTGACTTGACAGAGGGCATTGTAGGCGTCAAAGAGTCAGACCCGGAAAGCGCGCGTTACTGGCAGTCTTTCGGAGCTTCAATTTGTGTTATCAAACACGGTAAGGAAGGCTCCACAGCTTACACAAACGACGGTAATTTCTATTCAATCAAGCCTTTCCCGGCTGTAAAACTTAAGGGCTTCGGCGGCGGCGACGGCTATGGCTCTTCATTCCTTTACAGCCTGCTTCAGGGCAAGGAAATGATTGAATGCCTTGAATTCGGTTCTGCTTCTGCTTCAATCCTTATTTCTGCTCACAGCTGTTCAGACGCAATGCCTTCAGCACATCAGGTTGAGGAGTTTATCAAAAAGAGCAAAGAAGAATACGGAGAAATGGTTGCCAGAGCATAACAACGCAAAAATGCACTAAATTGTTCCGTTATGGATTTTAATGGACAATTGGCGCATAGTTTGATGATTGACTTTAGTCGGAAAAAATGGTATAATATTAATACTATGAGGGAGTAATTCCGCCCGCGTTTTTAGGGTGCGTTAAGTCAACAACATGCCGTAAACGGCTGGCTTAATTCTAAAGAATGAGACTCGTATATGGTGAAAAGCTATATACGGGTCTTTTTGATATATTGAAGTACTTTGCGTTAAACCAGGAGGGTGCAATATGAAAGAGTATTTACGCGAAGCTCAGGACGTTATTAAGGAATATGAGACGTCCGAAAACGGTCTGTCGTCATCCGAGGCGGCAAAAAGACTTGAAAAAAACGGAAAAAACAAACTTGCAGAAGGTAAAAAAGAGTCAATTTTTCATCGCTTTTTGATGCAGCTTGCCGACCCAATGATTATCATTTTGATTATTGCGGCTGTTATTTCTGCAATAACGTCTGTTTACGAGCATGAATTCCCGTCAGATGTTATTATTATCATGGCGGTTGTTATCATAAACGCTATACTCGGCGTTTACCAGGAAAGCAAAGCAGAAAAAGCAATCGAGGCATTGCAGGAGATCGCGGCGGCAACGTCAAAGGTTATCCGTGACGGAAAGCTTACCGACATACGTTCCGAGGATCTTGTTACCGGCGATATCGTTGTGCTTGAAGCGGGCGACAGCGTTCCTGCGGACTGCCGAATAATAGCCAGTGCTTCAATGAAAATCGAAGAAGCGGCTCTTACGGGTGAATCAGTACCCGTCAACAAGAAAGTTGATGTGATTGATCCTCTCGGTTCAGACGATGTTCCGCTGGGCGACCGTAAAAATATGTGCTACATGGGCTCAAACGTTGTTTACGGCCACGGAAAAGCAGTTGTTGTTGCCACAGGTATGGATACAGAGATGGGCAAGATTGCCGATGCTCTTACTAATGCCGCTGACGGCGATACTCCGCTTCAAATAAAACTTAATCAGCTTTCAAAGATTTTGTCATTTATCGTTCTTGGTATCTGCGTATTTATTTTCGCACTTGATATTATACGCAGTATCGTTTCGGGCCAGGGCGTTTCATTTACAGGAATGCTTGACACGTTTATGGTTGCTGTATCCCTTGCGGTTGCGGCTATTCCCGAGGGACTTGCGGCTGTTGTTACCATCGTACTTTCCATCGGCGTAACGAAGATGAGTAAGAGAAACGCCGTTATCCGCCGCCTTACCGCGGTTGAAACTCTCGGCTGTACCCAGATTATCTGTTCTGATAAAACGGGAACTCTTACCCAGAACAAGATGACTGTTGTTGAGTATAAAGGCGATGATGAGAAACTTCTTGCTTCCGCTATGGCGCTTTGCACCGACGCGGAACTTCAGGACGACGGAACCGTAAAAGGCGAGCCTACTGAAGCGGCTCTTGTTGATTACGCCGCAAAGCTGGAACTGCCTAAAACCGATTTGGAAAAATCTTTCCCGAGAGTCGGCGAAGCTCCGTTTGATTCAATGAGAAAGATGATGTCAACTATTCATAAGACACCAAACGGTTTTGTTCAGTATACAAAAGGCGCTCCGGACGTAGTGCTTTCAAGATGCGAAACAGCGCTTGTTGACGGCAAGCAGGTGCCGCTGACTGACGAAATGCGCAAGAAAATCACTACCCAGAATAAGGAAATGGCGGATAAAGCGCTTCGTGTGCTTTGCGCCGCTATGAAGACATATAAAGAAAATCCCCAGTTCAACGATCCCGAAGAAATTGAAAACGGTCTGTGCTATATCGGTCTTACAGGTATGATTGACCCTGTGCGTCCCGAAGTTGTTGATTCAATTAAGGAATGCCGCCAGGCAGGCATTCGTCCTATTATGATTACAGGCGACCATAAGGATACCGCTGTTGCAATCGCGAAGGAACTCGGAATTATTACTGACGCTTCTGAAGCAATTACGGGCATGGAACTTAATGACCTCAGCGACGATGAACTTGACCAGAAAATCACCCAGTACAGCGTTTACGCGAGAGTTCAGCCTGAACACAAGGTTAGAATCGTAACAGCTTGGAAAAAACGCGGCGCCATTACCGCAATGACGGGTGACGGCGTTAACGACGCTCCGTCAATCAAGTCTGCCGATATCGGTATCGGAATGGGAATTACCGGCACCGACGTTACAAAGAACGTTGCCGACATGGTTTTGGCGGACGATAACTTTGCCACTATCGTTTCAGCGGTTGAAGAGGGAAGACGAATTTACGACAATATTAGAAAGTCTATTCAGTTCCTGCTTTCCTCTAACCTTTCCGAAGTTCTTACAATATTCATTGCTACTTTGCTTGGATTTACAATTCTTGAGCCGGTTCATCTTCTGTGGATCAACCTTATTACCGACTGTTTCCCGGCGCTTGCTCTCGGAATGGAAAAGGGCGAACCTAATATCATGAGACGCCAGCCGAGAAAAGCAGATGACGGAATTTTTGCCGGCGGAATGGGATTTGACGTTGCATGGCAGGGATTAATGGTAACCGTTGTTACAGTTGTTGCGTACTTTGTGGGAATGATAATGGCGTCACCGGTTCATGAAACGTTCCAGCAGCTTCTCCACGAGAGAAATGAACTTGTTCATCAAAACGGAATGACAATGGCGTTTCTTACACTTTCAATGGCGGAAATCTTCCACAGCTTCAATATGCGCTCACGCCGTGAGTCAATATTCAGAATGGGCGGTCATAACAAGTATCTGTTCGGAGCAATGTTCCTTTCACTGATCTTGTCAACACTGGTTATTTATGTTCCGTTCCTTTCGGACGCTTTCGATTTTGCTCATATCAGCGCCGCTGAATACTTTACCGCTATGGCTCTGGCGTTTGCTGTAATTCCGATTGTTGAAATCGTTAAACTTATCCAGCGCGCAGTTGAAAAGAAAAAGCAAAAATAAATAATACTGTTTTAGAAGAGCGGAGCGCTTTTGCGTTCCGCTCTTTAATATTGTTTAAATTTTCTATCTTTTTTTTTTACTGAGTTTATGATATTATAGGGAATGGTGATTTGGGTGCAGTTAAAAAAGAACGATAAAATTGAACTGAACATAACGGCGCTGACCTCTGAGGGCAGCGGGATAGGCCGCTATGACTCATTGGCTGTTTTTGTCCGTGGAACAGTTCCCGGGGACACGATAATTGCCCATATCATCAAGGTTAATAAATCATATGCAATTGGTATTATTGACCAACTGCTGGTGCCGTCGCCGGACAGAATAGAAAGCAACTGCTCCGTATCTTCAAAATGCGGCGGCTGTTCCTTCAGAAACGTGGATTATCCTGCCGAACTTAAATTTAAGCAGAGCAGGGTTGACGACGCGTTTCGGCGAATCGGACATCTTGATCTTAAAACAGAATTTATATTAGGCGCTGAGAAAACAGAGGGCTACCGAAATAAGGCCCAGTATCCCGTCAGAATAGAAAACGGAATGCTGACAGCCGGTTTTTATGCCTATAAAAGTCACCGCGTAGTGCCTTGTGCCGAGTGCCGTTTGCAAAACGAAGTTTTTGTAGAAGGTTTAAAAGCCTTTGAAATCTGGGTTAAAGAAAATTCTATAACGGCTTATGACGAAAAGACAGGGAAAGGACTTCTGCGCCATATCTATTTCAGAATAGGCGCAGGCACAGGCGAGGTTATGGCATGCGCTGTAATTAACGGGAAAAAGATGCCTGCCGCCTTACGTCTCTGTGAACTTCTCAGAAATTATGTGCCCGGTCTTGCAGGCGTTCTTTACAACATAAATACTGAGGATACAAACGTCATACTTGGCAAAAAGTTTGTAACGCTCTGGGGCAGTGAAACGATAACCGACATACTTTGCGGCAAAAAATTCATTATAAGCCCCGCTTCTTTTTATCAGGTCAATCACGACCAGTGCGAAAGGCTCTATGAACTTGCGGTTTCATATGCCGGCTTAAGCGGAAATGAAACGCTGCTGGATCTTTATTGCGGCGCCGGTACAATCGGAATAAGCATGGCTGATAAATGCAAAAGGCTTATAGGCGTTGAGATTGTGGCTGACGCGGTGGAAAACGCAAAGAAAAACGCCGAGATAAACAATGTGGGTAACGCCCGATTTATTTGTGCAGACGCTCCTAAAGCCGCAAAACAGCTGGCTGAGGAGGGAATAAAGCCTGATGTCGTTGTCCTTGACCCTCCGCGAAAAGGGTGCGACAGCGCCGTTTTTGACGCGGTGGAGCAGATGGGCGCAAAAAGAATTGTTTATGTTTCCTGCGACCCGGCAACTCTTGCCAGAGATTTGGCTATACTTAAAGAAAAAGGGTATGAACCGATAAAAGCCGCGGCAGTGGATATGTTCCCGAGAACACCCCATGTTGAGACGGTGGCTCTTATTGAAAAGCGAATTGACTAATTACAAAGGTTTTTCTTATCAAAGAAAGGATTGAACATATATGAAATTAAAAGAAGGTATTGTGCTGGGCAATGTTGACGGCGAGAATTTTGCCATTGCCACAGGTAAGGCGATGAAAAATTTTAACGGCGTTATTCATAACAACAAGACTGCTGCATATATTTTTGAACTTTTGCAGACGGAACAGACCGAGGACAGTATTGTTGAGGCAATGCTTGAAAAGTACGATGTTGATGAAGCGACAGTCAGAGAAGACGTACGCAGGATTATCAATATCATAAAAGACGCAGGAGTGCTTGACTGAAAATGACGATTGACAACAGAGAATGTGCGTATCTGCTCAAACTGCTGTCCTGCGCGCTGAGACAGGAAGAAGCTCCGAAAGCGCCGGAAGGACTTGATTTTTCAGTTGTTTTTTCAATAGCGAAGAAACAGCAGATTTACAATATCATATTCCCGTTGATTAAAGATATGGACGTTGTGCCTGACAGTGAGAAAGAACGGTGGAAGAATTACAGTTATTCTGAACTTGTTCGAACTATTGCCGTTGACCATGACCGCCAGCTGCTTACCGAGGAATTGGAAAAACACGGGATAAAATATATGTTCCTGAAAGGGCTTATTCTGCGCAATTATTATCCAAAAAGCATAATGCGCCAGATGAGTGACAACGATATCCTTTATGACGCTTCAAAGCGCGACGAACTGCTTGCAATAATGAAGAAGCGCGGCTATAAGCTGGAAACTTGCTGTGAGAACTCTGACGATTTCCACAAAGAACCATATTTCACATTTGAGTTCCACCGCGAACTATTCTTTGAAGAGCAGTCTTTTTGCCCCAGGTTTGATAATCTCTGGGAGCGCGCTGTTCAGGACGGGGAACACCCCTGTCAGTACCATATGGACGTCAGCGATAATTACATATATTCCGTTGCTCATATGTATAAGCATTTTTCGACTAACGGCTGCGGCGTTCGCTTTCTTGCCGATATATATCTGCTTTATACAAAGGAACAACAACGCCTTGACGGTGAATATATAGTTAATACGTTTCACGAAATAGGAATTGCGGATTTTGCGGATAACGCGCTTAAACTTGCTCTGCGCCTGTTCAACAATGAAGAACTTACGGAAAGCGACATCAGACTTCTTAATATCTTTATGAAAGGCGGAGTTTACGGCGATGCACGGCTGACCCTTGTTCGCAGGTTTGACGAAGTGAAGGGACAATCTTCCGCAGAAGCCGCCCGCCGCAAATATATTCTCAAAAGACTTTTTCCCAGCCGAAAAACAATGACTGCGAATTTTAAAGTTTTGGAAAAACGACCTTATCTTCTGGGCGCTTATTATATTCTCCGACTGATGAGGCTGTTTGTAAAAGGCGATAAGGCCCTTGCGGAAGCAAAGGAAATAAGAAGAATTTCAGAAGAAGAAAAGAAAGATGATTAACGTAATTTTTGTAGGCCTAGGCGGCTTTCTGGGCGCTGTGATGCGCTATTTGCTGGGGCTTATCCCGATAAAAGAATATACCGCTTTTCCCATAATAACTTTGGTGATAAATATTGTCGGCGCGTTTGTTATAGGTTTGATTGCCGCATTTTGCGAGAAAAACAAAATTGCTTCTCAGCTGCTGCTTCTTTTTCTTAAAGTAGGGCTTTGCGGAGGATTTACAACGTTTTCTACATTCTCACTGGAAAGTTATGATCTGTTTGCAGAGGGAAAAACTTTAATGGCGATAGCTTATATTTTGCTCAGCGTCGCTTTTTGCATACTCGCCGTTTTCGGCGCGCGTGTTTTGGTTAAATAATTTTTACCCGGAGGTAAAAACTTGTCTGTTAAGAAAGAAAATATAAGGAATTTTTCAATAATTGCCCATATCGACCACGGAAAATCTACTCTTGCCGACCGCCTTCTTGAGCTTACAAGCTCTGTTGAAAAGCGAGATATGCAGGAGCAGATTCTTGACGATATGGATTTGGAACGTGAAAGAGGAATAACGATTAAGGCTCACGCCGTAACTCTCGGCTATGATGCAAAAGACGGCGAACACTATGAGTTTAACCTTATCGATACTCCAGGCCATGTTGACTTTAATTACGAGGTAAGCCGTTCTCTTGCGGCGTGTGAGGGCGCGATACTTATTGTTGACGCGTCCCAGGGCGTTGAGGCCCAGACCCTTGCAAACACTTATCTTGCAATCGACCATAATCTTGATATTATGCCCGTTATCAACAAAATCGACCTGCCTGCCGCAGAGCCTGACCGTGTTGCCCAGGAGGTTGAGGAAGTTGTCGGCATTCCATGCATGGATGCTCCCAGGGTTTCGGCTAAAACAGGTGAAAATGTTGAAGAGGTTCTGGAACGAATTGTTACCGAGATAAGACCTCCTGAAACAAACGACGACGCACCTCTTCGAGCTCTCATTTTTGACTCGGTTTACGACAGTTACAGGGGCGTTATTGTCTATGTTCGCGTTATGGACGGAAAGATAAAAGTCGGCGACACGATGAAAATGATGGCAACCGGCGCCCAGTTTACGGTAGTAGAAGTTGGCAGAATGAGAGCAACTTCTATGGAGAATACCGGTATTCTTACATCGGGAGAGGTAGGCTATATTACCGCGTCTATCAAGACGGTTTCCGACGCCAGAGTAGGCGATACAGTTACTCTGGCAAACTGCCCGGCGGCAGAGCCGCTTCCCGGTTACAGAAAGGTAAATCCAATGGTGTTCTGCGGTGTGTATCCGGCAGACGGTGCTGATTACGAAGCACTGCGTGACGCCCTTGAAAAGCTCCAGTTAAACGACGCGTCCCTTAGCTATGAACCTGAAACGTCGGGTGCTCTAGGCTTTGGTTTTCGCTGCGGTTTTCTGGGACTGCTTCATCTTGAAATAATCGAGGAAAGACTTGAGCGTGAGTATGGGCTTGATCTGATAACCACCGTTCCGTCAGTTGTATATAAGATATATCTTACAGACGGCAGCATGGTGGAGATAGACAATCCCACAAATTATCCCGACCCTGCGCTGATAGATTATGCCGAAGAGCCTTTTGCAGACGCTAATATTTATGTGCCCAGCGAGTTTGTGGGCACGATAATGGATATGTGCCAGGAAAGACGAGGCATTTTCAAAAACATGAATTATATCACACCTGATCGTGTTGATATCCATTACGAACTGCCGCTCAACGAAATTATTTATGATTTCTTTGACGCTCTTAAATCGCGTACCCGAGGCTATGCTTCCTTTGACTATGAAATAAAGGATTACAGGCGCTCAGACCTTGTTAAGGTAGACGTGCTTCTCAACGGCGATACAATAGACGCCTTGAGTTTCATTATTCACCGTGACAAAGCGTATCAGCGCGGCAGACGCATTGCCGAAAAACTCAAGGAGCATATTCCGCGCCATCTGTTTGAAATACCTGTCCAGGTTGCTATCGGCGGCAAAGTTATTGCCCGTGAAACAGTTAAAGCGCTTCGCAAGGACGTTCTTGCCAAGTGCTACGGCGGCGATGTTACCCGAAAGAAGAAACTGCTTGAAAAGCAGAAAGAGGGTAAAAAGAGAATGCGCAAGTTCGGCCAGGTTGAGGTTCCTCAGGAGGCTTTCCTTGCGGTACTCAAGCTGTCCTCTGACGATGAATAATATTTTAGAATAAAAAACACGCCGAAAAGGGGAGGTATCCTTTCGGCGTGTTTTTTTATATTTATAACAATGCGTAAGCGGAGCAAGAGAGAAATTCAGCGAGGAATTACTCCGTTTTAGCGCACGGTTACTTTGAAATTTTGGCGGCAGTGAGGGCAGTTTACGTTGTGTTTGCCCTTTTTCTTAGGCAGTCTCAAAACCGCTTTGCAGTTCGGACATTTGCGAAAGACGTGGGTCTTGCGGAATTTCCATTTGTCCGAAAGAAGTTTTGATTGCTTTACAATAGGCGCCGTGGTTTTCAGCCACCAGTTGTTTTCTTTCCTGCGGGCGGAAATGTTTTTTGAAAAAACGCGGTAAAACGCGAAAACGAGAACCGCCAGCGATAAAACAAGTGTAATGTAATAACCTACTGTTGTTATCCTTATCAAAATGCTGTTTAGAATTATCAATACAAGATAGAAAACAAGCAGTGCTTTGTAAAACGCATCAATGCCGTATCTTCCAACCATGAATTGCTCAAATTTTATTGCTGTTTTAGTCAGCCAGTTTTTCATTAAATATCCTTCCTTATGCTTAAATTATGCTCCGGCAGTTTGACCGCTGGATTCTCCGAAGTGTGACGACGCGTCGCCTTCTTCGTAATTTCCGTTTTGGCCGCTGTAATTGCTGTAATTACCGTAATCGTCATAATAGCCGTAATTATTGTAATTGCCGCTGTTGCCGTAGCTGTCGCCGTTATAGTAATAGCCGTCTGAGTTTTCGCTTTCTTCCGTAGTGCTTTCGTTGTAACCGTAAGACGGAGTGGGAACGGCGTAATAATCGTCGTAGCGCTGATTTGTCCATGAAAACAGGCTGGTTATTCCCCAGATCACAAGACGTATCAGAATAAGGATCATGAAAAATCTAAGCAGTCTGCCGAAGAACCCTGTTTTTCTGCGAACGTAAACGGTTCTGTTTTCTCCGCCTTGTGCGCCGGAAGCGTAAGAGGAGAAGTCAAAGCCAAATCCCATCGGGTTTATTCCGTGGCTGATACTTTCGTATGCCTGGCGGTAATACTGGTTGCCGGGTTCGCGGGAAACAGCTATTTTTATGTGGCTCATGGCTTTGTCTCTGTTTCCGTAGCCAATGTTTGCAAGGGCGGAAAGATAATACCATCGCCCGTCGCTTTTTTCCATCTGGTTAAGAAGGTTTATAGCCTGAGCGTACTGGGCATGGTTGATAAAGTTAACAACTGCCTGGTAATATTTTGTTTGAGTGCTTGTGCCGGCGGAAGAAGCGCCGGATGAAGCTGACGAAGAAGAGGATGCAGTTCCGTTTTTTATTGCGTCATACGCTGCGTTAATTTCGGACATCTTGCGTTCCGCTTCTTTGTTTCCGGGGTTAAGGTCCGGATGGTATTTTTTTGCAAGGCGTTTGTAGGCTTTTGTGCATTCCGCAACTGATGCACCCTCGGGAACGCCTAAAATTCTGTAAGGATTCTGTACCATATTTCTATTTGCATACTCCAATCTTTATTCCAGACTATAACACAGATTTTTTACTATTCTGTGAAGAAAAGGCGAATAAAAAGAGCAAAGTTGTTAATGAATTGTAAATCAAGGGCAAAAAACGGTGTTTTATCCTGAAAACAAGGGATTTTGCAAGTATTTGCAAGTAATAGATATATTGCATTTAAAAATAGTATCTGCTAAAATAAGGTATAAAAACAAATTATATCCAGGGGGAATAGTATGAGTCCTATTTTACTTACTGTCGGCGACAGCATTGACAAAGTGTTTTATGCGTTTGATATGTGGGTTTTCCACTTTTTCGGTTCAATGCAGTGTGATTTCCTTACATATGTCGCAAAATTCTTTACTTCATTCGGTGACGAAGCGTTTACAATTCCGATAGTTGTTCTTTCGATAGTGCTTTGCTTCTTTAAGCGCACCCGCAAATACGGCTTTGCGATGCTTTTTGCAATAATTATCGGAACGCTTATTACAAACGTTGCTGTAAAGCCAACTGTTCTTAGAATTCGCCCTTATAACACGCTTCAGGAAAACGTGGACTACTGGTCATGGTATATCAAAGCGGGAGCCCTCAGCGAAAGCGATTACAGCTTCCCGTCAGGCCATACAACCGCCGCAGTTGAAGTGGCATTCGCGCTGTTTTTGTGCTTTAGAAGCGATAAGAAAAAGATTGCATGGCTTTTTCCGTGCATTGCCCTTTGCACAATGGGTTCCAGAGTTTATCTGATGGTTCATTACGCTACCGACGTTTTGGGCGGTCTTATCGTAGGCGTTGTAAGTGCGCTTATCGGTTACGCTCTTATGAAGCTTGTTATGAAAATAAAGGTTCTGGAGAAGATAGACGCAGAAAAATTGTTTAAAAAAGGCATTCCAAATAAGGTAGGTATTGCCTGCATAACCGTTGCGGTTGTTGCAATATTCCTTTACGCCTTTATTCCGTCTCTTTCTGAGGGCGGCTCAGATGTTGACAGATGCGATTATAACGTCGAGTACGACTGCTATAACGCCGCAAAGGTTGACGATCCGGACTATCCGCCTATTGACGGCAAGAATTATTGCAAAATTCACTGGAAGATGCTTCAGGAAACGGCTGAATAAAATGAAAAATCATTTGCTTGCCGCAGGTTAGGAACTTGTCGGTCTGTAGTAATAATAAATTAAAAGCCATGCGCAGGGCTGTCCTTCGCGTGGCTTTTTTGATAAATCTGTATAAATGAGCATATATTTATTGTACATTTGGCTTTAATCTGCTACAATGTATGCGGCAAATTCTTAAAGGAGGATTTTATGGAACTCTTTATTGAAATTATAAAAGCGATTGTACTGGGCGTCGTTGAAGGTATTACCGAATGGCTCCCCATTAGTTCAACGGGTCATATGATACTGGTGGACGAATTCCTTCATATGAACGTGACCCCCCAGTTTAAGGAAATGTTCCTCGTTGTTATCCAGCTTGGCGCAATTCTTGCGGTAGTCGTTCTTTACTGGCCCCGCCTTTGGCCATTTGGTCTGGAAAACAAAAAGATTGTTCCCAAAAAAGATATATGGCAGATGTGGTTCAAGGTAATTGTGTCCTGCGTTCCTGCCGCTGTTGTGGGTCTTCTTTTTGACGACGAACTCAACGCTCTGTTTTACAACTGGCAGACAGTAGCGATAATGCTTATTGTTTTCGGTGTTCTGTTTATCGTTATCGAAAGCATAAACAAAAACAAAAAATCCAAGATAAATTCAATCGCTGAACTGACATATACTTCGGCTTTAATTATAGGAATGTTTCAGCTTATAGCCGCAGTATTCCCGGGAACTTCACGCAGCGGGGCAACAATCGTCGGCGCTATTCTTATCGGCGTTTCGCGAACTGTTGCGGCAGAATATACGTTTTTCCTTGCGGTGCCTGTAATGTTCGGCGCCAGCGCTCTTAAACTGGTGAAATTCGGATTTAATTTCACTTCCGAAGAACTTATCATCCTGTTTGTAGGTCTTGTATTTGCGTTTGTCGTATCAATTATCGCAATCAAATTCCTGATGGGTTATATCAAAAAGCACGATTTCAAGGCTTTCGGATGGTACAGAATTATTTTGGGAGCAATAGTTTTGATTTATTTCGGACTTGTAAGATGATTTTAAGCGGCGGGCTTTGCGCTTCGCCGCTTTTTATGTGTGTACGCATTTTTGTACTGTATATATGACAGAGTTGTTTTGAAATATTTTTTATGTTAAAATTACTCAAAAGGACGTGATGAAATGGAAATTATATTGTCTGCGGCGGCGCTTGCAGTGGCTGTTGTAACGCTTATCGTATTGCTTGTTAAAAAGCCGAAAGCCGACAACAGAATTGATCTTTTGGCTCAGCAGGAAAGAATGCACGCTGAGGATACAAACAGAAAAATAGACAGGCTCACCGAGCAGATGTCACAGCTTACGGAGAAAAACTACAACCAGCAGGTTAAAGTGCTCCAAATGCTCAAAGATAATAACGACAGCCAAACAAAACGCGTGGGCGAGTTTATGTCTTCAATGCAGCAGAGCAACGAGAAAAAACTTGATGAAATGCGCAAGACGGTAGACGAGAAACTTACCGAAACGCTTAACACACGCCTTACTGCGTCTTTTAAAACCGTTAGCCAGCAGCTTGAAAACGTATATAAAAGTCTCGGCGAAATGCAGAAACTTTCCACCGGAGTTACCGAAAGCGTTCAGGGGCTCAACCGTGTGCTTACTAACGTTAAATCAAGAGGTACGTGGGCTGAAGTTCAGCTGGGCAATATCCTTGATGAAACAATACCCGGAATGTATGAAAAGAACGTCAAAACCAATCCGAAGTATAACGGACAGGTTGAGTTTGCCGTTAAAATCCCGTCTGAGCAGGGCGACAGCGTAACATGGCTTCCGATAGACTCAAAATTCCCGATGGAAGATTATGTCCGCCTTTCAACCGCCGCTGAAGCGGGAGACGCTCAAGGCCTTGAAGCCGCCAGAAAAGCTCTTGAAACAAGAGTTCGTGACGAGGCAAAGACGGTTAAGCAGTATATTTCTTCTCCTGAAACAACGCCTTTTGCCATTCTTTATCTTGCCACCGAAGGGCTCTATGCGGAGATTATCTCTTCACCTACAGGAATTGCCGAAAAACTCCAAAACGACGGTATAATGATTGCCGGTCCGTCAACCGTAACAGCCCTGCTTAATTCGCTGGCACTTGGATTTAGAACCATTGCCATAAACAAGAAAGCAACTGAGGTGTGGAAAGTTCTGGGTGCCGCTAAAATGCAGTACGAAAAATTCGGCGCTCTTCTCCAGAAGGCGCGCAAGAAAGTGGACGAAGCCGGAAAAGTGCTGGACGAGGCGGGCGACCGCAACAGAATTATCCAGAAAAATCTCAGAAATGTTGAAACTTTGGACGCTCCCGAAAGCGCAGAAAAACTGCTTGGCATCAGCGGCTCGGCAGTTTTTTCTGAGGAAAACTGATATACATAATTACTTAGGCGGAAGCGTTATGCTTTCGCCGATTTTGTATTTTACGGTGTGATTTTATATTGCGAACGTATGCTCGTTGTGCTAAAATAACCCAAAGAGGTATAACGATGAAAGATTTATGGAAACAAAATTTAAGACAGATTGACCCATATGTTCCGGGAGAGCAGAGCAAGGAGCAAAATATTGTTAAAATCAATGCAAATGAAAATCCTTATCCGCCGTCTCCCCGTGTGGCAGAAATTCTCAGAAATTACGATACAGAGGCGCTTCGTTTTTATCCAGACGCGAATTCGACTATTCTCAAAGAAGCGATTGCCCGCCATTACTCCGTAAGCCCGGACCGTGTTTTCGTGGGCAACGGCTCAGACGATGTGCTTGCGCTTTCTTTTCAGTCATTTTTCCAGTCTGAAAAGCCAATCGCTTTTCCGGATGTTACTTATAGTTTTTATCCTGTTTGGTGCAGCCTTTTCCGCATTCCTTATGTTACTCCTGCGCTGGACGAGAATTTTCGTATTCGCCCCCAGGATTACGAGGAGCCCAACGGCGGCGTTGTAATTCCTAACCCCAACGCGCCAACTTCTATCGGCGAAGACCTACCTTTCGTTGAGGCAATTATGGAGAGAAATCAGGACAGCGTTGTAATAATCGACGAGGCTTACGCGGATTTCGGAGGAAAGACTGCTGTCCCGTTAACAGATAAGTATGATAATCTTCTTGTTTGCGGCACCTTTTCAAAGTCACGTTCGCTGGCAGGAATGCGCCTGGGATTTGCAATCGGCAGTCCAACGCTTATCGGTGTGCTTGAAGCGGTGAAGAATTCCTACAACAGCTATACCGTTGACAATCTTTCGCTTCTCTGCGGAGCTGCCGCAATGGACGACGAAGAGTATTTTGAAAAGACCGTTTCAAAGGTTATTGCTACCCGTGAGCGCGTAAAAAAATCTCTTGAGGATATGGGCTTTACCGTTTTGCCATCCCGTGCGAACTTTTTGTTTGCCACAAGAGAGGGAAGCAGTATGAAAGATATGTTCAACTTCCTTAAATCACGCAAGGTATATATCCGCTACTTTGATCTGCCGAGAATAGACAATTATGTCCGCATATCAATAGGAACTGATGAAGAGATGGATATTTTCTTGAAAGAAACGGAGAATTACGTCAATGGGAACTAGAAAAGCGGCGCTTATATTTTTGGGCGTTATTAATGTGGTAAGTATTGCGGCAGGAATTTATACCCAGGTAACGTTTTTGTTTAACCGAGATTTTGTATCTGTTCTGCCAATCAGCGAAATGGGAACCCAGGAAATCCTTTATGTAAATTTCCTCTGTATTTTTGTTGTTATAACGCTGATAAATATTGTCGTTGCGGCATTGCTTAATGACGGAAGTTATTCCGCGGCGGATGTTTTCAAATCCTGACCGCTGATTGCTTTGGCACCGTCTGTAATATTGTTTTTCTTCGCAATTTATACAAGCATGGGAGCAACCTCTGTCAGCGAGAGAGTGATATGCCTTTTAATAGCGGCTCTTTATGTTCTTGCTAATGCTGTTAACTTCGGCTGTATGGCAGTAATTAAAGATTCAGAATAAAAAATATCCCCCTCAATTAGCGGGGTGTTCGTAAGACAGTAACAAAAGCAAAAGGCGTGATGAAAGTGGTCGCGCCTTTTGCCTTATGTGGATAGCCGCTTTCGAGGCGCAAGGGATGCAGTCCCTTGCTCGGAACATAGTGACGCAAAACACCCCGGACATTCAGGTGTCCGGGGTGTTCGGTCTCACCGAGCGCACATATGGGGATTACCCTGTATAGAAGTGCGCCCTTAGTATCTGTTCGACAAATCAGAATTTATATTTTTTTCTGCAAATAAATCATATCTACCAGTTGAGTACCTGCTTCATATATTGAATGGTCATAATTATCCGTGAAGAAGTTTTTAATGCTATGCGAACGAATAAATCCACACTTCTCATAAAAAGGAATTGTCAACGGACTATCCCCTGTGCCAACTTGCAATATAGAATACTTCCCTTTGTATGTCGTAGCAACGAAGTCAATTAGTGCTTTACCGTAACCCTTTCCCTGATATTCTGGTTCAGTTGCAATGTTTTTGATTTCAAGGACACCCTTCCCCTCGTCTGTTATCACACATTCGCACTTAACTCCATCATCGTCCAAAACATACATTGTCCCCTTATTAATATACCTGTCTATCATATCCTCTTGCTCATCTGCTAATAGCAGCAACGGAAGAAATTGTTTTTTATTCTCCTTGATTTCTTTAATTTTCATATCAACTTGCTCCCTAAATACCGATTTGTAGGTCTGTTCGGTTCCATGCTATCACATAACGGGGATAAAATACAAGAACAGCCACCGCAGTTCAAACTACGGTGGCTGTTAACTGTCTTATGAACACCGCTCCTTAGAGGGGGATTTCTTATTGCCTTAATTTTTTAATTAGACAACAGCTAAAGTCTTAACCGAAGAAGAACAGCAGAAGAATAACCACAACTGCAACTGCTCCCAGTCCGACAAAGAATTTTACTGCCCTTGAAACGGCGTCGTAAACGTTTGTAGGCATTATCTGGAACAGCGCGTAATGGAGCGGTTCTGCCAGTTTTTTGCCGACGAGATTGCGATAGCGCAGATCATATGTAGAGAACGTGCCGTCTTTTTTCAGCACGATGCTGCGAACGCCTCTGTCCAGACCGGGTCCGTAAACGTGGAAACCGGCGCCCTGGGTGTAGCCCACATCTATTCCGTCAATATCGCCGTTAAATGAGTTGTTGTGGTCATGGCCGAAGTAGAGACCCACAACGTCGCCCTTCTCTTTGAACGCGGCAAATTCACCGCTGTTTTCCTGGGGATCAGCGGGTGATTCTTTCATAAATCCTTCTTTGTTTACCCGCTTGGGGTTAAGCACAAACCATTCCTTTGCGTGGGTGCGGAAACCCTGAACTGAGCCTTTTGCAGATTTCTTTACCTGCAAGAGAAGTTCAAAAACTTCGCATACGGGAATATGCTGAATAACGATAGATGGGATAACATGACCGTATTTTTCTTCGTATCCGTCTCTCGTTTTGCGGTACCAGTCGATCTGGTTTTGATGGACGTTGTCGTAGCCGATTTTAAGACTGCTGTGGCTGTCAATGAGATAGAGCAGAAAAACAGGTTTGCCGCCGTCGTTTATCTCAATTACGCAGTTGCCTACGCCGTCTGTTTCAGGAGCGCTTTCTCCTATAAAGCCCGGGATTTTCTTGTATATCTCAAACTGGGCTTCATTGTCAAGTCCTACCTGTCTGTCGTGGTTGCCGAAACATACGGCGAAAGGAATACCTCTGTCTGTTACCGGTTTTGTGAGTTCACGAAGCACCCTCTCAACTTCAGACGCACTGCCTTTGAAGCCTTTTCCCCATATCTGGTCGCCGCTGTAGACAACGAGATCCGGTTCTTCTCTGTCAAGCGCCGCGTTAATGAGATTTAATGTATCAGGGCTTACCTTGCGCCCTTCCTGAGTGTCTGCAATCTGAAGAATTTTGAACGTGTCGTTTTTGAATTGAAGTTCCATAAATTTTCTCCGCTTGTAATTTTGGCGTTTATGTTTAGTTTATATAATTTTAACATAAGAATGACTTGACGGCAATGCTTTTTCAAATTATAATAATGAGTTGTTGAAAGATGATTTCATATCCGCCCGTGGCGAAGCTGGATATCGCAGCAGATTCCGATTCTGAAGGACGGGGGTTCGAATCCCTTCGGGCGGGCCAGGAAAGCCTTGTCTTTTGACAAGGCTTTTTACTTTACATATGGCTGTAAACCCTGGATTTATTGAATTCAGAGGTAATAATATTACGTTGGTTAAGGAGGAGCTTTGCTATGATTAACCTTATACCTGTTCCTGCGCAATATGAGTTAAAGAATGGTGCATTTGTAATCCGCGACGGTGAAGCCGTTTGCAGCGATTTTGAATTGCCGCTGCTTACCTGTCCTCGCGATGAAAATGCGCGAATTAAAATTACTAAAGACAACTCGCTTCAGAGAGAAAGCTATCGTCTTACTGTTGAACCCGAGCAAATCAAAATTGTTTCTTCAACAGAAATCGGCGCGTACTATGCTCTTCAGTCTGTTAGAGTAATGGCTTCCTATGACGCCGGCGGACGCTCTGTTTCTTGTTGTGAGATTAAGGACGAACCGCGCTGGGGCTGGCGCGGACTGTCTCTTGACGAGAGCCGCCACTTCTTCGGCAAAGAAGAAGTACGCAGAATTCTCGACATGATGTTTATGATGAAGCTCAATACTTTCCACTGGCATCTTACCGACGACCAGGGCTGGCGTGTTGAGATAAAGAAATATCCACTGCTTACTTCCGTTGGGTCAAAGCGTAAATATACCCAGGAGGGCGGCTGGAATTGTTCAAGAATACTTAACGAGCCTTACGAGGGCTTTTATACACAGGACGATATCCGCGAGATTGAGGCTTACGCCAAGGCACGCGGAATAACTATCGTGCCCGAGATTGACATGCCCGCTCATTTTGCGGCGGCTATGGCTGCTTATCCGTGGCTTGCCTGCCGTGAGATAGAAACGGAAGTTCCGGGCTATTTCGGTTCAAAAATTCCGGAAAAAGCGGGTCAAAAGGACTGGAACCGTACTGCCTGCGTGGGCAAGGAAACCACTTTTGAGTTTATCTTCGGCGTTCTTGATGAAATATGCGAACTTTTTGACTCTCCGTATTTCCATATCGGCGGCGACGAAGCTCCGAAAGATGAGTGGAAAAAATGCCCTCTTTGCCAGGCGAAAATTAAAGAACATAATCTGAAGGACGAAGAGGAACTTCAGGGTTGGTTCAATAACCGTATACTTAACTATGTTAAGGGCAAAGGCAAGCGCCTTATCGGCTGGAATGAGATTTTGACAGCCGGCAATCTTGACAAATCTGTTATCGGTCAATACTGGACTCCCAAGCGTGACAAGAACGCGGAGGCGTATGTTGCCGACGGTGGAAATATGATTATGAGTAATCACCGCAGTTTCTACTTCGATATGACATACAGTCAGTATCCGCTGCAGTACACATATGATTTTTCTCTTTCAAGATATAATATCCAGCCTCAGTGCGAAAAGAATATCCTTGGCGTTGAAGCCGAGATGTGGACTGAGTGGATAGACGGAAGAGAAAAACTCGAAGTTAATCTTTATCCCAGAATGCAGGCGTTGGCAGAAGTTGCCTGGTCACCTGAAAAAAGAAGGAATTTTGCTGATTTCAAGGAGCGTCTTGATGCTTTCAAGCCTACGCTGGATAGCCTTGGAATCGGTTACGCTGTAGATAAAGTTTCAATGCCGAAAGGACTGTTTAACAGACTGAAAGCACAGAAACTGTTCTTCTGCGGCGATACACATTATGAAGTAAAGCGCAATGCCGACTTCAGACAAAAAGGAGAAAAGTAATATGAAATTCAGCGAATTTCCAAAACAGGTAATTTCTGAAAATGTGGATTACACAGTAAAAGAAATTACCAACGTCATCAAAAAGTACGGTCCCCGTGAGTCGGGCAACGAGAACTGCCTCGCCGCTCAAAAGCACATTAAAAAAGAAATGGACCAGTTTTGTGACGAAACTCATTTTGAATCATATAAGATGGCTCCGAAAGCATTCTTGCACTTCACAAAGTTAGTGCCTGCATTTATCATTCTCGCAGTAGTTGTTTGTGCAATTCTTGTTTTTGTAAGCGTAATCCCGTTTTGGATTGCCCAGTGCATCGTTGGCGGTGTAACATTTGTAGGCCTTTTCATTACTGCTATGGAATTCCTGTTCTATAAGCGTTTCATGGACCCTCTTTACAAAAAGGTTGAGGGCCATAATTTCTGCGCAACACGTAAGCCTACAGGCGAAGTTAAAAGACGTATTGTCATCAGCGGTCATATCGACTCTGCTTACGAATGGCGCCATATTTACTATGGTAAAGATAAGCTTATGGGCCCGCTGATGGGCGGTACAATTGTCTGCGGCATTGTTTCATTCGTTGTTGCCGTTATTACAATTATCGCTCATTTTGTAGACATGGGCGCTTTCGGCGACTTTATGCTGGATTACAGCTATTATTTCCATTTTCTTACAGCGCTGTTTATGATCACACTGTTCTTCTTCGTTGATTTCAAGACCATTTCTCCCGGCGCTAACGACAACCTTACAGGTACTTATGCCGCTGTCTGCGCGCTTCGTATGCTTGACATGGCAGGCGTAAACTTTGAAAATACAGAAGTTTGCTGCATGGTAACAGACGGTGAGGAAGCCGGCCTCAGAGGATGCAAGCAGTGGGCTAAAGACCACTATGACGAATACGTTAAGAGTGGTGTTGAAACAGCCGTTCTCTGTGTTGATACTCTTACAGACCTTGAATATCTCAACGTTTACAACCGCGATATGACAGGCACTGTTAAGCATTCAAAGGAATTCAGCCAGCTTGTAATGGACAGCGCTATTGAAGCAGGCCACGAAGACCTTAAATTCGCTAATGTATTTTTCGGTTCATCAGACGCTGCCGCATTTTCTCAGGCAGGAATTACGGCAACTTGCCTTGCTGCAATGGATCCGTCACCGGCTGATTATTATCATAACCGCCGCGACAGTTATGACCGCCTTGTTCCCGAAGCTATTCAGACAGGTTACGAGGTAATTATCTCAACAATTCTCAACTTTGATGAACGCGGTCTCGAGCAGAAATAATAATTTATATTAGTCAAAAAGCAGTGACTTTTGTCACTGCTTTTTTGTTATTGATAACTTGGTTTGTTGACGGAAAAGCGTATAATGTAATATGATAATCAAATTGTAAGAATAAGACAAATAATAATCAAATCATAAAACTTGACTTTTAATAATTTTGTGGTGTATAATGCGCATATGACGATTAGAATGGAGGACTGCCCTATGAAGGAGAACGATCTTAGATACATAAAAACTGAACGGGCGATCAGAGAGGCTTTTTTTGCTCTGCTGGAAGAGGGTGAGTTCGAAAAGATTACGGTAAAAGATATTACCGAGAGAGCGCTTATCAACCGTAATACTTTTTATCTCCATTATAAAGATAAGTTTGATTTGATAAATTCAATCCTTGTTGGATTTATTCAGGATCTGTCTGCAAAAGCTCTTGAGGTTATAGACGCTTCTACTCAGCCGGACAAGGCTACTTTTGACAGATATTTCGTAACGATTTTTGTTAACGCAAATAAGGTTAAAAAAAGATACAGAATAATTTTTAAAGACAGGAATATTGAGCCGTATCTTGATATTTCTGCGGTAACGGACGTTATTAAGCAGCATATCGAAGCCAACAAATATCTAAACCATCTTCAGTCGTCAATCACCAAAAACTTTTTGGCGTTTGGCTTTTTCGGCGCGCTCAACGAATACTGCACTAACGATTATACAACAGAGGAGACCTCCCGCCTTATAGCGGCGATGTCTGCTTCAATTTCAAATATTGTCCAGAGAAGCAACAGACGAAACTGAGCAATAAATTGTATTGTTTCCAGCGGGCAGAAATTATTGTGTAAAATAAAAAACCGGTTCAGCCGTTAGGCCGAGCCGGTTTTGTCTTATGTATTTTGATTTATCAGCAAATCATGCCTGATTCTATCCACTGCATAACAGACGGATACTCCTCTTTGTAGGAGTCAAGCTGTTCACTGTTTGAATCAACAAACGCCTGAAATTCGTCTGTATCCTCAAAATCGTATGTGAAATCCTGTTCAAAGTCATAGGTGGCTGTGAACATATAATCAAAAATGTCATCTGCGGAAAACTCCTCAAGCATCTTGTCCGCAGTAATGCCCGTTATGTAATCAAGGGCGTTTTTAACGGTTAATTCAAAGTCGTCGGGATCGCAGTCGATTTCGGGATTGTCGTTGCAGTAATCGAAAATTTCGTCGTCTTTGATTGCCAGTGTGCCAAGATATTCCAGCACATCTTCATATCCTGTTTCGTTAACTTCGTCGTAAAGGCGGTAAATAAATTCTCCAACCAGATTTTGGAGGGATACCGCTTTGAAAACACAGTCAATTTCATTGCCCGGTTCGTCAGTAACGACAAAACCTATTTCTTTGAAATTTTCCCAAATAAGCTGATAAAATATTTTATGATTTTCTTCTTCTCCGAAGATTGCTTCGTCAATAAAATTGTCAAGATCCATAAGTTACCCTCCTTGTGAATATTCTATACCATACTAATTGTTTTTGCAACATATTGTCGGCGATTTTTACTATATTATACAAGATTTATTTATTGCAATATAATATGACTTAGGATATAATTAGAAATGATTGGAGGCAGGCAGATGGAACTGACTGTAAAGAACGAAAAATGCAGCGTAACTTTTTCTGATGAAGGTGCAATGCTGCGGTCATTAAAAAAAGACGGTATTGAATATCTTTGGCAGGGAGACCCGGCTTACTGGGCGGGACAGGCTCCCGTGTGTTTTCCCATTGCAGGGGTGCTTCCTGACGGAAAAGCAACTGCTTTCGGCAAGTCTTGCCAGATGAAACGCCACGGTGTGGCGCGTATTACAACATTTAAGGTGCTTGAATGCCATAAGAACGGCGTTACTTTCGTTCAGCATTCAAACGAGGAAACCAAAAAAGCGTATCCTTTTGATTATGAACTTGAGATTCGTTATGAACTGCTGGGCAGTACGGTCTCTAATGCGTATGTTATCAGGAACTGTTCTGACGGGCCCATGCCTTTTGCAATAGGCGGTCATCCTGCGTTTCGCTGCCCGCTGACTGACGGCGAGAAGTTTGAGGATTATTCCGTTGTTTTTGACAGAAAAATGACAAAACAGGCGCTTCGCCCTGACCACCATACAGGCCTTGTGGATATCAGCAAAAGGTATGATGTGCTCAACGACAGCGACACCATAAAGATGCGCCACGATCTGTTTTATGATGACGCGCTGATTTTTGACGATATACCGTCAAAGAAAGCAACTCTTATCGGCCCTGAGGGCAAAGGTGTGTGCGTTGAATATCAGGATATGCCGAACCTTCTTATCTGGTCTGCTGAAAACGACGCTCCCTTTGTGGCTCTTGAACCGTGGCACGGTATTTCCCACTGTTCAGACGAGGACGCGGTTTTTGAAAACAAGCGTTATATGACTGTTTTGCAGCCGGGAGAAACGGCGTCTTTCCGCTTCAAAATTACTATGATATAAACAAACGGTGATTAAATGAATTACGGTTTTTTGAGGGCAGCCGCCGCAAGCCTTAGGCTCAGGGTGGCAGACCCGTCTTACAATAAAAACGAAATAATTTCCGCAATAGAGAAGGCTGAAGGTATGGGGGTTAAACTTCTCGTTACTCCCGAACTTTCCGTTACAGGATATACCTGCGCCGACTTGTTCTTTTCTTCCGCTCTGATAAAAAGCGCAAATGAGGCGCTGGGCGAGATTGTCAAAGCTACCAAGGGCAAAGAAATGGCTGTTTTGGTCGGTATGCCCGCCGCGGTAAGAAATAAGCTTTATAATTGCGCGGTGGTAATAAAAGACGGCAGAATTCTCGGCGCCGTTCCAAAGAAAAATCTCGCGAATTACAATGAATTTTACGAAAAGCGGCAGTTTACACCTGCCCCGGCAGAAAACGGCGTCATTGACCTGTCGGGCGCACAGGTCCCTTTCGGCACGAACCTGTTGTTCCAATGCGGAACGCAGCCCGCGCTGACGCTG
>URGA01000001.1 GCA_900547275.1 uncultured Oscillospiraceae bacterium | reverse complement strand
GTCAGTATTTTCCTATAAACCAGGAAGACGAAGGAACATACATTTTCAACTCAAAAGATTTATGTATGATAGAGCATATTCCTGAGCTTGTTTCAGCCGGTATCGATTCCTTTAAAATTGAAGGACGGGCAAAGAGCGAATACTACACCGCTATTGTGACATATGCTTACAGAAATGCTATTGACGAATATTTAAAGTCGCCCTCGGCTGATTTTAAAGTACCTCAGTGGATACTTGATGAAATGGACAAAATGAGCCACAGAGTATATACAACCGGCTTTAATTTCGGGCCTATAAAAGAAGGCCAGGAATGGAAAAGCGGCGGTTATATTCGTCATTGGGATGTTTGCGCAGTATTCCGTTCATATGAAAACGGACGGCTTACAGTTGACCAGAGAAACCGTTTTTATGAGGGAGAAGAACTGGAAGTTGTTGAGCCGGGAAAGAAACCTTACAGAATTACTGTTTCAAACCTTGTTAACGAATGTGACGGCGAAAAGGTAAGCGTTGCAAATAAGGCAACTGACACATATTCTTTTGATGTTGATAGGGAAATATCTCCGGACGCATTGTTTCGACGTCAGAGAACCGATGAATAAGACTAAAAAAATCCCCTTGTGTACATAATACACAGGGGGAATTTTTTATGACAAATAAAAGAATTAATGCATTTTTACTTGCGGTATGTTTGTTACTTACAGCTTCAGGCGCAAGGGTACTGTTTATTTCACTTGACAAATCTTACGCTGTTTCTGACAGCTATAACAGCTATGCTCTTACTATAGACAAAAAATATACTCAAATTGTAGATCGAGATCAAAGCCCTCTTACTAATTATAAAAATGAGTATGTTGCGGTAATTAAACCAAACGAAAAGTGCATGAGCGAACTGCCGCAGCTTTTTAACAAAGACGAAATCAAAGAAATAACAGACGAACTATCTAACGGTTATCCTGTTATCCGTGAGGTAGACAATTATAAAAAAACAAAATACATTCAGATATACACAAGGACAGTCCAAAACCCGCCCGACATGCTTTGCCGCCAGCTTCTAGATATTTCCTGTGGCGGCTTGGAAACGTATACAAACAAGGTAGTAAGCGAAACGAAGATTAATTTTGCCGTAGACGCTCTGGGAAGGGTTCTTACAGGCGATAGCAGTGAAGTTACTACCGAGACTACAGACGCTCCAGAACAGGTAAAAATTACCATAGAGAGGGAAGTTCAGGAAATGGCGGAAAAAGCGGCGTCTGGGATTGAAAAAGGTGCTGTTGTTGTTCTTGACGCAAACACGTCCAGAATGTTGGCCTGCGTCAGCAAACCAAATGATTATTACAACAGAGCTATATCTCCTTACTGCGTAGGGTCTATATTCAAGTTGATTGTGGCTTCCTGTGCGCTTGAAAACGGTATAGATCCGCAATATGAATGTAAAGGCTCAATAACGGTAGGAGACACAACGTATGCTTGTCAAAACGATAATGTTCACGGTAAGGAGCACATTTGCGAAGCTCTTGAAAATTCCTGCAACTGCTACTTTGTAAATTTGGCTCTTAAACTGGGGCGTGAAAAATTATATAAAACAGCCTCTGATTTCGGCTTCGGTAGTTCAACAAGACTTTATGACGGCTGGGATGTATCAAACGGAAATCTGCCGTCATTATCTGTTCTTCAGTCAGACGGTCAGCTTGCACTGCTTGGATTTGGTCAGGGGGCGCTGACAGATACGCCGTATCACTTTGCGCTTGCCGTTGCCGCTATTGCAAACGGGGGAGTTTATAAAACTCCTTCGCTTACGGGAAAAGAGGTAGTCGAAGAGAAAAGAGTGACGTCTGAGAAAAACGCTGAAACACTGCTTTCATATATGAGAAGCGTTGTTGAAAAGGGAACAGGTGTCATTGCAGACTATAAAGGCAAGTCGGCAGGTAAAACTGCTACAGCACAGTCAGGTCAGTATGTAAACGGAAAAGAAATTCTTCATACGTATTTCGCAGGCGTTTATCCATATGATGATCCGGAATATGTAATAGTAGTTATGAATGAGGACGGTAAATCGGGCTCAGGCGACTGCGGTCCTGTGTTCAGAAATCTTGTTGAAATGCTGGAGACTTTATAGTAAAATATTGCCAAGAGGTGATATTGTGCAAAAGTCAAAATTGAAAACATTGTTTATTTACCGGTTCCTTGACAAATACAGTGATGAACTTCATCCGCTGTCGACAACGGATTTAATAAAGATGCTTGCTGAATATGATATTCCCTGCGAGAGAAAATCTATCTATGCTGATATAGAAGCCCTCTGCGAAATAGGCTGTGATATATGCTCGGTAACTTCTCCAAAAAGGGGATTTTTTATGGCAAGCAGGTCTTTTGAATTACCAGAGGTAAGACTGCTGATTGACGCTGTTATGTCGGCAGGATTTATTACACCGGGAAAAACTAAGAAGCTGATTAGCAAGCTGGAGTCTCTTGTTTCCGTACACCAGGCCGAGGCGATGGTCAGCCAGGTTTACTGTGAAAGCCAAAATAAGTGTGACAACGAAGAAATATACTATGTAATCGATAGCCTTCACGAAGCGATAATGCATAAGCATAAAGTGAAGTTTGTATATAAGCGCAGAAACATAGACAAAGAAAAACGTAAAAGTTACACAGAGAAAATATTCAGAGTTTCTCCATATGCGCTTATATGGAAAGATGACCATTATTATCTTGTATGCAATAATGAGAAATATGATAATCTTATGAATCTGCGACTGGATAGAATTCGTAAAGTTGAAATACTGGACGAGCAGTCGCGCCCGGTATGTGAAGTTTCGGAATATACCGACCATTTTGATACGGCGGATTATTCTTCAAAAATGTTTAATATGTTCAGCGGTGAAACTTCTCCGGTTAGGTTGCTTTGTAAACTTGATCTCAGGGAAGAAATGATGGACCGCTTTGGCTCCTCAATACCGTTAAAAGCTGTTGATTCAGATCACTTTGAAACAACCATAAACGCCGCAGTAAGCGACGGCTTTGTAAGCTGGCTTATGCAATACGGCTCCGGCGTTAAAGTTCTTGAACCTCAGTATCTTGTTGAAAGAATTAAGGAAAAATCACTGGAAATTCTAAATAACTACGACGGTGACTAATCGACATATTAGGATTATCGCCCAATAAAATTACGAGTTGATAAATTTTTTTAGAAATTTCAAATATATTCATACTTTTTTAACATTTTTCTTGACAAGCTTACTTTTAATGTAATAATATATATATGAATATTTAGGAATAATTAGAATATTTTTAATTATTTCCTAAAAATTTGTTTTAAAAGTGGCCAGGAATGTAAAAAGTCGGCAACTAAATCTTAATGGAGGTTCATTTATGAAACGAAAAATTCCAAAAAAGTTGCTTTCTCTGTTTTTGGCTGTTGTCATGTTGACAACGTGTGCTCCGTTAGTTGCATTTGCGTCAGGTATGGAGTGGACGCAGGTTGCTTCTTCGGATTTCACAAAGGCTGAATGGAGAACAAATGAAAGCGGCGCAATTGTACAGGACGACAACGGCGATAATTTCCTTCGCTATGTCGACAATGTACCGATTGTAGGGGACACCGGAAACACTATGTCGTGGTCCGTTAACGGCTATAGTGGTACGTCTCTTTACAACAAAGATAACGGAAATGCCGGTATCAAGATCGAAGACGGTTATATGTACTTAAGCGGGTATGACGGAGGAACAGTTACTCCCATTACCGGAGCTGAAAGTTTCAAAATCGATTTGTTCTTTACACATACCGACTATGATGTTTCAGCATCAACCCGCTATGGTTTCCTTCTTTTAGGAAAAACGGGAGCTCTTACAAAACAGAATGATGTAATGAATTCATCTGCTTACGTATTTTCACAGGACGCCGACGGTCCTGCTTATGCTGACGGCCAGCAGCTTTACGGAAATACTGATAACGGATATAATCTTTCATCAAACTCTAGCGTGCTGACAGTTGGTCAGGATTATCACTATATCCTTACATATAGCAACGGATATTACCATGCGTACATTACAGATGCACAGGGAAATACCGTTCAGAACCTGTTCAGTGCAAAACATACAATCAACACTTCAGAAATTGCTAATATTTGTTTGGGTGACGATGACAGCAGTTATTTCTCCATAAATATGAACTACAAAAGTATTTCATTCTACACCGGTGAGAAAAACAGCGCGTCAAGCGATATTCCCACAAGTCTGAATAAATACCTTTTTGCATACTTCACCGGTAACGGCGAAACAGAAGAGCAGATCCATTTGGCTGTATCTGACGATGGTCTTAACTTCGAGGCATTAAACGGTAACAGATCGATGCTCAACCTGACAGCTTCTGAATGCTATCCTAAGGGAGAAGGCATACCTGAATCCGGATCGGGTATTGCTAATTCAGGACATGCTCGTGATCCGTATATCATGAGAGCTCAGGATGGCAGTTATTATGTTTTTGCCACTGACCTTAACACACAAAACGGTACTAACTGGGCAAACAACAGTAAAATACTTGTTTGGCATATAGAAGATCTTACGAAGATCGAGGAAGCTGTACCGTGGAATATCGATATGGCCGATATATTTGGTAAGGCTGTAGACCGTGCATGGGCTCCGCAGGCTATCTGGGATGACGTTCGCGGCGAGTATATGCTTTACTGGTCAAATAAGACTGTTGACGCTGGTTCAACATCTATCTATTATATTTATACTCCTGATTTTAAGACTTTTACTTCCGAGCCTAAGCGCTTAATTGCAAATACGTCAATGAGTTCTACTTATGACACAATTGACGGCGATATCATTTATGATAATGAATCAGAACTTTATTATCTCTTCTATAAAAATGATAATGAGGATGATTTGTATTGGGCAACCAGCACAAACGTTAACGGTCCTTATTCAGGAACAAATCATTTTTATGATTCAGATTTAGGTTCTCTTGAAGGTCCTCAGGTTTATAAACTGGTTTCTGACGGATCATATGTAATGCTTGCTGATACTTACGGTAATCCGCGATTTGCTATGTTCCGTTCAACGAATCTTGACACTCTTGTAACCGGAAGATTAAGCGAAGGCAATATAAGCCATCTTAGTCCTCGTCATGGTTCTGTTACATACATAACCACAGAAGATTATAATGCTCTTACTGATAAATACGGTAAGGAAACTTATGACTCTTCTGCAGTAAAGAGCGGCGAAGACATCAACGATACACTTGTTGCGCGTTATTTCACTAACTCTGATGTGACATATGATGCGGCTTCAAAGAATGGTTCAAACACTCTTACAAATGTAGGCGTTGAATCAGTATCAAACTTTAACGGAAGAGTTGCTGCGAAATTTACTTCAAATTCAAGCACTTCAGCTAATAAGGGCGGTACTTACGCTTATCTCAAGAATACCCAGGAACTGTTAAACGGAATTAATCCGAAAGACGGTATAACACTTTCATGGTACGGATACGGAACAAGCGCTAACAGCGGACGCTTTTTCGACTTGTCCACTTCAGATGAAGGTACAATTTACTGGGACGGCAATGAACACAGCCAGAACACTGAATCATACGCTTACGCAACAGCTGCTATGGAATTCGGCGTTAACAATCACGGCAGTACAACATTGTCAAAAGGATACATGGGCGACGGCTACATCAATAATTGGCATCTTTACACTATGACAATTACTGACGGCTATTTCCATTTCTTCGTTGACGGTCAGCTCCTTAGAACTATTTATTCTAAGGATATGTCAACCGTTACTACCGAAGGTACACCGAGTTATCTTGCTTCAATGAATGAAGAGTGGTTCAATGAAATGGTAAGCAGTAACTTGTTCTTTGGTATTTCTTCATACGGCGAGGACAATATGCTTGACGGATATATTTCTGATTTCCGTATTTACAACAAAGCATTGTCCGCAAACGACATCAGCAATTCTTTGGCAAAATTAGATTCTGATGTTCCTAATACAGATGTTGATTCTTCACATCGTATCTATTTTGACCCGTTTGAAGATACTTCAGAAGGTACAGCACAATATACTAAATACGATCAGACGGTTGAAGATCCTCAGAATATCCACGGTAAGGTTTTGAGTTACGCTGAGGCTAAAGGAAGCGGTGTTGATTCTCATTATAATTACCATGGCAACGTTGGCAACACAGCAGGATATACAATCAGTATGTTCTATAATCCCGGAAGTGAAATCAAGCCTGAAGCAATTTATTCAGTAGGTTCTCCTTCTGATAACCAGTATTTTGAATTGCTTGAGAACGGAACATTATCATTCAATTGGGAAGAAGGCGGAGAAGCATCAACCATTCAGATTGAAGGCCTTTTCGGCGATTCTTCTCTGACAGCCGATACATGGAATCATATTGTTATCCAGATCGTTCCTTCCGGCGGATATGACATCGTTTATTGCTATATTGACGGCAGCCTTGTTAAGAAGGTAAATACATACACTGAATGTGATACATCTTCTTATTCAACCTCACGTTCAATGCATGAGTTCTTTAATCATGATCATTCCGTTGCTTATGGTAAAACATACTCATTCAACGGTAATGCATCTGATGGTTTCATCGACTGTTACTCAATTTATGACGGCATTTTCTCAGCCGAAAGCATTTTTGCTCAGGATTCAAAAACATTAGCTAATTCTCTTCTTAAAATTGCAATGAGCAATTTTGAAGAAAAGATGAATTCACTTAATGGTGAGAATATTTACACCAACATGAGTGATGCATATGTTATCTATGACAGAGCGAAAAGATATTTAGCTGCTATTACGAATGGCACTAAAGAGATGGTACCTGAAGAAGTTACAGAGATCTATGTTGAAATGACTAATGCGTTGAACAACATGGAGATCTATACTTCGCCAACTACTGTCAAAGGCTGGAATACTCAAAACGGAACAGGTATTTCTTCTGAGTATACCAAGAACATGCTTTCTACAGTGAACACATCGTCTATCGTTCAGCAGTCCGGAACAGAAGATTCATTTAATTCTGGAATTTGCAGTGGTTCTTTTGTTTGGCTTTATGACGGAAATGAAATGACCGCACCAATTAATGCTGGTATTTATAGAAAGTCTCAAGGTGGTGTAAGCATTTATGGTTCTGCTATATATGTAACGTCTGGCGATATTGCTTTGGGTGATTTATGGCATTTTGATGACAATACTTTAGTTCTAAATGGCAATCATTATGCTTCAGGCTGGTATATTGATTATGGTACTTTGATGGGCAATACTGAACCTAACTCCAATGCCTATACCGTTGGCTGTCAGACCGATAACTGGAAATTCGGTTCTAACTATATTAAATATACAGGTAGTCAGCCTTCAACTTATTGGACATCAACAACACCGCATTACAATTCTAAGCATTATTGGACTGGTACGTTCTGGACAAGTGGATATGTTAATCATGACATTACATTCAATGCACCTATATATATCATTAACTATGTACCTGTTAGGAATGCAATGTTTGATAGTAAAAGACTTGATGTTCTTTCAAGCATTTACGACTATAATCCGGCTTCGGCTAAGGCTCTTCTTGATGCTTATGATAGTCTCACAAGTCAAACATATCTCTTTGACCCAGACGATCCTTCAACCAACGGCGGTGCAACCCAGGATAGAGTTGAGGCTCTTGCCAATAAACTTGAATCCAGCGTAAACGCATTGGAAGCAGTAGACATTAAGAATATAACTCCGAATGCTGATTATCAGCCTCTCATTGATGCTGAAAACAGATATTCTGACAATTATGAAGAGCTTCTTGAAGGTGACGCATATAAGCAGTATACATCTTCAACTTGGAACGCATTCCAGTCTGCTTATAAAGCAGTTAAGGAACACTTCAATTCTCTTGATCCTTATGGTGAAGATCAGCCATTCGTTACGGATAACAAAACCATTATTCGTTTGACAAACAACATTGTAAAATCTTACGCGCATTTAGCAGAAAAGGCTGATTACACTCCGGTAGATGAAAAAGTAGCTGACGGTACTGTATATACTATTAATAATGATCAGGGCAACGGTACATCTGTTGAAGATCAGATTTATACCTATTCTACATACAAACCGTTTAGTGATGCTTACGGCGTAGCAGATAAGATTTCTGCTAATACTCAGGATTACAAAGATAATACTCCGAAGTACGAAGTTTCTTATGTTAAAACAAATCCTGATAACGGTGAATATGGTCCCTATATCGCGTTTGACGCAAACGGCAACGTAGTAAAAGATAATGTAGAAGATCTTGACTACTATGCTTACGTTGGACAGTATTACGATAAGGAAGAAGATGGTTCCTATTCTGAGAATTATCTTGAGACCGGTGATTACATTTGCATCGATGGCGAATATATCAACGTAAGAGATTACAGATATACTATCGATAATGTATCGACATCTGTTCTCTCTCAGAAACAGCAGAACATTAATACTGCCGGTACAAACCTTGAGGATACAAATAACGCTCTTGCAAAAGTTGCCGCAGATTATGATGCATATGATGCAACAACTACATTGCTCAAGTATCAGGATATGGCTGCATTTACAGACAAATATCTTGAAAGTGAAAGTTCTGTATACGCATTAGTTGCTCAGCAGGGTACAAGAGACGCTCAGGTTACATACTCTAACGGCGTATCAACCGGTAAAACAGTTAACACTCCTGCTTATTCTGAAGATCAGTCTGCACCGACTGCTTATATAACAGCTGAAGGCCGTGTTTGGAAGAACCAGAATGATCAGGGTGCTCTTGATACTTCAACAACTGCTATGCTCAGCGCTCTTGAAGAAGTAAACAATGACCAAACTGATCTTCGCAGAACATATACAGTTACATTTAACATTCATCTTGACGATGAAGACAAGGATGTAAAAGTAAATGTTCCTGCTCAGTATTATGGTGATGTTTATGTTGCCAAAATTTCTGACGGCGGTTCAGATGTTGCAGGTTACAGCTGCTACAGATGGTCCGTAACAGATAACGGCGGAACTAAGAACGACATTCCTGCTGCAGATTCTTACACTGCAATGGTCAACGGCGACGTTACAATCACTGCTTACTGTTCAAAACAGGAACCTGATACTGAAATGGCTAAGGTAAGAATACTTAACCAGTATGGCAATGCGGTACAGGAATACAATGTTGATGCTGATACAGTAATTACTGTTGATCAGAATCAGTATAAGATTGGCGCTTCTGTACAGAATGTTGCAGATACACCTTATTTCAGATTTAATTCTTGGACTGTTAACGGCAAGAATGTTGCCAACGGCACTGAATTCACCGTTAAAGACAAGGTTAATGATGAGAACGTAGTTGTTTTGATGCCGATGTATGACATCGTAGAAAGCGGTGCAGGTCCGTACACAGTAACTGTTGACGGTAAATCCGTGACTCCTAATAACGGCGGAACCATCTATTATGATACAGAAGTAACTGTTACTGTACCCGAGGGTTCATATGGTATCGCCATTGAAGTTGACGGTAAATATTATGTGGCATCATATCTTACTTCTTATGAATTCTTTGCTGTAGGCGACGCTAATTTCTATGCAATTACTAAGACTGATGGAGCTTATACAATAAACGGCAAGGTTCTTGACGCTGAAAGCGACAGTGAACTTATCAGCAAACTTGATGCTCAGCTTCCGTTTGTTTATTCTTCAGTAGCTAAAAACGCTACACTTGACGGTGTAACTAAGTACACAACTTACAGTGCTACTACAGCGGATGTTCCGGAAAGTGATTCAGCAGTAACTGTTACAGAAGTTGGTACAATTTATACTAAGGATTCAAATGCAGCTAAGAGCGGAGATACTTTTGTAATCGGTGCTCAGAACGTTAATAAGATTGCCGCTAAGAATCAGCTTGATACAATGCAGTATTTCCTTAGAATTTCAAATAAGGATAATTCGGCGTATTATACTAGAGCATATATCAAATATGAATATACTGCTAAGGTTAAGATGCCTGACGGCAGCGTTGAAACTACTGTAATTCAGACAATCGATTACGGCAACATCTGTTTTAACGGAGTTACTGTTTAATCAACGGAAGGAGATTTAGAAAATGAAGCAACATTACGATTCTCCAGAACTGGAGATTGAGAAGTTTACATCATATGATGTAATTACAACGTCCGGTGGTATTGAAGAAGGCGGCGACGAAGTCTTGGATCCCACCAACTACACTAACTTTTTCGTTGATTTCTCATAATATAACTTTAACTGCGAACAGATTTAGTTAAAATGAAAATACTTCCTGTGTCGGTTCTATGAACTGACACGGGAGGTGTTTTTTATATGCATTTCTTCTAAATATTAATTTATTGTTAATAATGTAAATATACTGTTAACAAACCGTTGACCGCTATTGTTAATACGACTATAATATTTGCAATAGTTATTTGGTTGGGAGGTATTTTATGCTCAAGTCTATGACCGGCTTCGGCAGGGCTGTCAAAGAGTTAGACGGTTATCAGATCACCGTTGAGCTTAAATCTGTTAATCACAGATATTTTGAGTTTTCGTCTCGTGTTCCGAGACAGTACGGTTTTATTGATGACAAACTTAAGTCATTTATAAATTCAAAAGTTGCCAGAGGTAAAGTAGAATGCTTCGTAGGTATTGAGGCTCTTAATACAGAGGCCGCTGATGTTGCTGTAAATCACACACTGGCTGCGGCTTACGTTAAGGCTCTTAATGAATTGAAAAGCGAGTACAATCTGAAAGAGGATTTCGGCGCTTCAACAATTGGACGTTTTCCTGACGTTCTCGTAGTTCGCAAAGCAGAGGAAGATGAAGAAAAAATTTGGCAGTACGTAAAAGAAGTTGCTGAAGAGGCTGTAACAAAGTTTATTGCAATGCGCAGCGTTGAAGGCGAAAAAATGAAAGAGGATATTGCAGGACGTTGCAATTATATTCTTGATTGCGTCTCTTTTATTGAAAAGCGTTCGCCTGAGACAGTAAAAGAATATAACGAAAAACTTGTTCAGCGTGTACATGACCTTATAGGGGACATCACTGTTGATGAAGCACGCCTGTTACAGGAAACAGCGATATATGCTGACAAAGTTGCTGTTGCTGAGGAAACTGTCCGTCTTCGCTCCCATATAGCTCAGATGAATCGTTTCTTAGAAAGCGATGAAGCAATCGGCAGAAAAATGGATTTTCTCGTTCAGGAAATGAATCGTGAAACAAACACCATCGGCTCAAAGGCAAATGACGTTGAAATAGCCGCCAAAGTAATTGATATAAAAGCCGAGATTGAGAAAATCAGAGAGCAGATACAGAATATAGAGTAGCATGAAACTGGTAAATATCGGCTTCAACAATCTTGTTAATGCGGACCGTGTAATTTCGGTGGTAAGCCCCGAATCGGCCCCGGTTAAGCGTATTGTACAAGACAGTAAGCAAAAGGGAACTCTCATCGACGCCACCCATGGACGAAAAACGATGAGCGTCATTATTACGGACAGCGACAACGTCATCCTGTCCTACCTTGATTTGGAAAAAATCGCCGAAAAATTTTCAGCGGAGGTGCGTGATGAACTCTAAAAAAGGACTGCTTGTTGTTCTTTCTGCTCCCAGCGGATGCGGAAAAGATACTGTTTTTAAGGCTATTGAAAAACTTCGTGATGATGTTGTTGAATCTATTTCAGCAACAACAAGAAAACCGAGACCCGGAGAAGTTGACGGCGTCAATTACTATTTCAAAACCAGGGAAGAGTTTGAAAAAATGATTGACGAAGGCGGATTTTTTGAACACGCTGAGTATTCGGGAAATTATTACGGAACACCAATAGCAGGCGTAAATAAGGCAATCAGCGATGGTAAAGTCTGCTTTTTAATTATTGAAGTGCAGGGAGCAAAGAATGTAATGAAAATTTGTCCCGACTGCGTTTCAATATTCCTTTACCCGCCGAATTTTGAAATTCTTGAACAGCGTCTGCGCGGCAGAATGTCTGATTCAGACGAAGTAATTCGTGACCGCCTTGAGATTGCCAAAGTAGAGATGCAGTCATCTGACTGTTACAAATATAAAGTTCTTAATGATGATCTTGATACTGCAGTTCGCGAAATCAACGATATTATCTGTAATGAACTTGAAAAAAGAAATTCAAATAACTAACTTAGAAACGGAGATTTTATATTATGTTTAATCCTGATTTAAAAGAAATGCTTAAAAATGTTAACAGCCGTTACAGCCTTGTTGTGGGCACTGCAAAGCGCGCCCGTGAGATTCAGGACGAGGCTAATGCAAACGAACAGCACCTTGATACTAAAACCGTATCAATGGCTATTGACGATATTTATAATGGTAAATACGTCATTGAAGAACCGGACGAACTTAAGAAAAAATAAGCCTTACGGTGGATTATTGTGAAAACTGATTTAAATCGCCTTATTGCAACAGTTGCGGTAGCAAGAACTTTTTTCAGTCCCGACAGCGATTATGACTATTTAGTGCCCGCGGAGTATGAAAAGACCGCACAAGTCGGCATGTCTGTTGATGTGCCTTTCGGAAACGGAAATAAAAAGCGCAAGGGCATAATTGTTCATTTATATTACGGGATAAATAAGTCGCTTAAAGAGATTTCAGCGATTGATACCAGTGGCTTTAAATTGAGCAGTGATATGGTTGAACTTGCTTTGTGGCTTAAAGAAAGATGCTTTTGCACAACTTACGACTGTTTACAGCAAATGCTTCCGAGAGGTTTCGGTAAAATAAAAACAGCCGGTAAACGCATGGCGGAACTGACTGTTGAAAGCGAAGAACAACTGCCGAAACTGACGCCGAAACAGCGTCTTGTTGCTGATTTGCTACTTGATATAGGTACGGCTTCAGTTGAGGAAATTCTAGATTTTTGCAGTGTAGGCGAAAGCGTAATTAAAAACCTTGAAAAATACGGTGTATTGCGCATATATAAAAAAGAGGTTTACCGCAATCCTTATAAAGATATTTCTGCCGTTTCAGTAAGAGATGAAATTTGTCTTTCAACTGAACAGCAGAAAGCGTATAACGTATATTCCAAAATGCTTGAGACGGACGGCGGATGCGGTCTGCTTTTCGGCGTTACCGGAAGCGGAAAGACCTCTGTCTATATGAAATTGATTGACAGAGCCCTGGTACTCGGCAAGGATGTTATAGTTATGGTGCCTGAAATCAGCTTAACTCCTCAGGCTCTCGGTTTGTTTCACAGCCGTTACGGAACACAGGTGGCTGTTTTTCACAGCGGCCTTTCTATGGGTGAACGCAACGATGAATACAGGCGCGCTGACAGGGGAGAGGCAAAAATAGTTATCGGCACCAGAAGCGCAGTTTTCGCGCCGCTTCATAATATCGGTCTGATAATTATGGACGAAGAGCAGGAAAACACTTATAAAAGCGAGCGAACCCCGAGATATCATGCCAGAGATGTTGCTAAGTTCAGAGCGCGTCAGAGCAACGCCTTGTTTTTAATGACTTCAGCAACACCCAGCGTTGAAAGCTATTCTTATGCTGTTCAGGGAAAATATGTTCTTTGCGAACTTACAGAAAGATACGGCGAAGCAAAACTCCCGAAAGTAATCACTGTAGATATGAAAGAGGAACTTCGGCGTAAAAATCATTCACCGATTTCAGAATGTCTGCGGGATCTCATGACCGAGAATTTTGAAAAAAACAAGCAGACGATACTCCTTATTAACAGGAGAGGTTATAATACATTTATTGCCTGCAATGACTGCGGCCATGTTATAACCTGCCCGAACTGCTCAATTTCTCTGACTTATCACAGCTACAATAACAGCCTGATGTGCCACTACTGCGGATACACAAAACCTCTGGACAATATCTGTCCTTCCTGCGGCAGTCATGCTGTGAGATATAGTGGTTACGGCACCCAGAGAATTGAAGATGAAATACGTTCATTTCTTCCTCAGGCGAAAGTTTTAAGAATGGACGCTGATACAACAAGCGGCAAATTTCGGCATCAGCAGTTGTTTGACGTGTTTAAAAATCACGAATACGATGTGCTTGTAGGCACCCAGATGGTAGCTAAGGGCCTTGACTTTGACGACGTTACACTTGTAGGCGTCGTTAATGCAGACAATACTCTTTATGATGAAAATTATCTGAGCGCAGAGCGTTCATTTGACTTGATCACTCAGGTAATCGGAAGAAGCGGCAGACGTGATGAAAGCGGAATTGCCGTTATTCAGACTATAAATCCAAATAACCAGACAATTACTTATGCGGCAGAGCAGGATTATAAAGGCTTTTTTGAAACGGAGTATGCTCTTCGGAAAATCCTTACGTATCCGCCGTTTTGCGATATATTTTCTGTGTCATTCGTAAGTGAGAATGAAAATCACGCCGCTTTAGGAGCTAAGGCATTTTTCGAAACTCTTGTTGAATGTAACTCGAAGGCGCAGGAAAAACTTATTGTGTTGGGTCCATCACCTGCTAAAATTTCTAAAATAAGCAATCATTACAGATATAGATTGGCAATTAAATGCAGAAATTCAAAATCTGTTCGCAAATTGCTTACAGAAGTGTTAAAAATTACAGGTAAGATGAAAGACATCAGGGATGTTTCCATTTCAGTGGATCTTAATCCCTGCGATTTATGTTAGGAGAATAAAAATGGCTTTAAGGAATGTTGTTAAATACGGCGATCCGATACTTAAAAAGAAAAGCAGAAAAGTTGAAGTTTTTGATGAGAAAATTGCAACACTTATTGACGATATGTTTGAAACAATGTATCACAGCGACGGCGTAGGACTTGCGGCGGTACAGGTAGGTATTCTTAAACGCATTGTTGTTATCGACTGCGGTGACGGTCCTATGGAACTTGTCAATCCGGAAATAACTCTTGCAGAAGGAGAACAGCACGCTCAGGAAGGCTGTCTTTCTCTTCCGGGTAGATATGAAACAACTATCCGTCCCCAGCACGTTCAGGTTAAAGGACAGGACAGAAACGGAAAATGGCACGTTTATACAGGCGATGATTTGAAAGCCAGAGCATTCTGCCATGAAATAGACCATCTTGACGGTATTCTCTTTATTGACCGCCTTGAAAAAGATCACAAAAAGGAAGACTGATGAATAAATTGAACATAGTATTTATGGGTACGCCGGATTTTGCCGTTCCGTGCCTTCAGAAACTAATTAATTCGTCACATAACGTTTTAGGTGTTTTTACTCAGCCTGACAAACCACAGGGGAGAAAAATGGTTTTGACGCCTCCTCCCGTTAAAGTACTCGCTGAAAGCAATGGTATAAAAGTTTATCAGCCTGAGAAGATGAAAGACGGCAAAGCACTTGAAATTATAAAAGAGCTTAAGCCGGATCTTATTATTGTTGTTGCTTACGGCAAAATATTGCCAGCCGATATTCTTGAATTTCCAAAATATGGATGCATTAACGTTCATGCTTCTCTTTTGCCGAAATACAGAGGAGCCGCTCCGATACAGTGGGCTGTTCTCAATGACGACAAAGAGACCGGTATAACTGTAATGCAGATGAACGAAGGTCTTGATACCGGGGATATTCTTCTTACCGAAAAAACAGCGATAGGTGAGGACGAAACCTCAGAGGAGCTTTTTGACAGACTTTCTGTTATCGGTTCAGAACTTATGCTCAATGCAGTTGATAATATTGACAAGCTGGCACCTGAACCTCAGCCTGAAGGGGATTTTGGCTACGCTTCTATGATTTCAAAGTCAATGAGCCCTGTTGATTGGAACAAACCTGCTTCTAAAGTACATGCTCATATAAGAGGAATGTATTCATGGCCTTGCGCAACAACGGTTATTAACGGCGGAGTAGTAAAAATTCATAAAAGTAAACTTTGTGATTTACTGGGAAATAAAGCAGGAGAGGTTCTTGCTGCCGACGGACGTCTTGTTGTCTGCTGCGGCGACGGCAAAAGCGTCGAAATTATAAAACTTCAGCCTCAGGGAAAAAAAGTTATGGATGCAAAAGCTTATCTTGCAGGGCATACTATTAAAAAAGGAACTGTAATCGGTGGTAGCGATGAGTAGTTATTTTGTTTATTATTTGACAGGAGTTATCATGATACCCGTTTTTATCTTTGCTCTCTATTGCCAGAGCAAGGTAAGAAGAACTTTTGCCCGTTATTCAATGTTGCGTTCGTCAACAGCAATGACAGGCGCCCAGGCGGCTCAAAGGCTTCTTCAGTTGAACGGTATAACGGATGTAACAATTAGGCAGGTCAGCGGAAGACTTACTGATTACTACGATCCGCGCAGAAAGGAAATCTGCCTTTCTCAGGACGTGTTTGCCTCTACAAGCGTTGCGGCAATCGGCGTTGCCTGCCATGAAGCAGGTCATGCTTGCCAGCACGCCCAGGGATATGTTCCGCTTAAACTCCGAAACGCGGCTATTCCTATTACCCAGATTGGTTCTTATTTAGGCGTTCCGCTGGCATTGATAGGAATGTTTATCTATTCCCAGCCGCTTATTTACGCAGGAATTATTCTTTATTCCGCTGTTGCACTTTTTCAGCTTCTTACTCTTCCGGTAGAGTTTAACGCTTCATCAAGAGCGCTTCAGACTATAGAATCAAATGGATTTTTGAACGAACAGGAATTTAAAGGCGCAAAGAAAGTTCTGACAGCCGCCGCGCTTACCTATGTTGCGGCTTTGGCGTCTGCTCTTGCAACGCTTCTCAGACTTTTCCTTGTGTCAAACAGAAATAACCGATGAAAAAATCTTCAAGACTTATTGCTTTTGAAATACTGTATAAAATTTTGCAGGATGACTCTTATTCGAATATCGCTGTAGACAGCATGCTGGGCAAAAATCAGTGCTCAGATTCTGACAAGAGTTTTGTAACTGCGCTTGTTTACGGTGTAATCGAGAGAAAGCTCACTCTCGAATATATAATCAGCAGTCATTTGAAAAATAAGGCGAAGCCGAAAGTCAGAGTTATTCTCCTTATGGGGGCATATCAAATTCTTTTTATGGATAAAGTCCCGTCTTCTGCTGCCGTAAACGAGAGCGTTGAACTTGCAAAAATTATAAAACAGGAATATTACTGTCCGCTGATAAACGCGGTTTTACATAAAATTGACGGAGAACGTGCTGTGATTGAAAACACGGATGACTTGTCCGTTAAATATTCTGTTCCTCAGCATCTTTTAGGAATGTGGAATAAGGCGTACGGTAAAGAAAAAGTATCTTCTTTTCTTCCTTTCGTCAACGGAAAATCGCCGCTTTTTGCCGTTCCAAATCCCATATTTACTGACGCTGCAAAACTTTCTAAAACACTGACCGACGAGGGAACAGACTGTGAGGAGTATGGAGACCTGGTTAAAATTAACGGAACAGTCTCTTTTCATAACTCTAAGGCATTTAACGACGGCCTTTTTCATATACAGGATATTTCCTGTTACCGATGCTGTAGAGCGCTGCAGCCAAATGCAGAAGAGACTGTACTTGACGTTTGTGCCGCTCCCGGGGGAAAATCATTTACCATTGCCGGTCTTATGAATAATCAAGGCAATATCTATTCTTTTGATATTCATTCCCACCGAGTAAAACTAATTGAAGACGGCGCGAAACGTCTCGGTTTTTCATGTATTAACTCAGATATTCAGGATGCCTCAGTTGTTCGCAGTGATATGCCGCTTGCCGATAAAATTCTCTGCGACGTTCCATGCTCCGGCTTCGGAATTATACGCAGAAAGCCTGAAATTCGATATAAAATTCTAGATACAATAAAGGAACTTCCTTTGCTTCAAAAACGTATTCTCAGCGTTTCTGCGGGCTATCTTAAACAGGGCGGACGCCTTGTTTATTCAACTTGTACTCTAAACAAACGCGAGAACGAGAATGTTGTAAGCGATTTTCTTTCGTCTAATTCGGATTACAGGCTTCTCGATTCTGTTACGTCTTTCCCGTCAGAAGAGGGGAACGACGGCTTTTATTACGCGGTGATTGAAAGGATAAAATGAAAAAAGACATAAAAAGTATGACGCCTGACGAATTGAAGAATGAGTTTTCAGAAGAAGGATTTCAGAAATTCAGAAGCAGTCAGGTATTCAGATGGCTTCACAGGGAAGGCGTATCTTCATTTGAGGAAATGACCAACATTCCCAAAGATATGCGCCGCAATTTTGATGAAAAATATTTCATTGCCTCCTGTAAAATTGAAGATAAGTATGTTTCTGCCATTGACGGTACAGTTAAATATCTTTTCAGACTTTATGACGGAGAATATGTTGAATCTGTAGTCATGAAGTATAAGTACGGCTACACGATTTGCGTCTCAAGTCAGGTTGGCTGTAAAATGGGATGCACATTCTGTGCGTCAACTTTGGCTGGTTTTAAGCGTAATCTTTTGGCCTCTGAGATTGAAAGTCAGATACACGCCGCTCAAAACGATCTTGATGTACGTATATCCCATATTGTTATGATGGGTATTGGCGAGCCGCTGGATAATTTTGACAATACAGTACGGTTTCTTCATCTTGTTAACGAAGCGGACGGGCTTGGAATAAGCATGAGAAACATAACGATTTCGACCTGCGGTCTTGTCGATAAGATATATAAACTGATGGATTTAGATTTGCAGTTAACTCTTACGCTGTCACTTCACGCGCCAAACGATAAAATCCGCTCTAAAACAATGCCTGTAAATGAGAAATGGGGCATTGACGAAGTTATAAAAGCTATGCGAGCTTATGCCAAAAAAACATCTCGCCGCGTATCTTTTGAGTATACTTTGATAAATAACGTAAACGACAGACCTGAGCATGCCGAAGAACTTGCTGGCAGGCTAAAAGGAATGCTCTGTCACGTTAATCTTATTCCTGTTAATGATGTTGAAGAAAGGGGCAACGTTCGCTCCGAAGACGCTCATATTCAAAAATTTCAAAGTATATTGAAAAGTCACGGAATAAATGCTACAATAAGAAGAACTTTAGGTCACGATATAAATGCCTCATGCGGGCAGCTTCGAAGACTTAAGAAACGAGGTGAAGACATTGAATATAGTCGCCAAAACTGACAAGGGTCGTATCAGAGAATCAAACCAGGACGCCTATTTCGTAGGCGAAATGCCAGACGGTACTGCTTTTGCCGTAGTATGTGACGGTATGGGCGGCGCTGCCGGCGGTAATATTGCAAGCGCCCTTGCGGTTCAGGTTATCAGCAACAAAATCAATGCTTCTTACCATACTAAAATGGGGGACGCTTCTATCCGTAATATGCTGGATACCGCGCTTTCTGCTGCTAATGTTGAAGTATTTGACATGGCAAACGATAAGCCGGAACTTCTCGGCATGGGAACAACTGTTGTTTGTGCCATCATAAAAGATGGCCAGGCTTTTATAGCTCACGCGGGAGACAGCAGAGCTTATCTTTTGAATGACTGCGGATTTACTCAGGTTACTACTGACCACAGCGTTGTTCAGGACCTGCTCAACAACGGTAAAATTACGCCGGAGGAAGCCAAGAACCACCCAAATAAAAATATAATTACCAGAGCTATCGGTGTTGATAAAGAAATTGACGTTGATTTTGATCAGGTCGATTTTTCTGACGGCGAGGTACTTCTCCTTTGTACAGACGGTCTGTCAAACTATGTCAGCGATGATGAAATTGTCGGAGCAATTACTGACGGCAAGTACTACGCTTATGCTGACAGGCTTGTTCAGAAAGCCAACAACAACGGCGGCGGCGACAATATTACGGTTGTTGCCATAGCAAACTGATACGGAGTGAATTGAATGGATAATTACGTAGGAAAGCGCCTGGACGGCCGTTACGAAGTCCAGGAGATAGTCGGCGTAGGTGGTATGTCAGTTGTATATAAGGCTTATGACAATGTTGATGACCGCATAGTTGCCGTTAAAATATTAAAAGACGAGTTTTTAAAGAACGACGAATTTGTAAGACGTTTCAAAAACGAATCTAAGGCTATCGCCGTTATGTCACATCCCAATATCGTTAAGGTTTATGATGTAAGTTTCGGCGAAAAGCTTCAGTATATCGTTATGGAATATGTTGACGGTATTACTCTTAAAGAATATATTCAAAAACAGGGTGCAATTACATGGAACGACGCTCTGTATTTTACAACTCAGATACTGAAAGCACTTCAGCACGCCCACGATAAGGGTATTGTTCACAGGGATATTAAGCCCCAGAACATTATTTTGCTTTCAAACGGCGTTATCAAGGTAACTGATTTCGGTATTGCGCGCTTTTCAAGAAGTGAAACGAAAACGCTTACCGAAAATGCAATCGGTTCAGTTCATTATATTAGCCCTGAGCAGGCGAAAGGAGAATTTACAGACGAGAGAGCAGACATTTATTCTCTCGGCGTAGTTCTTTACGAAATGCTTGCTGGAAAAGTTCCGTTTGAGGCAGACAGTGCTGTTTCTGTTGCTTTGATGCAGGTTCAGGCAGACGCAAAACGTCTTACGGATATAAATCCGGATATTCCTAAAGGCGTTGAGCAAATTTGTTCTCACGCAATGGAAAAAGACCCTGCAAATAGATATCAGACAGCAACAGAAATGCTGTTTGATGTTGAAGAAGTAATCAAAAATCCTGCTACTACTTTTGATTATTCATTCTTCGTTGATGAAGAACCAACTAAGTATGTTCTTAAAACTGACAAACAAAACGCTGCTCCGGTTGCAGAGCCCCAGGAAGAGGAACTTCAGGAATACGAAGATCCTAACAGAAAGAAAAAAATAGCTACTGCTGTTATTGTAGGGGTTATTGTACTTGCGGCGGCGATCGTGCTTCTGGTTATGGGTATAACAGGTTCGTTTAATACTAAAACTGTTAAGCTTGAGAATTTTGTTGGCCAGTCTTATGATGAGATAATCAGTTCAAACGCTTATGATTATGAATTTATTCAGCAGAGCGAAAAGAGCGATCAGTACGATCCGGGTATCGTAATATCTCAGTCTCCTGAAGCAGGTTCAAGAGTAATTAAGGGAAGCAAGGTTACTCTGGTAGTTTGTGCACCTGATGAAGATATACAGGTTCCGAACTGTTACGGTGTTGACGAAGAAAAGGCGAAAAAACTTCTTGCCAACGAGGGACTGTATAATTACTCAATAAAATCTGTTCCTAGTGATTCGGTAGAAGAGGGTATGGTTGTATATACAGACCCCAAGGCTTCTACTGTCGTATCTGCGGATCAGACAATTACAATATTTATCAGTTCAGGTCCCAGCACTACACAGGAAGTCCTCATTTCAGTTCCGGACGTTTCTGGTCTTACCCAGAGCGGTGCAAGAGCTTTCCTTGAAAAGTACGGCTTTACAAATATAACTTTCACAACTGAGGATAATGCCGCTCCGAAGGATACAGTTATTGACCAATCTCCTGCCGCAGGCGAGGCCGCAGCTGCGGATGATAAGATCAAGGTTGTTATTTCATCAGGCGTTACAACAACACTGCCAACTACTCAGAAGATAGATATGACTGTAAAACTTCCGAATACTGGAAAGTCTGACAATATTGTTGTTTATCTTGACAGCAACCAGTATTCAAGTTCTGAAGTTATGCTTGACGGAACAAGCAAGGTTTACAGTATCAGCGTTGATTACGGCGATAAAGTTGAAATTGAAGTTGAGCTAAAAGGAATTTCCGCTTCTGAGAAGAAAGTTGTTACCGCTAATAAAGACAAGAGCGTAACGATTGATTTTTCAGAATACAGCGCAGACACAACAGATACAGACACGGAATGATATAATGGTACAAGGTAAAATTATTAAAGGTATCGGCGGTTTCTACTATGTAGAGACCGCCGACGGCGTATTTGAATGCAAGGCGAGAGGCTCATTCAGAAAACAGAAAATCACCCCGATGGTTGGAGACGACGTTGAAATATCGGTTCGTCAGCAGGGCGAAAACACAATTGACTCAATCAGCGAACGCAAAAACTTCCTTCTTCGTCCGCCTCTTGCAAATCTGGACAGACTTTTTATAGTTTCTTCAATTGTTGAACCGTCAGTCAGCGTTTATAATATTGACAAACTGACGGCGATTGCACAGCGCAAAGGAATTGAAAGCATAATTGTATTTACTAAGACAGATTTAAATGCAGATTATGAAAAGTATGCTGATATTTACCGTAAAGCCGGCTTTAGAACCGTCCTTTGCGGAAAGGATAAAAGCGGCGCTGACGAAATAAGAGATCTGCTGGAAGGTAAAATCAGTGCATTTACAGGTAATACCGGAGTTGGCAAGTCAACCCTTCTTAATCTCATTGAACCTTCTCTTAATCTGCCAACAGGAGAAACAAGCAAAAAGCTGGGAAGAGGACGACATACAACCCGTCACTGCGAGTTGTTTAAAGTTGCCGGTGGATATGTTGCAGACACTCCGGGCTTTTCGGCAATTGATATTGAGAAAAGCGAACGAATACTGAAAGATGATCTTCCTTATTGTTTTAAGGATTTTCTTGAGTATTTGGGCGAATGCCGTTTTAACAGCTGTTCTCATGTTGCGGATAAAGGATGCGCTGTATGTAAGGCTGTTGAAGAAGGAAAAATAAGCGAAAGCCGTCACAACAGTTATATTCAGATGTATAATGAAGTAAAGGATATAAAGGAATGGGAGAAGTAAAAAACAGAAAGTGCACAGTTGTCAGCGGAGCTCCTGAGGATAATATTGAGTACATAAGACAATATATAGATAATTCCTTTATTATATCTGCAGACAGCGGTTTCAGTAAATTGAAAAAACTTGGCATTGAACCGGATCTTGCCGTCGGCGATTTCGATTCGTCGAAAGTGCCGGATTTTGAAGGCGAATTAATTGTACTGCCCACCCATAAGGATGATACTGATACTCTTTTTGCTCTCAAGCAGGCGATGAAAAGGGGATATAACGACATCACTGTTGTAGGCGGGATAGGGAACCGATTTGATCATTCTTTTTCAAATGTAGTTAATATTGATTATTGCAAACGTCACGGAGCCGACTGTAAAATTGTTACTCCTAATTCAGAAATATTTATTGCTTACGATACGGTAAGGATACCGAAAGGCAAATATGATTATTTTTCTCTTTTTGCTTTTGGCGGTGAATGCAAAGGACTGACAATTGAAGGCGCTGAATACCCGCTTGTTAATTATGATCTGGAATGCGGTACTTCAATGTGCCAGAGTAATCGTGTAAAAGACGAATATTGTACTCTTTCTTTTAAATCAGGAAAATTATTGGTGGTGCTCAGCAACGATTGAGTAACTATTCAAAAACTTCTGCATAGGATATAGTAAATTCAGCAGCAGCGAGGTGTTACTATGAAAAAGATGTGCAGAAGGGACTATTTGTGGATTGCTTTCGGTGCAGGGTGCGTTATTGCGTGCTGCTGCCCCACGGTTTGGATAACCCGCATATTGGCTGTTGTAGTGATAATTCTCGGTATCATGTGCTGCAGAAAGTGATTGGAGGAGTTTTTTGTGAAAGTAGTATTGCTGAAAAGTCCGAAAATGCTTGCACCTGTTTTGCGTGCGGTATTCAAAATTAAAAAAGTGAAAAATGAGACATAAGAACAAGCGCTCGTCAAAAAAAGGCGGGCGCTTGTTCTTTTTTATGTAATAGTCAAGTTTATCGCTGCATAGATATTACCAGTAACTGTAAGGAGATGTTGCAATGGAACCGAATAAAGAATATGAAAACATCAGCCGCAACGCGTTACTGGCGGCGAAAGAAGACACATTTGCGCTTGAATATCAGGAAAGCCTGCCTCAGTACTGCGAAGACATTGAACAGGTAATTCAGTGCAGTTGTCACAACGTTGTAAACGATTATGAATATCTCGGAGGCACGCTCAAGATTTATGGCCGTTCAAGAATTACAATCGTTTACCTTTCTGTTTCAAAATGCTATCTTTCAGCGGAATTTGAGGAAACGTTTACAAAGAATATTGACGCACCGATGACAGACAATTTTGCCTTTGCTTCAATTCACGAATGTACACGCTTTACGAATTTCAGACTGATAAACCAGAGGAAGATTGAAATAAGAACTTCCGTTCAGGTACATAGCAGGATGTATGAAAGAATTACGGACACGGCGCTCATTTCCTGCAACAATATTATCGCAAGAAAGGAACAGATGAAAACTCTTGACGTTTTGTCTGCCGCAACAACATCCTGCGATTTTGACGAGGAATTCAGTGTTACGCAGCATAACGGCGATATTTCCGTAATTATTGACAACAGCAGTTACGCCGTGCTTGATGAAATGCGGCTTATCAAAGATAAAATGCTGCTGAAGTGCAGACTCGAGCTCTGTGTGCTTTATTCTAACAGCGAGGGCACAATTGAAAAATGCTGTTTTTCGGTAAACACAACAAAAATCGTTGATATTGACGGCATAGATGAGGAATCTGCCGCATTCGCCGTCGCGAAGACCGCTTCTCTGTTTGTAAAAGCGGTACCTGATAATGAAAACCGGATGAGAAAACTCGAAATAGCAGGCAGTATTTCCGTTTCATACGCCGCTGCGGTTGAGGCGGAACATGAATTGGTTACAGACGCTTACGCCGTTGATTATAAGACTGACAATCATTGTGAAACAATGGTTATGAACTGCGATCCGACGTTTTACGGTGACTGCAAAACACTTATTTCAACGCTTAATTTTGAAGATGAAGTTATGACAGAGGTGCTTGACCTGTCATTATCACTTCAAAGCGCAACTGTTTGCGACGGCAGAGTTACTTTCGCCTTTTTCTATTCTGTTTTGTATTATGACGTAAACGGAAACATCTGTTGTAAAGACGGAATAACAGAATCTTCAATTGATATTGATGCAAACGGCGATGGTATTGCGGGAGCAAGCCTGCTTTCTTTCGACTATATTATGCATGCCGCCAACTCGGTTGAACTTCGCATAAACGTTGAATATAAAGTTTGTGCTTTTAACAAGAAAGAAATTACTTATCTTAAAGATATCGAGTTACAGCAGGAAGAGGAGTTTGAATCTCCCGTTCTTACAATTTATTTTGCTTCAGAAAGTGAAACCGTTTGGGATATTGCGAAAAAATTCAGGACGCAAAGCAGTCTGATTATGAAAGAAAATGAGTTGACATCTGATGAAATCAAAAACAGAAGAATTCTTCTTATTCCGGGAGTGTGAGTTATGAATAACAATATTTACAGCGATATCGCTCTCAGAACGCAGGGGGATATTTATATCGGAGTTGTTGGGCCTGTTAGAACGGGCAAATCAACATTTATAAAGAGATTTATGGACACGATGGTAATTCCCAATATCGACGGAGATTATCAGAAGGAGCGCGCGAGAGACGAACTGCCTCAATCTGCGGCAGGAAGAACGATTATGACAACTGAGCCTAAGTTTGTGCCAGAAGAAGCTGTAACGCTAACAATGGACGATAATGTTCAGTTCAGAGTACGTCTTATCGACTGTGTTGGATACATTGTTCCCAGTTCTGTTGGTTATATCGAAGAAGATCAACCGAGAATGGTTCATACGCCGTGGTACGACGAGGAAATACCTTTTAACATGGCCGCTGAAATAGGCACAAAGAAGGTAATTTGCGAACATTCTACTATCGGGCTTGTTGTTACTACAGACGGCAGCATAAGCAGTATTCCCCGTGAAGAATACGAGGAGGCTGAGGAAAGGGTAATTGAAGAACTCAAATCTCTTTCTAAGCCATTTGTTGTTCTTCTGAATTCTGAAACGCCTTCGGCATCTGAAACTATTCAGCTTGCTTCTAAACTTTCTGATAAACACGGAGTGCCTGTTATTCCCGCTAACTGTCTTGAAATGACAGAGAAGGAAATAAACCAGGTAATTGCTCAAATTCTTTACGAATTTCCTGTTACATCAGTAAGTCTTGATATGCCTGCATGGATCAAGTGCCTTGACGACGACAACGAAATGAAATCAGAACTTTTTGCATCAGTTAAGGAAAACTGTCAGGTGCTTTCATCAATTAACAGCGTAAAGAAATTTGTTGATTTGTTAAGCGGAGAATCCCACGTTGAAGCAGTAAGAATTGCTCAGATGGATTTATCTACAGGCGCTGTGCATATCAATATCCAAATCAGCAGTAAATATTTCTATCAAATTCTTTCAGACAAATGCTCTCTTTCAATTCACAATGAGAAACAGTTGATGGCTCAAATGCTGGCGCTTGTGGAAGTAAAGAAAAAATTTGCGCGGTTTGAAAAAGCTCTCCAAGATGTGGAAGCCAGCGGTTACGGTATTGTTATGCCTTCAATGGATGAAATGCGCCTTGATGAACCTGAAATAATGAAACAGGGCGGCCGCTACGGAGTAAAACTGAAAGCTCAGGCGCCGTCTATCCACATGATAAAATGCAACACATATACGGAGGTTGCGCCGATTGTAGGCAGTGAGAGCCAGTCTCAGGAGCTTGTTATGTATCTTCTTAAAGAATTTGAGGAAAATCCCTCTGAGATTTGGAACACAAACATTTTCGGAAAGCCACTTCTTGACCTTGTCAACGAGGGTCTTAACAATAAACTTTACCGAATGCCTGAAGACGCAAGAAATAAGTTCAGAGAAACCATTGAGCGCGTTATCAATGAGGGCTGCAGCGGACTTATCTGCATAATATTGTAAGAAAAAAACGGAGCATTGAATTACCAACGCTCCGTTTTTTACAAATTAAAATATAACAAACATCCGATTAGTGCCGCCTGAATAATTATTATCGCAGGCAGACCGATCATAAATCGCTTATGACGTGTTTTATGGTGAATCTTGCGCATGGTTATGTACATTGCAATTGCACCGCCGAGTATTGCCGCGGCAAAAAGTGTATGCTCCGGAATTCGCCACTTGCCTTTACGGGCACGCTTTTTGTCAGAAACAGTAAGTATTACTGACAAAATACTTATAACAATAAACCAGCAAAGACCTGCAACAGCGTAAATCATTCTTCACCGTCTTTCAGATCAGGTTTGAATGGTTTTAACTGCTTTAAGTCAAAGTTTCCTATAGAAAGTTTTTCGCCCTTTTTAAAACTGTCGCCGCATTCTTCGCTAACCCCGAAAACGGACGCGCATGACGGGCAGATAAGAAAATAAACTGTGTGGCAATCCAGCGGAATTGGGAACTTCACCGCATAACGCCTCTCGTAATTTGAAAAAACGCCGAATTTCACCTTTTTTCCGCAGGAGGGACATGTAAGATGTTCTGTTTCGCCACGGGATTTTATTCTTAAATCGGTACCTAATCTGTATTCCATAATATCACCTGATTTTAATTTTACTTAATTTTAAGAAAGTGTCAAGTATGAAGAAAATTTTGATTTGTATTTTATCAGTTCTGCTGCTTTGTTCATGCTCCGCTGAAACTCAAAAGAAAAGCAGTAACTCCCAGCCGTCTGACGCATTATACGTCAAAGCGGTTTGGATAACGTATTACGAACTTCAATCTTTTACTGAAAATTGCAATACTGCAGAAGAATTCAAAGAACAGATAACAGATGCGTTTGACAATCTGCACGACAAGGGCTTTAACACGGTTACGGTTCAAGTTCGGCCATGTGCTGACGCGTTTTATAATTCTTCGTATTTCCCGGTCAGTCAATATTGCTTTGGTGAAGAGGGAAGTGAACTTAAGTACGATCCACTGCAGATAATGTGCGAAGCGGCTGACAGTACAAAAATGAGAATAGAAGCCTGGGTAAACCCATATAGAGTAAGCCAGCAAAAAGATATTAAAAAGCTTTCGGAAAATAATATTGCAAAAAAGTGGTGTGAAGAAAAAAACGGCAACGTTTACATAGCCGACAAAGCAATTTATTTTAATCCTGCCAGCGAAGAAGTTAAAAAACTTATCGTTAACGGAGTTACTGAAATTGTAAAGAATTACGAAGTAGACGCCATACACTTTGATGATTATTTTTATCCTACCACTGATAAAGATATTGATAAAAATGAATATGACGATTATAAAGACAACGGCGGAGAACTGGGTCTTGCAGCATGGAGACGGGAAAATGTAAGCGATATGATAAAAAGCGTATATAGTGCTGTTAAAAAAGCAAATAAGAATGTGCTTTTCGGCATAAGTCCCGCTGCCGGAATGAAAAACGACTACGAAAGTCTTTATGCAGACGTCTATAAGTGGACCACTGAAGAGGGTTACTGCGATTACATATGTCCTCAGGTATATTTCGGGTTTTTCAACGACAGTCTTCCGTTTATGAAAACAGTAAAAGACTGGAGGGACCAGGTAACGTCCTGTTCACTGTATATCGGTCTTCCGCTTTATAAATGCGGAAAGGTAGACGAATATGCGGGCAGGGGAGAAAACGAATTTAAAGAAAACAGCGACATGATTTCCCGCCAAATCAAGTATATTGCACAAATAGACGCAGTAAGCGGATATTACGTCTTTTCATACAGCTATCTTCAAGACGAAGATCTGCAAAAAGAAGTATCAAATCTTTATTCTGCGATGCAGTAATCGTCTCCAATTTCTTTGACAGTTACGCTGACTATTTGTCCTATTTTGCAATTATCAGATTTTATGTGAACAGGCAGATAATTTTCAGTGTATCCGCTGTAAAGAAAATCTCCGATTTTGTTTTCAACAAGAACTCGAATTGATTTTCCTAAATACTTTTTGAAGAATTCTTTTCTGAGAGCATCAGCCTGCGAGATCATCTCAGCAGCACGTTTTTCTTTGACTGATTTTGAAACGCTGTCGCCTTTGCGGGAAGCAAGAGTTCCTTTGCGCTCTGAGTAGGGGAAAACGTGGACTTTTTCAAAACCGATTTTCTTAACAAATTCAAGGCTTTCCCGGAAATCATCTTCGCTTTCTTCGTTAAAGCCAACCATTACGTCAGTTGTAATGGAAGCGTCAGGAAACGTTGAACGAAGTTTTATACATAGTTCTTCGTATTCCTCTGCCGTGTAATGACGGTTCATATTTTTCAGCGTTTTGGTGCAGCCGCTTTGAAGCGAAATATGAAACTGGGGACAGAATTTTTCACATTCAGCCAGTTTTTCTATAATCTCGTCGGTAATATGGTCGGGTTCCAGAGAGCCAAGGCGCACCCTGACAATACCGTCTGTATCACTGCATATCTTTACAGCGTCTGCAATATCGTAATTTTCGTTTTTACCGTAGGCGGAAAGGTTAATGCCGACAAGCACTATCTCTTTAATCCCGTTTTGAGCCAGCGTTTTTACCTCTGCTGTTAAGTCTTCGGGGTTCTTCGAGCGAACTCTCCCCCTTGAAGTAGGAATAATGCAATATGAGCAGAATCGGTCGCATCCGTCTTCAATTTTTACAAAAGCACGAATTCTGCCGCCAAAGCCGCTGATTGAGCATGGCGTAAACGGATCGCCTGTACAATGCCTGTCAATATCAATAACACGTTCTTTTTCTGCTTCGTGTTTTTTTATCAAATGGACAATATCGCTGTCACTTTTATTTGAAATAACGATATCTGCTTCGCCCAGCGCTTTCGCTTCTTCAGGAAACGCCTGGGGCATACATCCCGTAAGGATAATGCATGAAGAAGGATGCTTGCGCTTAAACTGGCGAACGTGCTGTCTTGTTTTTTGATCCGCTGTGGCGGTAACTGTACATGAATTGATGATATAATAATCGGCCTCATCGTTTGCAGAAACAATTTCAAATCCTGCTTTCTGAAGCAATTCAGCCATATATTCGCTTTCGTACTGGTTGACTTTACAACCTAATGTATAAATTGCAGCTTTCATTCCAAATCTCCTAATCAGAATGTGTCAATTATAACAAAAATGTATCATGATTACAAGTTTAAGGTAATAATATTAACTGGTGATAATTATGAAAAAAATAATGATATTTTTGCTTTCTTTTTGTGTCTTTCTTGCCGTTCCCGCAAAGTGCTACGCCTCAGGTTTTGATGAGGAAAAGGTAAGCGCAAAGTCTGCAATTCTTATGTGTATGGATACAGGCGACATTCTTTACGAAAAAAACGCTGATGAAAGGCGTTCGCCTGCCTCTGTTACAAAAATACTTTCAATCCTTCTTATTGCAGAAGCAATAGACAGCGGAAAAATCAGTCTCGGAGACACCGTTACCGCAAGCGAGAACGCAATGTCAAAAGGAGGCTCCCAGATATGGCTTGAAGTAGGGGAGCAGATGACAGTTGAAGAACTGCTTAAAGCAACTATAATAGCTTCTGCCAATGACGCCTGCACTGCTCTCGGCGAGTACATTGCCGGCTCTGAAACGGCATTTGTTAAAATGATGAATGACAGAGCTAAAGAACTCGGGCTTAAAGATACTAATTTTGAAAACTGCACAGGTCTTGACGACGCCATAAAAAATCATTATTCGTCTGCCTATGACCTTGCGGTTATTGCCTGCGAAGTTATGAAACACGACGTTGTTAAAAAATATACAACCGTTTGGCTAGACAGTTTGAGAAACGGTGAAACAGAACTTAATAACACAAACAAATTAGTAAATACTTACGACGGTATAACCGGACTAAAAACAGGCACAACCGAAGCTGCCGGCTTCTGCCTTTGCGCTACTGCCTGCAGAGACGGAATGAATTTAGTTGCAGTGGTATTGGGTTCAAAAACAAGCGAAGAACGATTTTCGTCGGCCACTTATCTTTTAGACACCGGCTTTGCAAACTACGGAGTATATTCGACAGAACCTGATTTAAGAAAAATCACTGCCGTTTCCGTTAAAGGCGGAGATAAAAAATCAATTACTCCCGTACTTTCCGGTAATCAGAAAATCTTATGCGAAAAAGGTAAAAATTCATTTACATATGAATACAAGATAAACAAAGAAGTTTCCGCGCCGATTAAGAAAGGCGACGTTTTGGGAGAGATAAACGTTGTGGCTGACGGTAAGAAAATCGCCGTTTTAATCGTCATATCCCCGGAAAATATAAATAAGACGACTTTTGCAGGTGTGTTTGTGCAGTTTTTAAGGACATTTTGAAAATAAGTGTTGAAAAACGTGCTAAAGTGATGTAAAATATCTTTTCGGAATTCAATAAAGAATTGAGGTTACATTATGGCACTTAAATTTAACAGCAGTTTTGCTGAAAGCTTTGTCAGCAAAACCGAATTGATGAACATGGAGACAAAAGCCGTTGAGGCTATGAACACTCTGATGAACAAAACCGGAGAAGGCAACGATTTCCTCGGCTGGGTAGATCTGCCCACTGAATATGACAAAGAAGAGTTTGGCAGAATTCAGAAAGCCGCTGAATACATTAAAAAGAACGCAGATGTACTTATCGTTATCGGAATAGGCGGCTCCTATCTTGGCGCCCGAGCCGTTATCGAAGCAATCAAATCACAAAACTACAATCTGCTTTGTAAAGATACTCCACAAATTTTCTTTATCGGCAATTCTATCAGCCCTTCAATGCTTAACGAGATTGTTGAACTTTGCGCTGATAAGGATATATGCGTTAACGTTATCAGCAAGAGCGGTACAACAACCGAACCCGCTATTGCTTTCCGCGTATTCCGCGAAATGGTCAACTCAAAATATTCGCCCGAAGAAGCCGCTAAGCGCATTTTCTGCACAACTGATAAGGCAAAAGGAACCCTTAAAGAACTTGCAGATAAAGAGGGATATGAAACATTTGTTGTACCCGACGATGTAGGAGGCCGTTACAGCGTTCTTACAGCAGTAGGACTTCTTCCCATCGCTGTTGCCGGTATCGATATCGAAAGCCTTATGGCAGGCGCTGCAAAGGCTCAGAAAGCGCTTTGCGAGCCGTCGATTGAAAAGAATGACTGCCTGCGCTATGCCGCTGCCCGCAACTGTTTTTATGATAAAGGAAAGAGACTTGAATGCTTCGTTTCGTATGAACCCTGCATGACAATGTTCAATGAATGGTTAAAACAGCTCTTTGCTGAGAGTGAAGGCAAGGACGGCAAGGGACTTTATCCAGTATCCTGCGTATTTTCTACCGACCTTCATTCTGTTGGACAGTTTATCCAGGAGAGCGGTTCTTCTCTTATGTTTGAAACGGTTGTTAAGTTTGACAGTCCTGTTTCAGATTACGTTATTAAAGAGGAAGAGGGCAATATTGACGGCCTTAATTTCCTTGCAGGCAAAACAATGAGCTATGTTAACGAAAAGGCTCGTCAGGGCACTCTGCTGGCTCATACAGCAGGCGGCGTAGGCAACTTCATCATTGAAGCAGACGCTATTGATGCTGAAAACATCGGCTATATGATTTATTTCTTCGAAAAGGCTTGCGCTATTTCAGGCTATATTCTCGGAGTTAATCCATTCAACCAGCCCGGCGTTGAAAGCTACAAAAAGAATATGTTTGCACTGCTTGGCAAACCCGGCTATGAAAGTGAAAAAGAAAACCTTGAAAAACAGCTCGGCTTATGATAGAATAAGATTGAAAATAAATCCTTTGGAGGAATAATAAATGATTAAACTCATCATAGGCAACAAAGGCTCAGGCAAAACTAAAAAACTTATTGATCTCGTAAACGCTTGCGTTGAGAAATCTGACGGCAACGTTGTTTGCATCGAAAAAGAGCCTAAACTCACTTATGACGTTTCATCAAAAGCACGCCTGCTTGAGACTGATACATACCGTATCAGCGGCTGCAAGGCATTTTACGGTTATCTTGCCGGTATTTGCGCAGGTAACTACGATGTAACCGATGTGTTGGTAGACGCTACATTCAAAATCGTTGGCAGAAAGTATGACAAACTCGTTCAGTTCTTTGAAATGCTTTCTGAACTCAGTGAAGCTCAGGATGTTAATTTCTACTTCACAATCAGCTGTGATAAGGAAGATTTGCCGGTTGAGATTTTCGATTATTGCGAAGAACTTTAAGTAAACGCATTCAGATTAAAGAGCCTGCGAAGGCTCTTTAATTTTTGCTTTGTTAAAAATTTGGTATTGACAAAGCGGCTTCTTATATATATAATACTTAAAGTGCGAACGTGAGGTGGTAATGTGAAGTTAGACCTTGAAAAACTGTTTTGCGGCGACGCAGCGAAAATTCCCGTTGACTGCAACCTTGTTTTCAGCGATTTGCTTTACGCTACCTATTGTCCTATCAAAAAAGACGTTCACGTTTTCGGGCGAGCTTACTCAAAAGCTGACGTTAATTTTCTCGAACTACACGTTGACTTTACGTTTGAAGGTTTTTGCGACAGATGCGCTGAACCAGTGGAGCGTCAAATGGAGTTTGACGTCAGCAAAATACTTGTTGAAGATCTTCAGAACGAAGATGACGGCGATGACGAATACGTCGTTGTTGAAAACAGACAGATTGATCTTTACGAATTGATACGAGAAGAACTTATCTTGTTTTTACCGTCAAAGATTTTGTGTAAGCCCGACTGCAAAGGACTTTGCCCCAAATGCGGCAAAAATCTTAATATTGAAAAATGCGATTGCAAAAAGGATGTTGACCCCAGAATGGAAGCTCTTTTGCAGTTGCTTGATGAAGAATAAAGCGTTTGTATGATAAAAGGAGGCTATTGAAATGGCAGTACCCGCAAGAAAAACTTCAAAAGCAAGAAAGAACAAGAGACGTTCAAGCGTTTGGAAGCTCAACGCTCCCACCCTTGTAAAGTGCCCGAATTGCTCAGGTTACACAGTACCTCACAAAGTATGTGCTAACTGCGGCTATTACAACGGCAAAGAAGTTGTAAGCAAGGACGAAGCTTAAGGGATTTAGAACAAAACGGCGGACGAGTCTGGGGAAGACAATGTCCGCCTTTCTTGTTATAAGGAGATGTTTCAATGTCAAAACCTGTTGTTGCGATTGTCGGCAGACCGAATGTCGGCAAATCAACTCTTTTTAACAAGTTAATAGGAACAAGGCTTTCTATTGTTGACGATACTCCCGGCGTTACCCGTGACCGCATTTACGGCGACTGTGAGTGGCTCAATCATCATTTTCTGCTTGTTGATACCGGCGGTATAGAGCCGGACAGCGACGATGTGATTTTGTCTCAGATGCGTCAGCAGGCAAATGTGGCTATTGAATCGGCGGACGTGATTATTCTCGTGACCGATTTAAGAAGCGGTGTTGTTGCAACTGACCACGACGTTGCGCAGATGCTTCTTAAAAGCGGAAAACCCGTTATCCTTTGCGTAAACAAGTGTGACAGCGTAGGAGCACCAGATCCTGAGTTTTATGAGTTTTACAATCTCGGCATGGGTGACCCGGTGGGAGTTTCTGCTACTCACGGTCACGGAACAGGAGATCTGCTTGACAGGATTATTTCTTACTTCCCGCAAAACGATGGGGAAGAAGAGGACGACGATTCTATTAAAGTTGCTATTATCGGAAAACCGAATGTAGGCAAATCTTCCCTTGTAAATAAAATCAGCGGAGAAAACAGAGCTATCGTTTCAAATATCGCCGGAACAACAAGAGATACAACAGATACTTTTGTTGAAAATCAGTTTGGAAAATTTACTCTTATTGATACCGCCGGTATCAGAAGAAAGAGCAAGATAAACGACGCTATTGAAAAATACAGCATAATCCGCGCCAGAATGGCTGTTGAACGCGCAAACGTCTGTGTAATAATGATAGACGCTGTTGAAGGTTTTACAGAGCAGGATTCAAAAGTTGCCGGAATTGCGCTGGAGCAGGGCAAAGCATGTCTTATCGCTGTTAATAAGTGGGACGCCGTTGAGAAGGATGGCACCACGATGCAGAAATACCGCGAAAAGCTTCAAAACGATTTTTCGTTTATGCGCTTCGCTCCTATCATTTTCATTTCTGCTAAAACAGGTCAGCGCCTTGACAGACTTTTTGAAATGATAGTTTCTGTCAATGCTCACCACTCAATGCGCATTTCAACCGGTAAACTTAATGAAATACTGGCAGATGCAACTGCAAGAGTTCAGCCTCCTACAGATAAGGGAAAGAGGCTGAAGATATATTATATGACCCAGGCTTCTACCTGTCCTCCGACTTTCGTCTTTTTTGTAAACGATTCTCAGCTTTTTCATTTTTCATATCAGCGTTATCTTGAAAATCAGATTCGCGATGTTTTCGGTCTTGACGGCACACCCGTCAGATTTATAATCCGCGAAAGGGGAGAGGGCAAAAAGTGATAGCAGTAAAACTTGTGCTCATTGCCGTTTTGTCATATCTTTTAGGCAGCGTCAATTTCGGTATTATCCTTTCGCGAAAAATTGATAAAGATGATGTAAGACATCACGGAAGCGGAAACGCAGGCTCTACAAACATGCTCAGAAGTTACGGCAAAAAAATGGCCGCGCTTACAATAATAGGCGATATGCTTAAGGTAGCCGTTGCAATTATTATCGCTAGATTTATAATCGGAGCCGAAGATTATAACGGTTATGTTATTTTCATTAAATCATTTGCAGGTTTGTTTTGCGTTTTAGGTCACATCTTTCCTTGCTATTTTAATTTTAAGGGCGGAAAGGGTGTCGCTACATGCGGTGGTATGGTCTTTATGATTGACTGGCGCATCGGATTGATACTGCTTGCCGTATTTATAATTACTGTAGCGATTACCAAGTGGGTTTCGCTGGGTTCAATAATTATGGCGGTGCTTTATCCGATTTTGATGTTCGCATTTTACCGTTCTCTTTGGATTACCGTTATATCCGCAGTATTTGCGGTCATTGTTATTGTTGCTCACAGAACCAACATTAAGAAACTGATTAACGGAACCGAGTCAAAGATTTCTTTTTCAAAAAAGAGCGAAGATAAAAGATCTCAATAGATAAAAGAAAAAGCAGGGAAGACAATCCCTGCTTTTGTACTTATATTTTTATAAAAAAACAAACCGCTGTATTACAGCGGTTTTCATTTTGGAAAGAATTACGCTCTTTCAACCTTACCGGAGCGGAGACATCTTGTGCAAACGTAAACTCTTTTAGGAGAGCCGTTTACAATAGCCTTAACCTTCTTGATGTTGGGTTTCCAGGTTCTGTTTGAACGTCTGTGTGAATGAGAAACCTTGATGCCGAAAGACATTTCTTTACCGCAGTATTCACATTTTGCCATGTGCGAACACCTCCTTACAAATTTACAACGCGGATATAATATCACACATCCGCACAAATTGCAAGTATTTTTTAACTAAAAATTAAAAATACGTCAAAATATGACCCTGTCAAAAGTTAAATGTTGATTTTATCCTTTATATATAATATAATTAGAATAATGATTATCAGGGAGGAGACCATATGGCAGATAACAGACAGACCGCTCTTGAAGCGGCAATGAAACAAATAAAAAAGCAATACGGCGACGGCGCTATTATGCGCCTCGGAGAAAACAGTCATCTTAATGTTGACGCTATATCAACAGGCTCGCTTTCTCTTGATATCGCTACCGGTATCGGCGGTTTGCCGAAGGGAAGAATCGTTGAGATATACGGACCTGAATCAAGCGGTAAAACAACCCTTGCTCTTCACTGCGTTGCAGAGGCTCAGAAAACCGGCGGCGTTGCTGCGTTTATTGACGCTGAGCATGCTCTTGACCCGATTTACGCTTCTAATCTCGGTGTTGACGTTGACTCTCTTCTCGTTTCTCAGCCGGACTACGGTGAGCAGGCACTGGAAATTACGGAACAGCTCGTTCGTTCAGGCGCTGTAGACATTATTGTAGTTGACTCTGTTGCGGCACTCGTTCCTCGTTCTGAAATTGACGGTGAAATGGGCGATTCCCATGTAGGTCTTCATGCAAGACTTATGAGCCAGGCGCTTCGTAAACTTACAGGCGCTATCAACAAGTCTAACTGCCTTATTTTATTCATCAACCAGCTTCGTGAAAAAGTCGGCGTAATTTACGGCAACCCGGAAGTTACAACCGGCGGACGTGCTCTGAAATTCTACGCTTCCATGCGTATTGATGTTCGCAAAATTGAACAGCTCAAGGCTCCGGGAAATGAATTTGTCGGTTCAAGAACAAGAGCCAAGATTGTTAAAAACAAAGTAGCGCCTCCGTTTAAGCAGGCCGAGTTCGATATTATGTATGGAACCGGTATCAGCAAAGAAGGCGAAATCCTTGATATGGGCGTTGAATACGGCATTATCAAGAAAGGCGGCTCCTGGTTCTCATACAAAGACAGACGTCTCGGACAGGGCCGTGACAACGTAAAACAGGTTATTAAAGATGAGCCTGAGTTTGCCGCACAGCTTGAAGAAGAAATCAAAGAGAAAATGGCGGAAATTCAGGAGACCTCAAATCAGAAATATCAGCCCAAAGCCGCTCCTAAAGCTGAAACAGAACCTGCCGTTGCAGACACTGCTAAACAGACAAGAGCAGCCGCCAGAGCAAAACTTGATATTGCTGTTGAGGATGACGACGAATAATGATTATTACCCACCAAAAGGGCAGAGGCAAAAAAATTCATCTTCTTATTGACGGCGAGTATCAGGCTACTACCGACGCTGATTTCTGGGCTGAACATTACATTAAGGACGGAACGGAAATTGACGAGGACGAATGGAACGAATTGCTTAGTGCAATTCAGTATCGAAAGGCTGTCAACAAGGCGGCTGATCTGCTTTCACGTCGGGATCACTCCATAAAGGAACTCCGTGACAAGCTTATTCGTACATCAGATCCCGTCAGTGCTGACAAAGCCATTGAAAAAATGCTTGAATTCGGATATCTTGATGATGAGAAATACGCAAGAAATCTCGTTAAGTATCTTTTTGAGACAAAACATTATTCCGCATCTCATGTCAGACAGGAGTGCTTTCGCCGCGGAATTGACAGAGACATTGTTCAGCAGTTGCTGGAAGATGATGAACCGGATAACGTAAAAAATGCTCTTGCCCTTATTGAAGGTAAATACAGAACGAAGCTTCTACAAGATAACGGCAGGGAAAAAGTTACTGCCGCACTTATGAGAAAAGGCTTTACTTACAGCGATATTAAATCAGCATTTTACAGATTTGAGAATGATGACGATGAATAAAATTGGTATGATTTCACTGGGCTGTCCGAAAAATCAGGTAGACGGTGAAATGCTGCTAGACAAACTGAATAAAGCCGGATTTGAAATTGTTTCTTCCATTGAAGAAAGCGATTTAGTTATTATAAACACCTGCGGCTTCATTGACGACGCAAAGCGTGAAGCAATAGATACAATACTTGAAGTTGCTCAGTACAAGGAAGCGGGAATAATTTCAGCCATCGTTGTAACAGGATGCCTTGCTGAACGTTACCAAGACGAAGTGATGAAAGAAATTCCTGAAGTTGACGCTGTTATCGGTATTGGGGCTAATAAGGACATTGTAAAAGTTTGCCAAAAAGCTCTGTGCGGCGTTACAACAAATCTTTTTCCAAAAAAGAACTTACTTCCCCTTGAGGGAGGAAGAATGCTTTCTACACCGCCTCACTGGGCTTATCTGAAAATCAGCGAAGGCTGTTCAAACTGCTGTTCTTACTGCGCTATTCCGTCAATCAGAGGACCGTTCAGATCCCGAAAGATTGAAAATGTTGTTGAAGAGGCTAAAGAACTTGCGTCAAAAGGTGTAAAAGAACTTATACTTGTAGCCCAGGATACTTCGCTTTACGGTAAAGATATCTACAAAAAATATATGCTTTCTGAACTTCTCAGAGAGCTTGTTAAGATAGACGGCATTGAATGGATAAGAATGTACTACTGTTATCCTGATCACATCACCGATGAACTCATTGATGTAATTGCAAGCGAGGAAAAAATATGTTCTTATATTGACATACCGCTTCAGCACTGCAACGGAGACATTCTTAAATCAATGAACAGATATGGCTCTTACGATACGCTCAAAAAACTGATTGAAAATATGAGAAGCCGTATTCCTGATCTTGCTCTTCGCACAACGTTTATGGTGGGCTTCCCGGGCGAAACTGAAGAACAGTTTACGGAACTTTGCAGATTTGTGCGCGAAATGAAGTTTGATAAAATGGGATGTTTTACATACAGCCCTGAAGAAGGTACGAAATCCGCATCTTTTCCGAACCAGATTGACGAAAAGGTAAAAAAAGAACGCGCCGAAACGCTGATGAACATTCAGTATGAAGTTACAGAATGCTGTAACAGCCGTAGGGTAGGGAAGACGTATAAAACAATTGTTGACGGCTTTGAAAACGGCCGTTATATCGGGCGCTGTTACTTCGACTCGCCTGAGATTGACAGCAATATCATTTTCACCAGCAATGAAAAGCTGCAAAACGGTGATTTTGCTGATGTTACCGTTACCGGTACAGAAGGCTATGATTTGATTGGAGAATGTTAAAATGAATTTACCTAATAAAATTACTGTTTTTCGATTTGTCTGCATTCCGTTTTTGCTTGCAGCTTCTCTGATAGAATTTCCTTATCACTGGTCTGTTGCCCTTGTAATTTATTTTGTGGCGTGCATGAGCGATAAGGTCGACGGTTATATTGCCAGAAAAAACGGACTTGTTACTGATTTCGGTAAACTTATGGATCCGCTTTCAGACAAATCCCTTGTATTTGCGGCGTTTCTTGTTTTTGTAAACATGGGATGGCATACTGATCTTGTTATCATGCTGATGCTTGCCCGTGAATTCCTTGTAGCAGGAATAAGAATGGCAGCAGCTGCCGAAGGAGAAGTTGTTGCCGCCAATAAATTTGGCAAAGCTAAGACTTTCTTGCAGATGTCAACAACAGGTATGACCTATTTGCTTCTTGCTATCGGCGAGGGAAAAGCAGATATTGATCCGTCAACAGGCTGGCTCAATGTTTACTGTACTGTCGCGTTTTGGATAGTAGGTGTTATTACATTGCTTTCCGGACTTGTTTATGCAAAAGACGGCTGGCATCTGATTAAAACAAAATAACAGTTGCAAAATTGTTTTTATTTGCTATAATGATATTGAATTTAATATGAAAAAGCACTGATGGGGAGAAGTAACTGCGCACCGGTCAGAAAGAGAGCGGATGATATGGTGAAACATCCGTATGATGAGGAGCGGCGAAATGCACCCCGGAGCTTCGCAGAGGAATTAACAGTATTCTGCGACGGATAAGGCCCCGTTACAGGCAAAAGGCTCAATTAGAGCTTGAGTATAAATAAGAGTGGAACCGCAGTATTTCTATTGCCTCTGTCATTTTGACAGGGGCATATTTTTTTTGGAGGTGCTCAATGTTTGACAGATATAAAGAGGATATAAAGTGCTTTATGGAGCACGACCCTGCGGCAAGAAGCCCGATTGAAATAGTGCTCCTGTATCCAGGTTTTAAGGCTCTCAGAAGTCACCGCAAGGCACAGTGGTTTCTCAACCACAATATGCCTTTTCTTGCGCGTATGATAAGCCAGAGAACAGCTCATAAAACGGGAATAGAAATTCATCCCGGAGCAAAAATAGGCCGCCGCGTATGTATTGACCACGGAAGCGGAATAGTCATCGGCGAAACAACTGAAATCGGCGACGACGTAATGATTTATCAGGGCGTAACCCTGGGCGGTACGGGCAAAGATTTAGGAAAACGTCATCCCACCATTGAAAGCGGTGTTATGATAGGCTCCGGCGCAAAAGTTCTCGGACCTATTACAATCGGTCGTAACTCAAAAGTAGCCGCCGGTGCAGTAGTGGTTAAGGACGTTGAGCCTAACTGTACAGTTGTAGGCGTTCCCGGAGAAGTGGTAAGAATGAACGGCGAACGAGTTGACGATCTTGACCAGATAAATATCCCTGATCCCGTAATGAATGCTATTCATAACAACGAAGCAAAAATAGAAATGCTTAAAGAAGAAATAGAAAAACTAAAGGAGCAGATAAAATGAAAATATTTAATACTTTAACAAGACAGAAAGAGGAATTTGTTCCTCAGGACCCGAATGAAGTAAAGATTTATGCCTGCGGACCTACTGTTTATAACTATATTCATATAGGTAACGCACGTCCGCTGTGTGTTTTTGACGTTCTGCGCAGATATCTTGAATACCGTGGTATGAAAGTTAAATTCGTTCAGAATTTTACCGATATTGACGATAAGATTATTAATCGCGCAAACGAAGAAGGAAAGACTTACAAGGAAATTTCGGAAAAATACATCAATGAGTTCTGGATAGACGCCCACGGCCTTAATTTTAAAGACGCCGCAGTTCATCCTAAAGCTACGGAAAACATTGATGAAATTATCGATATAATAAAAACGCTCGAAGAAAAAGGTTACGCCTATGCAGTAAACGGAGACGTTTATTTCAGAACAAGAATGGACAAAAATTACGGCAAACTTTCTCACCAGCCAATCGAGGATCTTGAAAGCGGCGCTCGTATTGCCGTAGGTGAACAGAAGGAAGATCCGCTTGATTTCGCTCTCTGGAAAGCGGCCAAAGAAGGTGAGCCTTACTGGGAGTCTCCCTGGGGCCACGGACGTCCCGGCTGGCACATTGAGTGCTCGGCAATGAACCGCAGATATCTCGGAAAAACAATTGATATTCACTGCGGCGGACAGGATCTTATCTTCCCGCACCACGAAAACGAAATTGCTCAGAGCGAGTGCGCAAACGGATGCTCATTTGCAAATTACTGGATGCATAACGGATACATTAATGTTGACAATGTAAAAATGAGTAAGTCGCTGGGTAACTTTAAAACGGTAAGAGAAATTGCGGACGTTTACGGATACGAAGTAATCAGATACTTCCTTATCTCTGCTCATTACCGTTCACCAATTAATTATAATCTTGATATTATAAATCAGTGCAAAGCGGCTCTTGAACGTCTTTATACCTGCCGTGAAAGTCTCGATTTTGCCGTAAAGAATGCTTCTGCAGATGTCGCAGACGATGAACAGCTTCTTTCAGATATTGCCGCTCACCGCGACAGATTTATCGAAGCAATGGACGACGATCTTAATACTGCTGACGGTCTTTCTGCTGTATTTGAACTCGTTAAAGATATCAACACTAGAATTCTTGATAAAAACGTTTCAAAACACGTCTGTGAAACCGCCGCAGGCCTTTTTGACGAGCTTTGCAATGTTCTGGGCATTCTTTATAACCGTAAGTCAAACGACGTTGACAGCGAAATTGAGGCTCTTATTGAGAAACGCCAGGAAGCAAGAAAGAATAAAGACTTTGCTACTGCTGACAAGATTCGTGACGAACTTAAAGCAAAAGGCATAATCTTAAAAGACACTCCTCAGGGCGTAACCTGGACTAAAGAATAATACGATTAAAATAAAAGACGACGGAATTTATCCGCCGTCTTTTTTACTGTCTAAAATTAATCATAAAAAAGCCCCTGTGAAACAGGGGCTTAAAGCTAATCAATCATTTGGCTCATGTCATAGAGACCGGCTTCCTTGCCGTTCATAAACATAGCGGCATTTACTGCGCCTACTGCGAAAATCTCTTTGCTTCTTGCGGAGTGGCTGAGAGTTATGATCTCATCTCTTCCGGCAAAAATAATTTCATGTTCGCCGACAATGGTGCCGCCTCTAACTGCGTGAATACCGATTTCATCGCGGGTACGTTTCTCACGCTTTGAGTGACGGTCGTATTCGTATTTCATAGGTCTGTCGATTTCTTCGCACATTGCGTCGGCAAGCATAAGAGCTGTACCGCTGGGAGCGTCAATCTTTTGATTGTGATGTTTTTCTACAATTTCAATATCAAAATCGCTTCCGAGCACTTCAACAGCCTTTTTAGCAAGGCTTGCAAGAAGGTTTACACCAAGCGACATATTGTAAGTGAAGAAAACAGCAGTTTTTTCTGATGCTTTTCTGATTTTTTCTTTCTGGGCTTCATCATAACCCGTTGTTCCTATAACAAGCGGTATCTTTCTGCTTACAGCAAAATCAAGCAGACTGTCTAGCAGTGCCGGATTTGAAAAATCAATAATTACATCTGCCTCTTCAGCAATTTTCTCAGGGGAGTCGTAAATGGGGAATGAGTCGCTCGCAGTATTGATATCAATACCTGCAACAACTTCGCAGTCATCCTTGGCGCTTACAACATTTCGGATAACTTTGCCCATCTTTCCGTTTGCGCCTGATATTATCAGTCTTGTCATTTATACGTCCTGCCTTAATCTTATTTAATCAAACCGTATTCCTCAAGGGTTTCTTTCATAAGTTTCTTGTTTTCATCTGAAAGGTCAACGAGAGGCATTCTGCAATGGCCGGCTTTGTAGCCCATCAAATTAACTGCTTCCTTAACTGGAATTGGGTTAACATCGCAGAAAAGGGTCTTAGCAAGCTTCATATATTTGTCCATAAGAGCCTTTGAAGCTTCTTTGTCACCGTCAAGATATTTAGCCACGATATCATGTGTTTCCTGAGGACAAACATTGGAAAGAACGCTGATAACGCCAAGTCCGCCGCGGTCAAGAATATCAACAATCTGGTCGTCGTTGCCGCTCCAGATATTAAGTTCGTCACCGCAGAGTTCCTTAACCTTAGCAATCTGGTCAAGATCGCCCGAAGCTTCTTTAATACCGTTAATTCTCGGGAGCTTTGAAAGTTCAAGAGCAGTCTCGGGCTTAATGTTGAGGCCGGTTCTTGAAGGAACATTATAAAGGATAATAGGCTTGTCGGTTGCATCATGGATAGCTGTGTAATGAGCAATAAGACCAGCCTGGCTTGTTTTGTTGTAGTAAGGTGTTACAAGGAGGAGAGCGTCTGCTCCGTATTCACAAGCTTCAACGCTCATCTCAATTGCACTTGCTGTTGAGTTGGAACCTGTTCCGGCAATAACGGGAATTCTTCCGTTAACATATTCAATGCACCATTTGATGGCTGCCATATGTTCATCAACATCAAGTGTTGAACTTTCGCCGGTTGTTCCGCAGATTACGATAGCGTCTGTGCCGTTTTCTATCTGCCAGTCAACAAAGCGGGCAAATTCTTCATAATTAACGGTGCCGTCTTCGTGCATCGGTGTAATTATTGCAACAGCGGCGCCGGTAAAAATAGGATTTTTCATAGTAATTTTCTCCCTTCAAATCAGTCCATGTAGCCTTCAGCTGCCAGCAGTTCAGCAAGCAGAACAGCGCCGCCTGCCGCGCCGCGGAGTGTATTGTGAGAAAGGCATACAAATTTATAGTCATACTGAGTATCTTCACGAAGTCTGCCGATTGAAACCGCCATTCCGTTTTCAAGTTCTCTTTCAGACTTGATCTGGGGACGGTCAGGCTCAGTGAAATAATGCAAAAACTGTTTCGGAGCGCTGGGCAGTTCGAGTTCCTGCGCTCTGCCTTTGAAATTCTCCCAGATTTCAATCATTTCTTCTTTACTTGGCTTATTTTCAAAATCTACAAATACTGCACCGAGATGACCGTTTGTAACGGGAACGCGGATACACTGAGCGGTGAACTGGGGTTTGGTTGCTGAAACAATTTCGTCGCCGACAATTTTACCCATAAGTTTAAGAGGCTCTTTTTCGCTCTTTTCTTCTTCGCCGCCGATGTAGGGGATAACGTTATCGATCATTTCGGGCCATCTTTCGAATGTCTTGCCTGCACCGCTGATTGCCTGGTATGTGCACACAAGAACGCGCTTGATGCCGAATTTTCCATGAAGCGGGAACAGTGCGGGAACATAGCTCTGGAGTGAGCAGTTTGATTTGACTGCAATAAATCCGCGCTTTGTTCCGAGACGTTTGCGCTGAGAGGGGATGATTTCAATATGCTCAGGATTAAGTTCCGGAACCACCATCGGCACGTCGGGAGTAAAGCGGTGCGCTGAGTTGTTTGAAACAACGGGGCACTCATGCTTTGCGTACTCTTCCTCAAGTGCTTTGATCTCATCTTTCTTCATATCAACAGCGCAGAATACGAAATCAACAAGAGAAGTGATTTTGTCGATATCAGCTGTTGCGTCCATGATAACTATATCCTTCATTGATTGGGGAATAGGCTTATCCATGCACCATTTTTCGCTTACTGCTTCTTCATATGTTTTGCCTGCGCTTCTTGCAGAAGCTGCGAGACAAACTACTTCAAACCAGGGATGATTTTCCAGCAGAGTTGCAAAACGCTGGCCTACCATACCCGTGGCACCTACGATTCCTACTTTGTACTTTTTGTTCATAATTCATTCTCCTTAAAAAATGCCTTGTAAATAAAAGCATTTTGCAATATAATACTCTAGGCAGAGTTGAGATGGAAAAATTCTCAACACTTTTTAGATATAATATCACTTACTATATATATATGTCAAATATTTTATGGAGATAATTTATGAAAACTTCGGATTTTTACTACGATTTGCCTCAGGAACTGATAGCTCAGACTCCAATTGAACCGAGAGACGCTTCTCGCCTAATGGTGCTTAACAAGGAAACAGGCGCCATAGAACATAGAATTTTCAGGGATTTAACCGAATACTTAACAGACAAAGACTGCCTGATACTTAATAATACAAGAGTAATTCCCGCAAGAATTTACGGAACAAAGATGGAGACAGGAGCATATGTAGAGTTTTTACTCCTTACTCAGAAGGAAAACGACGTTTGGGAATGCTTATGCAAACCAGGAAAACGTGCTAAAATCGGAACAATGTTTGATTTCGGTGACGGAAAACTCCAGGGAGAGGTTATTGACGTCCAGGAAGACGGCAACAGAATTGTACGCTTCACCTGCGACGGTAATATTTTCGCAGTTCTTGACGAAATAGGTCAGATGCCACTTCCGCCTTACATAAAAGAAAAACTGGAAAACAAAGAGCGTTACCAGACTGTATACAGCAAGGAACTCGGTTCCGCCGCCGCTCCTACTGCGGGTCTTCACTTTACTCCCGAAATGCTTGAAAAAATCAAGGCGATGGGTGTAAAAATAGGCTATGTTACGCTTCATGTAGGTCTCGGTACTTTCCGTCCTGTAAAAGTAGACGATGTAACGAAACACAAAATGCACACGGAACATTATCATATGCCCCCTGAAACGGCTGAACTGATAAACGAAACCAAGAAAAACGGCGGACGAGTAATCGCTGTCGGCACAACGTCTTGCAGAACTATTGAGTCTGTTGCCGCTAAAAACGGCTGTATCTGCGAGGATGACGACAATACAAGTATTTTCATTTATCCGGGCTTTGAATTCAAGTGCATGGACGCACTGATTACTAATTTCCATCTGCCTGAAAGCACGCTTATCATGCTTGTCAGCGCTTTTGCCGGATTTGATAATATTATGAACGCTTATAATACCGCCGTAAAGGAAAAATACAGATTTTTCTCATTCGGTGACGCAATGTTTATTTGTTGAGGTAAAAATATATGTTTAAAGTAATTAAACAGCTTGGTGCGGCGAGAAGGGGAGAGTTTCAGACTGTTCACGGAACGGTTCAAACACCTGCTTTTATGAACGTTGCTACCTGCGGTGCAATCAAGGGGGGGCTTTCTACCCGTGATCTTGAAGATATCAACTGTCAGGTTATGCTTTGCAACACATATCATTTGCATGTCCGTCCTTCGGATACGCTGGTTGCTGAAATGGGAGGTCTTCACAAGTTCACTAATTGGAACAGACCGATACTTACAGACAGCGGCGGATTTCAGGTATTCAGTCTTGCAAAACTGAACCAGATCAAGGAAGAAGGCGTAACGTTTCATTCCCACGTAAACGGAAAAAAGATATTTATGGGGCCTGAAGAAAGTATGCAAATTCAGTCTCATCTTGCTTCTACCATTGCAATGGCTTTTGACGAATGTGTTGAAAATCCAGCCACAAGAAAATACGCAACCGAATCTTGCAAAAGAACACTTAGATGGCTGGAACGCTGTAAGGTTGAAATGGAAAGGCTCAATTCTTTGGCCGAAACCATAAATAAAAACCAGCTTCTTTTCGGAATAAACCAGGGATGCACATATGATGATATACGCATATGGCATATGAAAGAAATTGCAAAGCTTGACTGCGACGGATATGCTATCGGAGGCCTTGCAGTTGGTGAACCAAAGGAAGATATGTACAGAATAATAAGCGCCGTTGAGCCGTATATGCCAAAGGACAAACCGCGATACCTTATGGGCGTAGGTACACCCGGAAATATTCTCGAAGGCGTTTCCAGAGGCGTAGATCTGTTTGACTGTGTAATGCCTTCAAGAAATGCCCGCCATGGTCATCTGTTTACTAAAGCAGGAATAATCAACATAAATAACGCAAAATACGATCACGACGGACAGCCAATTGACCCTCAGTGCAGCTGCCCTGTATGTCAGAATTACAGCCGTGCTTATATCAAACATCTTCTTAAAGCAGGAGAAATGCTTGGTATGCGGCTTGCTGTTATGCATAATCTTTATTTTTATAATAATTTGATGACAGAAATAAGACAAGTGTTAGAAAACGGTACGTTTGAAGATTATAAAAATGAATATTGTGTGAAACTTGATACCAGAATATAGAAAAGACTTGAAATATATTTTATATTTGATATAATAGTTTCATCATTTTCGGGAGGAATATGAAATGACACCAATTTTACTTTTATCATCTACAGCATCTTCTTCAGCTGCCGGAGGCGGCGCATCATCAACATCTTTCCTGATTGTAATGGTTGTAATGGTTGTTGCCATGTATTTCCTTACAATCCGTCCTCAGAGAAAGCGCCAGAAAGAAGAGCAGGAAATGAGATCTTCGCTTGAAATCGGCGATGAGATCATCACAATCGGCGGTATTGTCGGTAAAGTTGTTACAATTCGTGAAGAAGACCTTATTATTGAAACAGGTGCAGACCGCAACAAAATGCGCATTCAGCGCTGGGCTGTAAACACAAACAAGACTAAGATGGAACAGCACCAGAAAGAAGTTGAAGCAGCTAAGGAAGCGGCTAAGAACAAGAAAAACAGCAAAAAGAACAAGAAAAAGGATGCTGAAGAGAAAACCGACGTTGTAAAAGAAGCTGAAGAAAAAATCGAAAAATAAAATCCTTATAAAGTTCTAAAAAATTACTCCTCTGAATAGTTTTTATTCGGAGGAGATTTTTTATGCCAAAGTTTAATGTAGGAAAATCAGGCAAATTGTTAGTGATTTATATCGTCAAAGTTGTTTTTGCCACCGTTATTTGCTACGGCACTGCGGCGGCGCTCCTTGCTCTTATTGTTTGGAAAACGGATATGGATCTTGACAACATACCGTATTTGGCAATAGCTATGGACATTTTGTGTCCGTTTATCATTGCTAAAATTTCAATCAGCGGAATAAAAAATAATCGAACAGTTATGGCTGTACTTTCTGTTATGCCCGCACTGATTATTTCAGTGGTTAACGGCTGTATCAACCCTGTTGGCACAATGTTATTCATTATCAGATTGTTACTGATACCAAGCTGTGCTGTAATTGCTTCATTCGGTAAAAAGAAAATCAAGGTGTAAAACATGAAAGAAAACAAAGAACAGGAATTTGATTTTTTCAAAAAGCCGGAAACAAAACTGGCAGAATTAAAAGAGTTCAACATATTTGACTACAAGTCATACATATACAGCTTTGTTTTTTACATATGCGGACTGATAATAGGAAGTACGATTTACAAACAATTTGCCGGTGAAACGCTGGATAATATTCTGACAACCTTTACTCAGTCTGAATTCCTTCAGCTGTTTATTGTTGATTTTTGCCTTTATTTCAGTATATTTCTTATAACCGTTTTTCTTGGCTTTTGTATGATAGGTTTTCCTTTCGTTAATTTCGTTCCGCTGGGATGCGGCATCGTAATCGGAATGAAGGTAGCCTATTACTATGTAAACAATGGCGCAAAAGGTATTGTGTACTGCCTTTTAATGGTAATTCCTGCCGCCGCTTTACTTTTAACAGTAATTACCATGTCTATAAAAATAAGTACTGATATGTCCAGAAGTATTTTTGACTTATCAGTAAAAAAAACAGATATGACCCAATTTGATGTTAAGTCATATCTGAAAAAATATTTGATTTTTGCTGTAGTTGTGGCGCTGGCGGCATTAGTAAACGCAGGAATAACAACGCTTTTTCGCTCTGTAATTACCATTTAGCCTTTTCTTTTGACAGCGGATTTGAAGCAACAGCCTTTTTGGCGGCGTCTTCGCTGATATGTGTGTATATCTCCGTAGTACCGAGATTTTCGTGCCCCAATATCTCTTTAAGCAATAGAAGGTCAACGTTACCGTGCTGATACATCAAAGTCGCAGCAGTGTGACGCAGTTTATGCACAGACAAACCACGGTCGCCAAGACCTGCTTTATCAAGATACTGGTAAACGATATGTTGTACTGTTTTAGGACTTATACGCTGATTTCTTGAACTGAGAAACAAGGCTTTATCTTTGACTCCGTCATGTGGTCTGACTTTCATGTAAGCAGTTACCGCATTAACGCACGCCTGATTAAGAAATATTCTGCGTTCTTTGTTTCCTTTACCTGTTATAATAAGAGAGCCGTCTGCTTTTATATCATTGTAATCTATACTAACAAGCTCGGCAAGCCGCATTCCGCAATTTAAAAACAGCGTTATAATAGCATAATCACGTTCCTTGAATTTTCCGTCAATAACGTCCAGCAACCGCTCTGCTTCCTCTAATGTGAGGTATTTAGGCAGGGCTTTTTTTGTCTTCGGAATATCAAGAGTTTTCATAGGATTTTCATCTAAAAGCTTTTGATTATCAGTTAAATAAATAAAAAATCGTCTTATTGCTATAACTCTTCGCGCTCTCGTAGTTTCATTGTTTTTTCTTTTATTTTTGCAGTAAATTAGAAACATATAAGCATCATTTAAGGTGATTTTTTTTATAAAATCAAGGTCAATAGGGGAGATATCAATATCTTCATCAGGCGTATCCTTACTGCAAAGACCTTTAAGCCGAGCAATATAACGAAAGAAGGTACGAAGATCTGAAGCATATTCTATTACTGAGAGTTCGCTATGGCCTTTGATTGCTTCAAGGTAAATCAGATATTGCTGTACTAACTGAGGCAAATATTGAAATTCATCTTTTCTCATTATAATAAGCACCTCCGCGCTGTGAAACTGTTTCACAAGTATTAGAAAATAATATTAAGATAAAAAGGGCATTGTTAAACAAGCATAAATATTTTTAAAAATCAATTTTTAATAGGAAAATTAGCATACTAATGTCATTACTTCACTATAAATAAATAACCCATAAACAAAGACAAAGAAAAACTGCCTTTGAAGAAAACGCTGAAAAATCAGTTTTTATATGTTATACGCTATAAATCGTAATTTCAGTTATAATCATAGTCTAATCCTAATATCCACAAAACTGCGACATAATTATCATCGCAGTAAGAACATGAAGCAAGATTAAATTCAATAGAAATTTAAAAAACGATGTGAGTATCGTCTGAAAAAAACTGAAAGGCTCCAGAGCAGACTTATATTTTACATAAAACAAAGAAAATAGATTTTAAAGCAGAAAAAAACAACAAAACAGCTATTCTTATCAAATTTTCGGTTTTTAACTCCCCTATATTGCACAAAATATTTATTTTGTATAATTATAGCAATTTTTTTATCACTCGTCAACCTGTTCCTAGAACAAAATAAAAAATACAGAAGAATATCTTGAAGGTTCTTCTGTATTTTCCTTTTATTCAGTTATTGCAGAAAAAGCGTCTCTTATTGTGCGCACAGGGACAATATCAAGACTTTTCTTTATATCTTTTGAAAGTGACTTATAATTATGAAACGGAATTACGCATCTTTCAAAGCCGAGTCGCTTCGCTTCCTGGACACGCTGTTCGCAGTGATTGACAGCCCTTATTTCACCGGCAAGTCCTATTTCGCCGAAAGTAAGTATTTTGTCCCCTATGACTTCATCCTTAAGCGAAGAAACAAGAGCCATTGCTACTGACAAATCAGCCGCAGGCTCGTCCAGTTTAAGACCGCTGACAACGTTAATATATGCGTCCATATTATTGAAAAAATAACCTGCACGTTTTTCCAGTACAGCAATAAGCATTGCCATTCGGTTAAAATCAAAACCCGTGCTCATTCTTCTCGGATTGCCGAAACCGGTTGCAGTAACAAGTCCCTGAACTTCTGCAAGAATCGGTCTTGAGCCTTCCATGACGCAGGCAACGCACGTTCCGCTGGTGTTCTTAGGCCTTCCGGAAAGCATAAGCTGCGAAGGGTTCTCCACCTCCATTAGTCCGTTTTGGGTCATTTCAAAAACGCCGATTTCGTTAGTAGAGCCAAATCTGTTTTTAACGCTTCTCAGTATTCTGTAAGAGTAATTTCGCTCGCCTTCAAAGTAAAGAACGGTGTCAACAATATGTTCCAGTACCTTCGGGCCTGCAATTGCGCCGTCTTTGTTAACATGACCTATAACAAAAATCGGGATACCGTAGGATTTTGCAGTGTGCATAAAAATATTTGTGCATTCCCTAACCTGAGTTACGGAACCTGCAGAAGAAGAAACTTGATCGTAAACCATAGTTTGTATCGAGTCTATAATCACAACATCAGGCTTTTCACAGCGAATAGTTTCCGCAATAATCCCCACATCGGTCTCGGAAAGCAGGAAAAGATTTTTTGTAAATACTTCAAGCCTGTTTGCTCTCAGTTTTATCTGACTTACAGATTCCTCACCGCTGACATAGAGTATCTTTTTGTCCTTTCCTATATTCTGACACGCTTGCAAAAGGATTGTTGACTTTCCTATTCCAGGGTCGCCGCCCAGCAGGACAAGCGAACCTTCAACAATTCCCCCGCCCAGAACGCGGTCAAGTTCGGATATTCCCGTCGAAAGACGTTTTTCGATATCATTAGTAATTTCGTTAAGGCGCATTAATTTACTGCTTTTATATGCTACTGAACCGCCTTTAATTCCTGCCGAAGGAGATTTTATTTCTTCGTTCATTGTGTTCCATTCGCCGCAATTCGGGCACTTTCCGTACCACTTTGCCGACTCGTAGCCACACTCACTGCAAATAAATACGCTCTTACTTTTTGCCATTTTGTTTTACTGCTCCTGTTCTTTCATCATATCGTTAAGGCCTAAAAGAATAACATATGCTACTTTTTGCCTGTATTCGTCTGTTTTAAGAAGATTATTCTCTTCAATATTGCTCATAAAACCGCATTCAACCATAACTGACGGCACTTTTGCTTTATAAAGAAGGTAGTAACTGTCGTCAGAGGGTTTATTTGTCCTCTTATTGTCTGGCTGAAGGAATTTTTTATCGTATTCAAGAATTCTATCGGCAAGCTGTTTACTCTTAGAGTCATTAACAGTATACCAGATTTGCATTCCCCACTGGGAAGTGTCTTCGTAATGATTTTGGTGTATCGAAACCAAAAGCGCATTGTCAACGCTGTTTATGTAATCATATCGGTTATAAAGATCTGAGCGGTTTCGGTCATCGCCGCTTCCGTAAACAAGATAATCACCTGTTCGTGTCATTGAAACAGACATTCCGCTTACCGCCGCAAAATCATACAGATTTTGTGCTATCGCAAGATTTATATCTTTTTCCAGCGTCATGTCAGCCGCATTAGTCCCCGCGTCTCTTCCGCCGTGACCCGGGTCAATAACAAGACTGAACTTTGAAGAGTTAAAATGCTGCGATGACAGTTTAACACGCGAAAGCAGATTATTTAGCGACAGACAGGTAACAAATACAAAAGCCGCTGTCAGTAAAAGAACAAAGGATTTTTTCATAATTTTCACCTTTACTATATATATGAGCAAATTCTTTGTCTTACTTATAAAATATTATAACTAAACTCCCCTTCCCTATCAAGTCAATATTGCTTTTTTACGGTTAAAGGGTTATAATTCGTACAGAGAAAGGCGTGTGAAATATGAAAATAGTAAATCTTGACGGATATACAACAAATCCCGGCGATTTAAGCTGGGAACAGTTTAAAAAATACGGTGATCTTACTGTTTATGAGCGTACAAATCAAGAGGACGTTGTCTCAAGAGCAAAAGGCGCAGACGTTCTTATTATCAACAAAACCGTTCTTGACGGCGATACTCTCAGAAAACTCAGTCCTGAGTTAAAATATATCGGTCTTCAGTCCACCGGTTATAACGTTGTTGACTGTGAAACTGCTAAGGAACTCGGTATTACCGTATCGAACATTCCGGCATATTCCACTAATGCTGTTGCACAGCTGGTATTTTCTTTTATTCTTGCATTTACAAACAGAGTTGAACTCCATTCAGAAGCAGTTCACAACGGAGAATGGTGCTCCTGCCCTGACTTCTGTTTCTGGAAAGCGCCGCTTGCCGAACTTGACGGAAAGACAATCGGAATAATTGGTTTCGGCGCAATCGGGCGCAGAGTTGCGGAAATAGCGGAAGTTTTCGGAATGAATGTTTTAGCATTTGCACCGCATCCTAAAGAAGCAGGCGGTCTCAAGAAAACCAGATTTACAGATGTTGATACCATTCTTAAAGAAAGCGACTTTGTAACCTGTCACTGCCCGCTTACATCCCAGACAAATTCAATGATGAATGCAGAAGCATTTTCTAAAATGAAAAAATCTGCTGTATTCATTAATACGTCAAGAGGTCCCGTTGTTGATGAACAGGCTCTGGCTGACGCTCTAAATTCCGGCAAAATTGCAGGAGCGGGTCTTGATGTTCTTGAAACAGAACCTGCAAAAGCTGATAATCCACTGCTGACAGCTAAAAATTGCCTTATTACTCCTCATATAGCATGGGCTGCGTATGAAACAAGAAAACGCCTTTTAGGCATACTAGAAGACAATTTGAAAGCTTTTATCAGCGGTAATCCTCAAAACGTAGTAAACAAATAAGAAAAAATAAAAGCCACGGTAAATCCGTGGCTTTATATTTTATTCTTCTGTGTCGTTTTCGACCTGGGTTATTTTTTCAATTGAAGCAATAGGTCCGTTGAACTGTTCCAGAACGTTGTAATTTCCGTTAACTTCATCAGGGATTTTATCCTTGTCAACGTAAAATTCAACGATATCTTTGTTTTTCTTAGCGTACTGATGCTTTTTATCAGTGTGGCGGTTTGACTTAGTATCGCACAGAATGATTTTAAATGTTTCACCAGATTTGAGGGTTATTCTGTATTTCATACCTTTTTCAGTTCCGTAATACGTTCCCAAAGCGGCGCAGTAACAGCCGTCAACCATTCTAATACCCGTTTCTTCGTCTGTATATGTTTCGTAAGTTACGCCTTTGTAAGTTCCTGAATTAAGAACAGCATAAGCCGCAGACGTTTTGTCGGTTACCGCCGTGTAGTAAGCATATGTTTTGCAGGCTCCTGAAACTTTAGGGAGCTTCATTGTTTTGCCTGTTTTAACTTCTACAGTTTTTGAATACTTACTTTCGGATTTCTTTTTTGAGTTCTCAACAACCGATTTTATTTTGTATTCATAGTTCGTTTTCGGTTCAAGAGAAGTATCTTCATATTGAGTTTTACTGCCGTCAACCGTGTCAATGAGCTTAAATTTTCCGTTGCCGTCTTTACGGTAGATTTTAAATGAAGTCGGCGTTTTTTCGCTTTCAAGGCTCAGTGTAACACAGGTTGCACCGTAAGCCTCAAGTGAAACGGACGGTGTTTTAGGTTTCGTAATAAACGAAACGTCTCCAACCACGTTTTCGCGCAGTCCGTCTGCTGTGGGAACTGCAACTTTAAACTTATAAAACATGCCGGAAGACAGTTTTTCAAGTTTGATTTCACTTACCCGCACCGAGTC